>JAGPJL010000036.1 GCA_018054455.1 Parabacteroides sp.
ACATCGCTTTCATCGATTACATACTTAACTGTGTTAGTTCCTTTAACAGGCTCTTCCTTATACAAAACATAAAATCTGTCCAGCAAATCTTTGAAATTCACCTCGTGAGCAGCATCAAAAACTTCGTACCCATCCAGGTATTCATATGCCTTAATTTTATTTTCACTTAGTAACCGGAAAATTATCGTAAACAGATTCACGTTTTGATTAACAGGGCGTACCGGATAATAAAGCGGTGCATTTTGTTCCTTAGTCAGGTCTACTTCTCTGTAGACAACACGCATCCAACGTGCATTGCCAATCTCCTGTGTAAGGTGTTCATTCATATTCTGCGCTCGCACTGTAAGTTCAGGAACATTACTGTCCGAAGACTCTGTACGGGAGCCGGTTGTTGCCCTTGGTGATTTGCGTTGCTGAGTCTGTTGCTGGCTTTGCGTTTCTTGTTGTGCCATCGATGGGCTTGCAAAGAACAGCGCACTTCCTACTATCAATATGTAATGCATGTGTTTCATATCTGGAATCAATTAATTTACAATAACTTCGATGGTTGGAATAGTACGTTCAATCCCATCCGGGCCTTTCGCAACTACCCGCGTGATGTAAAAACGTTTCCCTTTGGAAAGCCGGCGAATATAATCTTTCTGCCGCTGCGAAAAGTTAGTTCCGTCCGACACTTCGGGAATGGCATTTCCCATAGAATCGAAAAAGGTCAATTCGAAACGCAGTACGGTATAGGTTACATTAAGTAAATCGTCGTCGATAGCCGCTTTAATTCCACCAGCTTCCACCAAATTACGTTTGGCAAACATTCCACCTTTAAACTTGCGGAAGTTCCCATTCGCATCTTTATATTCAATATAAGGAAGCGGATCAGGAAGCGCACGAACACGGAATGTCGTTTTTGCCATCTCTACAGAACGACCATCGGCCATCCTCGCATTAACAGAAACCACAGCCTCAGTTCCCACTTTGCTTGGCTTGGCTTCCCATAATTCGCCTTTTCGGGTGAGTAATCCGTTGGTCATCGTTGCGGTAATCTGCGAACTGGCTATTCCGGGAACTGCGATTCGAATGGGGTTTGCTATGCCGGCATACAGTACGTTCATCAATGTAGGAGCTACTGTTGCCGTAGGTTCGGTAACAAAATATTCGCTCACGAAGTCTCGTCTCATTACAGACCCATCGCTACCGGGCATCTCTATATATCCTTTTAGAGGGAAAGTGCCGGAAGCCCCTGCGGTAATTTTGAATAATCCTTTATTGGCTTCGGGTAATTCAGCTCCGTTAATAAAAATCTTTGGACGTTTGGTTGAGTCTACAGCCGATAAAACAATATTTGCAGTATACTGACTTCCCCTCATTACAACCTGACTTTGAGGAATTACCTGAGCTGTAATCTGATTTACCCGGTAATCACCAATATCTACACTGCTTAGCAGGTAGTTGAGGGCTTCGCCTTCGGCATAACGTATATCGCTCTGTAATTTTGTAAGCATAGTAACAGCAGCAGCTACAGGCATATTTTCGAATAAAGACTCTTGCCACGAACGGACTGTAAGTCCGCTTCTGACTGATGCGGTACTTAAACTAGCTTCAAGTACTTTCAATTTAGCTGGATCCGTTACCAGTTCACCAAGAAATTTACGATAAGAATCAATATTATTTTTCAGCTTTTTCCCTTCTCCTACCACAGGCGAAAGCATTACCTGAGAGGCAGCCTCTATATCATCCTTATGATCAATATTATCTACATCTCCATCCGATCCATCTGCTTCCTTCACAATTCTTACCTTAAGAGATTGTATATAGTTATAAAGGTCGTCACTAGTCTTTTTAACCTTCTGACCTTTTTCATACCATTCTTTTACTTTGGCTGGATTAGTCTGATAGTATGTATCAAGCTCTCCTGAGACAATCTGGTTCCGCTTGGATGAATTATCGATTGAAGTACGCAAACTGCCTTCCACCAATTCGAAACCGTCCAATACCTCCGACGACACATTGAGTGCCATCATGGCAATGAACACCAGATACATAAGATTGATCATCTTCTGTCTGGGTGAATTGGGATTATTTGATATTTGTGGCATAATTTTGCTTCTTTAAGTTTTTATAGACCGGCTTGTCCGGCATTTTGTCCATATGGAGCTCCTTGTGGCTGATACGTTGTTGGAGCTGCCTGATGATAGCCTTGCGAAGGCGCAGGTTGTGGCTGACCCGGATAAACAGGAGCTCCATACATATTAACAGTCATTGCCTGCAGCAATCGGCTGTATACGGTATTTAGCTGCGATAATTGCTGAGCCATCCGTTCATTCTCTGTCCGAAATACTGAACTGTCAACAACAGAACCTTCGTACAAATCTTTAATGCGACCCAATCCTCCATTGATACGTTCTATCGTATCAATCTGAGAACTGATACTCTTGAGTTGTATTTCGTAAATGGTATTCAACCCGGAAATATTCCGATTAAGAGCTTCCATCTGATGTACGTATCCCCGGGAATTATGGTTAATGCCTTCCGAATTATCAGTTATACTTTTATAAGAACTAAGCAGGGTATCTGATACGTCAGCCAGATTATTGGTTGTCTGGCTAAATCGCTGCATTTGTTCGGCCATTCCTGAAAGTTGATCCAGGTATTTTTGCGTTGCATCAGTCAGCTCTGCCATTTTGGATATTTGATCAGCTGCTCCACTAAGCTTCTTAATACTATCCGACAAGTTACGGGTATCTTCTTCCGAAATATCAAGCGAACCGCTTAATCCCGCCGACTGCTTTACGGCTATAGGATTAATTAGAAGATTTGCATTGGAATCATCTTCTTCATTCGCCGATGAATGCATAAGGCCGGAAACTTTTTGATTAGCAAATTCCGGACGGTCCATGGGATTTTTGGATTTAAGAACAGGGAAAACTTCTTCCCAATGATAATCCTTACCCGGATGTTCAAATCCGGAAATAAAGAAAACAAAAAACTCAGTCATCATTCCCACGAACAACATTTCATTTCCAAAAGGGAGATGCAGTAATTTAAACAGCGCACCTAAAACAACAATTGAGGCTCCCCAGCTGTAGCAAAAATTCAGAACTCGCTTTCCCATATCGCTGGAAAGAAACATCTCAATTCTATTCTTATATTTTTTATACTTTCCCATTATCTCGAAGTATTATAATTAGTAAACCCATGTTTATTTCTTTCCTTTAGAGAACCCAATTTGTGTCCGGACGCACCGGAAACCAATATATGAACGCGTTTCATTCTGATATTCCAATGAACGCATGTCGGAACGTATAAATTGAGAGACATCCTTCCATGATCCGCCGCGAACCACCTTTTTCTTCATAGCATACGGATCTTCCTTAGCTGCATTATAGCGCAAATCCGGATTCATATCATTCATTTGATTTGGTCCTGATTCGGAATAAGTTGTAGAAGTCCACTCAGACACATTGCCCGCCATATCATAAAGGCCGAATTCATTAGGGGAATAAGATCCCACCCGGGAAGTAATAAGGTGACCATCGTCTGTATAATTACCATTACCCGGTTTAAAGTTCCCTAAAAAACAACCTTTACTACTTTGTAAATCGTTGGTAGACCACGGATACTTGTTTCCGTTTTTTCCGTTACGTGCTGCATACTCCCATTCACCTTCAGTAGGCAAACGGAAAGGCTCTATTGTATAACCTGCAGGAAGATTAGCCGATTCTTTAAAGAAATTGGTGCGCCATACACAAAATGCTGTTGCCTGTTCCCAAGAAACTCCGACCACCGGATAATCATTGTATCCCGGATGCGTAAAATACATTCGCATATAAGGTTCATTATACGCATTATTAAAATCATTAACCCAACAAGTCTCATCAGGGTAGATATTCACTATTCGCGTATGCAGAAAATCATGATAACCACTTAGTGGGCGGGTGATGGTTTCGTTTACAATACCTCCTTCATCGTTAATATAAGCTGTATCTTTTGAAATCATAATCACCTGATTCGGATCAACCTTTATATCCGTATTCCGTTCCCGTGCTGTGGGATCAAGATTGTTTTTTCGTAAGGCTGCCGCCGTATGATCGTACCACTCGTAGCGGTAGTTCATCTGCTTTTCGTCCAAACGTTTCTCTCCTGTAATGGGATGAATATAGTACACACTCTCGATAGCCCGCTGTTCGTCTTCTGTAGCTCTTTTCCATGGAATAGGTCTGGTCCAGTCTAAATGAGGAGTTACAGGTTCGCCGTACTTATCCTCAGTAATTTTAAATAGTTCATTACCACCATAGGCAGGATCTGCCAACCGTTCACGAATAATGGAATCGCGCACGTAATAAAGGAACTGGCGATATTTAGCATTTGAAATTTCAGTTTCATCCATCCAGAAAGCATCGAAGGAAACTCCTTTTGTTTCAGGAGATGTACCCCAAAGTGAATCTTTATCTGATGGACCCATTTCAAATGAACCACGTTTTATCAGAATCATTCCGAATGGAGCCGGCTCATTAAAGGATGCCGTTCTGACTCCCGTTAGTTCACCTCCGCTGCCGTTTAACGGCCTTCCGCACGAGGTAAACAAGGCTGCTGCCCCAAGTACTAACCATACTTTTTTCATATACTATTATAATATACGTACACTTTTGTGTTTATTCTTTCCCGTTTTTATTTTATTCAGCTTCAGTTTGTACCTCACCATTAATTCATGGCTGCCAGTGCTTCCCTTAAGAATAGCTGTTGTGGGAAAGTCATAGGCATAACCTACATGAAATCCACCAATAATAGCTCCTACAGAAAGTACCACCGATTCATTGACACGCCAGGAAAGACCTCCGCTAAACATTTTGTTATATAGCACCCTGGCTGTTATATCGGCCTGAAACGATTGCAAGTCTGTTTTCAAAAACACAGACGGCTGCAATTCATACAACGGGTTCCGCAATTGAATATTGTATCCTCCGGTTAAATTATACGCTCTTCCTATAAAGGTATACACATTTTCATCCAACGCCAACTCGGGTTCCGAAATATGAGTAGAAGCTAGTCCCCCATAAAAGTTTTTATGCGTAAAGTAAATGCCGGCATTTATATCTACCGTCATAGCCTCGACTTGTGTTGTTGGAATACCTTCATCGGTTCCGGTATGAAATTCGCTTTCAGGAATATCCACTTTCGTCCCATCGAAAGCCTGATTAACCATTCCGGCTTGCAATCCGAAACTAAGTGTTCCTCCAAACAATTTTTTTTTATATGCAAACTGACCTGCCACATGGGTATTCCTAAAAAGACCTATGCTTTCAGTAAAACCAATGACTCCAATTCCAAAAATAGATTTTCCAAAGGTAACGGGCATATCCGCAGATACAAAAAAGGATTTGGGAGCTCCTTTTATTCCTACCCATTGCTGACGATGCAAAGCAAACAAATTCAGATTATCTGATGCTCCTGCAACTGCCGGATTATAATAACCCATAGCCATCCAATACTGGCTAAACTGGGCATCGTATTGTCCGTATGATATGTTCACACTTCCTAACAGTACAACAATAAGCAATAAAAACCTCTTCATCCTTGTTATATCGATATTACTCCTATTGTAACTAAAAAAGATGCAATAAATTGTGTGAGATATAAAACAAAAAAGGCGGTAAGCAAATGCTTACCACCTCCAGTGTATCTAATTAAAAACATTAATACTCTTCCTCATTAAAGAAGAAATCTTCTTTACTCGGATAATCAGGCCAGATATCTTCCATGCACTCGTAGATTTCGCCCTCATCTTCCATCTCCTGCAAATTTTCAATCACCTCCAAGGGCGCACCAGAACGCTGTGCATAATCAATTAATTCGTCCTTTGTTGCGGGCCAAGGCGCGTCTTCTAGTTTTGAAGCTAGTTCCAATGTCCAATACATAGTTATAAAGTATTAATAGTTACCAAAAAGTTAGTTCAGGTCTTAATTTTTCCGCAAAAATAGAACTATATTCTTTAGATGCAAGTATAATCCCAAATTATTTCTTTGCCATCGTTAATTATACATTCTTTTCTGGCTAAAACGAACAAATAGTCAGATAATCTGTTAACAAAAATCAAAACCGGCTCTTCAACAGGATCCGTTTCTGCTAATTTGTAAATCTGTCGTTCTGCTCTCCGGCAAACAGTACGGCAAACATGTGCCAGTGATGCAGAACGGCATCCACCTGGCAAAATAAAGTTTCTCATTTTTGGGATACCGGCATCCAACCGATCAATCTCATTTTCAATACGGGTAATACTTTCTGCAGTAACTTTGCTCTCGATCTTCAGTTCTGTGCTATTCTGATCCGTTGCCAGATAAGAGCCAACTGTAAATAACTTATGTTGAACAAAATGGAGGAAATCTTTATCTGCCTGATCTTCCAGCGAAGAAACCAACAGTCCTATAAATGAATTCAACTCATCAATAGTTCCATAACTTTCAAGCCGTTGATGCGTTTTCGAAACGCGCTCGCCGCCGACAAGAGATGTAGTACCTTTATCTCCGGTACCAGTGTATATCAAACTTTTTTTTGTACCCATAATATCAAAATTCAATAGTATGTTATATAATTGCGCTTGTGTAGCTTATTATTAAAAAACACGATACCAAGAGAATACAAATCAATAGTAACGGTAACATCAGAATGGGAGCAGATTGCAGCCCAAATCTTCCTCATTTTAGCAGAACTCTTGATTCCAACAAAAACAAATACCGTCTCCTGATGAACATGCTTCACACATTCATTAAACAATAATGAACAAGAAAGTTCATCATTGGGGGTATTAAAAAAAACAAAATCAAGCTGCTTCAGGTCCTGTATTGCCTGCGGAAGTAAATTCAGATAATTACCAACCCGTAAATCTATCTGATTTCTTGCTTCTTTTAATGTTTCCCGGGCAACGGCAGCAAACTCCGGCAAACTTTCCAATGCAATACATTGAAGACCTGATGCATAGGAGGTTAGATAAAGAGAAGACAAGCCCATCGTTGTTCCGATCTGCAGTATATGTACAGGTTTGAAATAGTTTGTTAGTTTAAATAACAACGCACCCTGTTTAGGAGAAATGGCTTTCTTTTGCACAAGATGTCCAATTGTTTGCTGCTTGCTTTTTTCTTTATTTCTTTTATCCGGATAGGACACCATTTCTTCTCGATAATGAAGCTTCAATCGAGTTAAAGCGATGTCGGACAATGGATAATAAGATCCTGATTCTTCAATGACTTTTGTGATTACATTGTAAACAAACGGAGAATGTACGCCATATCCTTTCCGGTAGCGTACCCGCCTGTACAAAAGAATACTACGCCTTAAGGCATTGTTGTTTTTTGGTATGATCTGCATTTAACAATGAGTTTACTAATACAAAGTTAGTAAATAAAAGGATTATATAGCAAACCATTTTTTGCCAAGATGGTGAACGGGATACCAAGCGGCAATAAATCCAATGGATACAACAGTAAAAAATACCGTGAACACATCGCTTAAGGCTACCCTAACAGGATAAGCATCAATTATAAAGGCTCCGGCAGTTTGTCCTAATTTCAGAAGTCCCAGCTCCTGTTGAATCAAACATAAAACAATTCCAATAACAATCCCAATCAGGGCCCCAAATCCAGCGATCATCCATCCTTCAAAAAGAAAGATACGGGATATCAACTTATCGTCTGCCCCCATATTCCGCAGCGTACGTACATCTTCCTGTTTCTCTATCATAAGCATAGATAAAGAGCCAACCACGTTAAAAAGAGCGATAGCAAGTATAAAACTAAGGATGAGAAATGTCATCCATTTTTCAATTTGCATCATTTTATAGGAGGACTCTTGCTGTTCGAACCTGTCCTGTACAATAAATTCAGGTCCTAACAAAGATGAAATTTCGTCCTTTACATCGAATAAGTCTGATTCAGGAGTAAGTTTAAGCTCTATAGAAGATACTTCTGTATCATATTTAAATAATTCACGTGCAAGGGAAAGAGGGACCAACATATAATTTTCGTCATACACCTGTTGGTTGATACAGAAAACACCTCCTACGTAAGCATAAGAAATTTGAAAGGAAGTTGCAGGATTTGATAAATTTATATTTCCATCACGCTTGGGAGCATACAGCTCCATGGGTGATAAATAACCTGCATTAACACCTAAAGCTGATGCCAGTCCTACACCGGGAACAGCATAATTGACTACATCATCTTTTAAAACAAAATGTCCGTCAATCAAAACGCTATCAATCGACGCAAGTTTATCAAAATTATCGCTTACTCCTTTAACAACAGCAACCACCTGTCGGTTGTCGTAGCGGACTAATGCATTATCCTCCAGGACCTCACTCCAAACAGCAATAGAATTCATCGTCTTGACTGATTGGAATTTCTTTTCCATTGGGTCAAAAACCTTTCCTGTCCGGGGCGTAATTTTAAGCTCCGGATCGAAGGTGCTAAAAAGAGTAGATACCAAATCGTTGAATCCATTGTATACAGACAAGGCACATACCAGCGCGATGGTTGCTACAACCACACCGCAAACAGATACCATCGAAATTACATTGATGGCATTGTGGGACTTCTTGGAGAAGAGGTATCGTCTGGCTATATAAAACGGAAAATTCAAGGCCCTTATTTCTTAAGCAAATTATCTATCTTTTCAATATAATCCAATGAGTCATCTACATAGAAGCTAAGATCTGGTATCTTTCTCAACTGTAAATGGACACGTTGTCCTAAATCAAAACGGATAGCTTTCGTATTTAAACGAATTGCCTCAAGAATTTCAGGCGCTTTTCCCGAAGGAAATATACTCAGATACACGCGTGCAATACTTAAGTCAGGACTTACACGAACAACACTTACCGAAACCAATGTTCCGGGCATTGCCTTCGTTTGAAGCAGAAAAATATCGCTCAGCTCTTTTTGCAACAACCGTCCGATTTTATTTAATCTTGTACTTTCCATATATATTTATTATTTCTTCCAAATCATTGTCAGACCATCCCTGAGAGGAAGAATTACTTTTTCAACTCTCGAATCTGATTTTATCATGTCATTAAACGCAAGTATACCGGCTGTTTGTTTATCTCCCGAATGAGGAGCCTCCAACACTTTGCCATCCCAAAGCGTATTATCCGCTAAAATTAATGCCCCTGATGGGAGCTTATCAAAAATCAAATTATAATATTCCGTATATAAACGCTTATCTGCATCTATAAAAACCAGATCAAAGGTTTCATTCATGGTTGGAATTATCTCCATTGCATCCCCGAAATAAAGCTTGATTTTATCTTTAACAGGCGATTGTGAGATATATTTCATGATAAAATCTTCCATCTCATCGTTAATCTCCAACGTATGGATTTCTGCCCCTTCGTCCAGTGCTTCCGCCATACAAAGTGTTGCATAACCAGTATATGTCCCAATTTCAAGAACTCTTCTTGGTTGAAGCATCCGGCAAAACATCTTTAAAATCCGGCCCTGCAAATGGCCGGATATCATTCGAGGACGAAGAAGATTCACATTGGCATCTCTGTTTAAGGTAGCCAGCAATGAACCTTCTTCGTCACTATGAGAAAGAATATAGGATTCTATTTCTTCCGTCATTCTTATTTATTCTTTAAATGTAGGAAGCGTATATTTATTTCCGGCATCCAGAATCTTACCCACATTATTTATTTCAAGGAAAGTAGTACCACCACCTTCGCCAAAACTTCCGCTCAGGTAAGCAACCATGTCAGAACGTGTTATACGACCACTCTTTATCAATTCGTTTAACGCTTTGAAATAGTATTCGCGTTCGCTTTTACTTTCTTCCTGATACACTGCCCAAACTCCATACGACAATGCAAGTTCGCGGGTTAACCGTTCTCTGTAGCAAATGGCGTATACGGTGGATGTTCCACGGAAAGCAGCCAGATAACGGGCAGTCTTACCAGTAAAACTATCAGTGATAATTGCTTTTACATGCAACTTGGAAGAGGCTTTTACTGCCTGCTTAGCCAGGAATGAGGTAACATCTAAATCATTTCCTACAATAGGAACACGAATATCATTAGCCGCCAATTTAGTTTTTTCAGCTTCAGCAGCAATCTTTGTCATTGTAGCTACCGCTTCAACCGGATACTTTCCATAAGCTGTTTCGCCACTAAGCATTAATGCATCAGTACGATAATAAATTGCATTTGCAATATCCGTTACCTCTGCACGTGTTGGGCGAGGATTGTTAATCATTGAATGAAGCATCTGAGTTGCAACAATTACAGGTTTCTTTGCTTCAACACATTTACGGATCAATACACGTTGAATTCCCGGTATTTTTTCCTGAGGAACTTCAATACCTAAGTCTCCACGGGCAATCATGATACCATAAGCTGCTTCAAGAATCTCATCGATGTTATCAACACCTTCCTGATTCTCAATTTTAGCAATGATTTTAATCGGGCTTCCTTGCTCGTCGAGGATACGCTGTATATCAAGTACATCTTGTTTAGTCCGAACAAAAGAATGGGCTATAAAATCAAGATTATTATCAATACAAAATTGAATACTGTTACGATCTTTTTCAGTTAAGGAAGGAAGGTTGATACGAACTCCGGGAACGTTCACACTCTTACGGCTTCCTAATTTTGCATCATTCTGTACTTCACAAAGCAGATAATCGGGATATTTTTCGATAACTTTTAAATCTAAATCGCCATCATCTATAAGCAATGCACCACCTACAGACATGTCTGTAACAAAATTCTTATAAGAAACACAAATACAATCCTTATTGGTTTCACCTTCAGGATTACCCATTACCTTAATGATATCTCCGGTCTTTAGGTCAAGAGGTTCTTTGGTAATTGTAGTTCTGATTTCCGGGCCTTTTGTGTCCATCAAAATTCCAATATGATTAGAAACGGCACGTACATTACCAACAACTCTGTTAAACCCTTCTTCTGACATGTGAGCCGAATTAAGGCGAACCACATTCATACCTGCTTTATACAGCGCACTAACAAAATCCACATCACATCGCTGATCTGATACAGTAGCAACAATCTTTGTATGCTTTAACATATAATCTAACTATTATAATCTATTATAAACCTTTTATTAAAATCAAACCATAAACACTGCAAGCCGGAGTTATTTTCACAAAAAAGACTCCATAGCCAACTTGTACGAATTAAGACCAAAGCCAAGAATCACTCCTTTGCATGCCGCCGAAATTTTAGATTCATGCCTGAAAGACTCTCTCGCATGAACATTTGATATATGAACTTCTACAACCGGCGTGGAGACCGCTTTTATAGCATCATACAATGCAATCGAAGTATGCGTATAAGCTCCTGCATTTAATATTATCCCATCGTAATCAAAACCAACCTCATGGATTTTATTAAGCAGCTCACCTTCTATATTGCTTTGAAAATAAGAAATTTCCAATTCCGGATAGTTTTTACGCAAAGTTTCTAAATATACTTCAAATGAAGCATTTCCATATACTGTTGGTTCTCTCTTTCCCAACAGATTAAGATTTGGTCCGTTGATAATTTGAATCTTCTTCATTTCATTGTAAGTTTATTACCTTTGCACCCATACCATAAGGCCGGAATAATATCCGGCAAAGGTAATTATTTTATTTGATAAATTTCATAAACAGCTATGACAAAGCAATCAGGTAAAGATATTATTAGCAGATACCATACATATATACGTCTGGAAAAGTCATTATCTCAGAATTCCGTAGACGCTTATTTGAGCGATTTAGATAAATTAGTGCGGTTTACAAGCAGCGAAGGTATCGATATTAAATCAATTACGTACAATGACCTTCAACAGTTTGTTGCACAACTTCACGATATCGGCATTCATCCCCGCTCGCAGGCCAGGATAATTTCGGGCATCAAATCCTTCTATCGCTTTTTATTGATAGACGATTATATAACAACTGATCCTACCGAATTGTTGGAGTCTCCCAAGATTGGACTGAAACTTCCTGAAGTACTAACAATCAACGAAATAAACGCCATCCTCGACAGCATTGACCTGTCTGTTTCTGAAGGTCAACGTAACCGTGCCATGCTGGAAGTTTTATATAGTTGTGGCCTTCGGGTTTCGGAGCTTACCAATTTGCGTTACCCGGATGTTTACTTTGAAGAATCGTTTATAAGAGTGGAAGGGAAAGGGAGCAAACAACGGCTGGTTCCCATTTCAGATTTGGCACTTAAAGAGATTCGGTTATATCTGCTCGACAGAAACACGGTTAAAATAAAAAAAGGATATGAAGATTTCCTGTTCCTTAGTCGCAGGGGAACAGGCCTGTCACGCATAATGATCTTCCATATTATTAAGGACCTGGCAGAAAAAGCTGGTATTACAAAAAACATAAGTCCACATACTTTCCGCCACTCTTTTGCCACACATTTGCTTGAAGGCGGGGCTAACCTGCGGGCTATTCAGCTAATGCTGGGACACGAGAAGATAACAACAACTGAAATCTACACTCACATAGACCGTGAATTTCTACGAAACGAAATTCTTTTTCATCACCCACGAAGCATTAGAAAAACTTAAATAACCAACTTTTATACCCACTACAAATAATACTCTTTAATGGATTTTTAATAAAAAAAGACAAAAACCTCCTTGAGATAAATCAATTAACAAATTATTATGTGTATGTTTGCGTGCATAAAGTATGAAAACAAATATTGTTGCCTTAGTATTCGCTCTTCTTTGCCTCTCAGGTAAAGCAGTAGCACAAATCAGCCATGGAGGAGCACCTCTTTCTTTGACTACCCTTAAAAGTAGTTCTGCTGACAAATTTGTGGAGATGCCGGCGTTCGACGTGGCAGAAGAACTTCGTATTGACTCCCTAAACGAGAGCGATTTTCGAAGCGGGTATCGGTTCGCTTATAAATTCATGACTTCTTTGAATGTAAAGAACGCAGGCACCTCTTTTACTTTGGCTGATGGAACTAAAGTCTGGAGATTAGGGATCCGGTCTGCTGATGCACTTTCTATCAATGTCTTTTTTTCAGAATATGAACTTCCTAAAGGTGGTCAGGTGTTTCTTTATAATCCCGGTCAAACACAGATTCTGGGCTCCTTTACTCATTTAAACAATTCAAAGCTGAATATACTTCCTGTTTCGCCGGTAGTGGGAGACGAATTAATTATTGAATATCAGGAACCGGCAAATGCGGAGTTTTCGGGACGGCTTGTTGTAGGAGAAGTGAATCACGCATACAGAGAATTAAGAGGCGACGAACCAAGAGCCAATTCCAATTCATATTATTGTATGGATAATCTTGTGTGCGATCCAAATTATGATAATCAATACGAAGAAGTAGGTCGCAGCGTTGTAATGCTAATGATCGACGGAACGATAGCTTGCTCCGGCACTTTAGTAAATAATACCGAAAACGACGGAGTACCCTTCTTGCTTACAGCATCTCATTGCCTTAACAATAAATTTAAAGTCACAAATCCCGACTATGCAAAGGTAGCCGGAAGCATTGTTTGTTACTTTAATTACAACAGTCCGATTTGCAGTACTGCCTTAAGAGGAACTGAAGAGCAATCCATGGCTTCGGCCATACCTTGCGCAATTAATGAAAAAACGGATTTAGCTCTACTGGCTTTAATGGAAATCCCTCCCGTATATTACAGACCTTACTATGCAGGATGGAATGCCAAAGATGCAGGAATAGCACCCTATAGTGCAATACATCATCCCGGAGGATCCGTTAAAAGAATAAATAAATATTCCGGAGAATTATCTCTTGCTTCGTTTTCTATCAGTGGCGCTGATTTCATAGAAAGTGGTCACTGGCATATACCAAGATGGAGCGACGGATCAACAGCAACCGGTTCATCGGGCTCACCTCTGTTTGATGCCGAAGATATGATTGTAGGAGCTCTATCGGGAGGAAGTTCATACTGTCTGACTATTCCGGGATCTCCTATATTTAAAGGCCCGATTAACGACTACTACTATGCACTTAAGGAATCCTGGAATCCTGACACAACCGAGACATTAAAACTTCGTTACTGGCTGAATCCGCAAGGAACCGTTCAGAATACAAGTTACGGACTTGACCCTTACAGCGATTCAACATGTATCCGTCTTAGCAATTTTACGGCTAACGGGAACCGGGACAATATAGAGGCCTTAAAGATTGCCCTACCGGACTCGGGGTATGTATTTGGCACAAATTCGACAAATACAGAAAGCTTTGCCGAAGGTTACTCTATCCCTGGTCAATTTGCTCGGGTTTACGGAACATTCCTTGTAACTCCGGCAGCTATCGGCGACTGGACAAGCAGTAAGGTTACGCTAGCTGTTTATAGTGGAAACGGAAAACCAGAAAGATTAATTCATTCGCAGGTATTTAAACCCAAATACACCAATTATAATACAGAATCGTTGTCATTCGATGAGACTGATAAGCCCCTAAACCGGGATATGGAAACATTTGTTCCATTTACTTCGGATGTAGTTGTTGAAAATGAATTTTACATTTCCTATACAATAGAGAATGCACAGGGAGATACATTTGCTATATATAACCTGAAATCAGGAAAAACAGCACGTAATACAGCCTGGATTAAACGCCAGGGAGTATGGGAGCCTGCTTCGAACTTGGTTGATTTTTCTACTTCCCTGTTTATTGATCCCGTTATTCAATACATTTCGGATCCGGACGACCTGCCAACAGGAATTAAACCTGAAGACATCAATCCTGCGATCCAGGTATTCACGAGTATGGACCGGAAGCAGTTATATATAGTCGCTACAGGAAATACCGAATCGGTACATGTAAATCTACTATCAGCATCTGGCAAAATGATTCAAAGCAATGTTTATCATTCCGACAATATCACTATGCCTCTAAACAATCTTGCTTCGGGTATCTATGTTGTACAGGTTAGAATTGGAAAAGAACAATTTTCCAGGAAAATAGTTCTTTAATCTTAATTATAGATCAATAATGTCAAATTAGGCGATTGGTCTGAAAAAAAATGCGTAAATTGTGCATGAAAAATATATATGAAAAAAGCTCTACTGTTTATTCTGATTATCCAATCAGATATAAATACATCTTTTTAATAATTTAAACATGGCAAACTTTCATTAATAAGTATTAAATAAATGACATTTTCTGGTCAGTTTCTTATACATCCACAAAATAATACTTTAGTTTTGCAGGATAATGGAGATAGACCAAAAGAGTAGAGAATATAAATACTTAAATATTATTTTAAACTTATATCAAATTATGAACAAAAAGTTTTTCTTGCCATTTTTTATTTTGGCAACAATTGTAACCTTTTCTTCTTGCTCAAGCAAGTTGAAACCGTTGGCTGAGCAGTACATTAAAGCCGAACCGCAGCCACTTGAAGCTATCGGAGGTAAAGTTCCTGTAACTATCAACGCTACATTCCCTGCTAAATGGTTTAACAAGAACGCTGTTGTAACCGTAACTCCGGTTTTGAGATATGAAGGTGGCGAAGCTTGGGGCACAGCTTACACATATCAAGGTGAAAAAGTAAATGGCAACAATCAGGTAATTCCTCAGACAGCAGGTGCCAACGTTACTATGAAATCTTCTTTCACATACAAACCTGAAATGAAGAAATCAGAACTTTATCTGACTTTCGATGCAAAAATCAAGAACAAAAAAGTAGCTTTACCTGATATCAAAATCGGTGAAGGCGTTATCGCAACATCAGCTTTGGCTGACGCTGGTACTGCAACTCCTGCTTTAGCCGCTGATAAATTCCAACGCATCATCAAAGAAGCTCACAATGCAAACATCATGTTCCTTATCCAACAAGCTGAACTTCGTTCAAAAGAATTGAAGAAAGGCGAACTTGCAGACTGGAAAGATCTTGTTAAAAATGCAGACGAAGCTCCTAACCAAAATGTTGCCATCGAAATTTCAGCTTATGCTTCTCCAGACGGAGGTCTTGATCTGAATACAGGTCTTGCTGAAAAACGCGAAAAGAATACTTCAAAATATCTTGCAAAAGAATTGAAGAAACAAAAGATTGATGCTCCGGTTGACGCTCGTTACACAGCAGAAGACTGGGAAGGCTTCAAGGAATTAGTTTCTAATTCAAGTCTTCAGGACAAAGATCTTGTTCTTCGTGTTCTTTCTATGTACAACGATCCAGAACAAAGAGAAAAAGAAATCAAAAACATCTCTGCTGTATACAGCAACCTTGCTGACGAAATCCTTCCTCAGTTGCGTCGTTCTCGTTTGACAGCCAATATCGAAATCATTGGTAAATCTGACGACGAAATTGCTGCTTTGGCTAAAAGTGATGCAAAAGCTCTTACAGTAGAAGAACTTCTTTATGCTGGTGCTTTAGCTAAAACAACTGCTGAAAAAGAAGCTATCTACAAAAAGGCTATTGAATTGTATCCTAACGACTACCGTACATACAATAACGTAGGTATGATCAACTTCCTGAACAACGATTTAGCTGGTGCCGAAGCAATGTTTAACAAAGCTAATTCAGTTAAAGCTAACAACGAATCTAACATGAACTTAGGTTTGATCGCTTTGACAAAGGGTGACCAGGCAAAAGCAGAACAACTATTCGGTAGTGCAGCTGGTGTAAATGAACTAAGCGAAGCTCTTGGTGTTCTTTATCTTGAAAAGGGTGAATACGCTAAGGCTGTTAACTCATTCGGTGCTACAAAGAGCAACAATGCTGCTTTAGCACAGATCCTTGTTAAGGATTACAGCAAAGCTCAACAAACTTTGGATGGTGTTGCTAACGCAGACGCTACAACAGATTATTTGAAAGCTGTTGTTGCTGCCCGCACAAACAATGCTACAGGAGTTATCAGCAACTTGAAATCTTCTATTGCAAAAGATAAGGCTATGGCTGCTGAAGCTGCTAAGGATCTTGAATTTGCAAAGTATGTTTCTGATGCTGCATTTTCTGCTTTAGTTAAGTAATAAGATCAGATCTTATTTAATATAGGAGATGCCTCAAGCTTTGCTTGGGGCATCTTTTTTGTATATAGGTAAGTAATCAGCATACCGAAGAAAATACCTCACCGTCGGTTTATAGATTCTCACGATGCAAGGCAAAAAAAGAAAGGCGGCTCCCTTGTTAGGGAACCGCCTTTCTTTATATATAATCAATAAAAGATTATCTGCTGTTACGCTTGCGTTCGTTTTCATCAAGAATAATCTTGCGAATACGCATGCTGTTAGGAGTAACTTCCACATATTCGTCAGCCTTGATATATTCCAATGCATCTTCAAGACTGAAAACAACCGGAGGAGCCAGGGAAACTTTATCATCAGAACCTGAAGCACGCATGTTGGTAAGCTTCTTCGATTTGGTAACGTTTACTACCAAGTCGCCTTCTTTAGAATGTTCGCCTACAATCTGTCCGGCGTAAACTTCTTCCTGAGGGTAAACAAAGAAACGGCCTCTGGACTGAAGGTTGTTAAGTGCATAAGCAAAAGCTGTTCCACCTTCCATAGCAATAATTCCACCATTGGCACGGCGATCGATGTCCCCCCTCCAAGGTTGGAAATCAAGAAAGCGGTGAGCCATGATAGCTTCGCCGGCAGAAGCCGTAAGTACTGCATTATTCAAACCGATAATACCACGGGAAGGAATAATAAATTCCAAGTGAATACGATCGTTCTTACTCTCCATCATCATCATTTCACCCTTACGCTTGGTAACCATATCAATGATACGGCTTGAAGACTCTTCGGGCAAGTTAATGGTAAGTTCTTCAACCGGCTCACATTTAACGCCGTCGATATCTTTAATGATTACCTGTGGCTGACCAACCTGTAACTCATACCCTTCACGGCGCATGGTTTCGATAAGTACAGACAAGTGCAATACACCACGACCGAATACCAACCATGCATCGGCAGAATCAGTTGGCTCTACACGTAAAGCAAGATTCTTGTCAAGTTCTTTCTGTAAACGTTCGTAAATGTGACGAGAAGTAACAAATTTACCATCTTTACCATAGAACGGCGAATTGTTAATGGTAAACAACATAGACATTGTTGGCTCGTCAATTGCGATTGTAGGTAAAGCTTCCGGATTAATAAAATCGGCAATAGTTTCACCAATTTCAAATCCTTCAATACCAATTACAGCACAAATATCACCCGATTTAACAGATTCCACTTTGCTGCGTCCAAGACCTTCAAATACGTTTACTTCCTTAATACGCGACTTAACCATTGTTCCGTCACGTTTGCAAAGCATCACATCCTGACCTTCTCTTAATTCACCGCGGTGTACACGACCAACGGCAATACGACCAACGTATTTTGAAAAGTCCAGCGAAGTAATCAGCATCTGCGGTGTACCTTCAAGCATTTCAGGTTCCGGGATGTATTCAATAATCGCATCAAGTAATGCGAAGATATCCTCTTTTGGTTCTTTCCAGTCGGTAGACATCCAGCCATTCTTTGCCGAACCGTAAATTGTTGGAAAATCCAACTGATCTTCAGTCGCATCCAGGCTGAACATTAAATCAAACACCATCTCCTGTACTTCGGAAGGACGACAGTTTGGCTTATCTACTTTGTTAACAACAACAATAGGCTTTAATCCAAGCTGGATTGCCTTCTGCAGAACAAAGCGGGTTTGAGGCATTGGGCCTTCGAAAGCATCAACCAACAATAAAACACCGTCGGCCATATTCAATACCCGTTCTACTTCACCACCAAAATCGGCGTGTCCCGGAGTATCGATAATGTTGATCTTGTAATCTTTGTAGGTAATGGATACATTTTTAGAGAGAATCGTAATTCCTCTTTCACGTTCTAAATCGTTACTATCCAGAAACTGGTCTGGTTCAGCCTGTCCTTCGCGGAAAAGCTTACCTGCTAATAACATTTTGTCAACGAGCGTTGTTTTACCGTGATCCACGTGCGCGATAATCGCGATGTTTCTAATCTTTTGCATTGAGACTAATTTATTGGCTGCAAATTTACGACAAATTCCTTTCATATGAAAAAAAAGGAAAGTAAAAGTGTTGTCAATCAAAAAACTAATGGTTACCTTTGCACACGCTTTAAAACAATAGTATTAATTTTTTAAAAGTAAGAATTCATGTATTTAGATTCAGCTAAAAAAGCAGAACTTTTCGAAAAGTACGGAAAGTCTAACACAGACACCGGATCTGCAGAAAGCCAGATTGCACTTTTCTCTTTCCGTATTTCTCATTTAACAGAACACTTGAAAAAGAATCACAAAGATTATAGCACTTCAAGAGCTCTTAAAATGTTGGTAGGTAAACGTCGTCGTTTACTGGATTACCTAATAGCAAAAGACATCGAAAGATATCGTGCTATCATCAAAGAACTTGGTATCAGAAAATAAGGAAAAATTCCTACGGAATAGTAAAGGGATCTCTTCAATTGAAGAGGTCCCTTTTTTTATATAACGAATAAAACGCAATTTCTTCTGTCACCTATCACTTTGTACCTTACTATCCTTTCTACACCAGGGATGTGGCGATGAGAGATAGCTGGTGAGAGATTCTTTTCGTCTGTCACCTACCATTAGCTGGTTTCCTGCTTGGTTCTTCCCCCAGTCTCTTGCCAACTTACCAGAAAATACTTTAACTTACTGAAATTTGTCTCCCGGATGTATGTTTTTAGCTGCTAAGACCCTGTTATTAATGAGTGAAATGATTAACTTAAACTCGTTTCTCAGCTGGGTGATCATTGTCCTCCAACCGTGTGATCATTGTCCCTCAGCTGAGGGACAATGATCACTCAGCTGAGAAACGAGTTAATAACAAGGTATAAAAGACAAATAACAGGAAGAACGGAGACTTACATGTAAGTCTAAGCAGGTAATGATCCAATAGTTGGACTAAAACATATTTATATTTATCAATCTAAGCCTTTATTTGAAAATTTAATGTATTTTTGCCGCGTTTTGTTACGGATTATAAATAAAAAGGAACACAATAGAAAACATTATATATATTATCATGGGAACGAACAAGATTATAGGAGCTAAAATACAACGAATCCGCGAATCAAAAAGTCTCACCGTTCAGGAAGTTGCAGAACGCTCCGGTTTAAGTGTTGATCAGGTTGAACGCATTGAAGGAAATGTGGACTTTCCCTCATTAGCTCCATTAATCAAAATTGCCCGCGTACTTGGTGTCCGTTTGGGAACCTTTCTGGACGATCAGACGGAACTTGGTCCGGTTATCTGCCGGAAACAAGATAGCAGCCCGGAAACGGAAAGCATCAGCTTCTCCAACAATGCGACTAAAGCACGCAAGCACATGGAGTACCACTCGCTGTCTAAATCGAAATCGGGCCGCCATATGGAGCCTTTCCTCATAGACATAGCCTCATCAACAGGCGTAGATTTTATTCTTTCTACTCACGAAGGAGAAGAGTTTATCTATGTTCTTGAAGGAATTGTAGAAATTAATTATGGGAAAAATACCTATATTCTTGAAGAAGGAGATAGTATTTACTACGATTCAATTGTAGCCCACCATGTACACGCCGGTACCGGAAGTACAGCTAAAATTCTGGCTGTAGTTTATACTCCTTATTAATTAGTGCTTCTTTATGGAATTAAATGACAGAACAATCGGCCAGTGGCTGGAACATTGGGCACAAACTACGCCAGATAAAGAATACCTGGTTTATTCGGACCGCGACCTTCGCTTTACCTGGAAAGAGTTTAACGAACGCGTGGACAAAATGGCCAAGGGCTTATTGGCTATCGGAGTAGAACAAGGTACCCATGTAGGCATCTGGGCAACAAATGTACCCGACTGGCTTACTTTTTTATACGCAGGAGCCAAGTTGGGAGCAGTGCTGGTAACTGTGAACACCAATTACAAACAGCACGAACTGGAGTTTCTGGTTGACGATGCAGACATACATACCCTTTGTATTACTGAAGGTGTATTTGACGGAAACTATGTTGACATGGTTTACACCATGCTTCCCGAATTACGGGAATCTCAGCGAGGTTACCTGAAAAGTACCCGATTCCCCAAATTAAAAAATGTTGTTTACATCGGACAGGAAAAATTCCGCGGCTTGTATAATACCCCGGAATTGTTGCTTTTGGGTGATAATGTGAGTGAGGAAAGCCTACATAATGCGAAAGCGAAAGTTACTTGTCATGATGTAGCGAATATGCAGTATACATCCGGAACAACCGGTTTCCCCAAGGGAGTTATGCTAACGCACCATAACATAGCAAATAACGGACTGTTTACAGGAGAAGGAATGGGATTTACTGCCGATGATAAACTTTGCTGCTGTGTTCCCTTATTTCACTGTTTCGGGGTTGTGTTAGCCACCATGAATTGTTTAACCCATGGATGCACCCAGGTAATGGTCGAAAAATTTGACCCGCTGGTTGTGCTGGCTTCGGTTCATAAAGAACGTTGCACCGCCTTATACGGGGTGCCCACCATGTTTATAGCAGAGCTGAATCATCCGATGTTCTCTATGTTCGATCTTACTTCTTTGCGTACCGGTATTATGGCAGGCGCACTATGTCCGATCGAACTGATGCGATCCGTAACCGAAAAAATGCATATTACCCATATAACCAGTGTATACGGACTAACTGAAAGTTCTCCGGGAATGACGCATACCACCCTGGATCATTCTTTTGAGCAGCGATGCACAACAGTGGGAAATGAATATCCGTTTACCGAAGTAAAAATAGTAAACCCTGAAACGGGCGAAGAATGCCCTCAAGGTGTTCAGGGCGAGATATGCTGCCGCGGTTACCTGGTGATGAAAGGTTATTATAAAAATCCTCAGGCAACAGCCGAAGTAATCGACAAGGGCGGATGGCTACACAGCGGCGATCTTGGTATCAAAAACGAGCAGGGAAATTACGTTATTACCGGTCGTATCAAAGATATGATTATCCGTGGAGGCGAAAATATATATCCACGTGAGATAGAAGAATTTTTATATCATCTTGATGGAGTTAAAGATGTTCAGGTAGCAGCTATTCCTTCTGAGAAATATGGAGAAGAGGTTGGAGCCTTTATCATATTGCGCGAAGGAGCAAGCCTGTCGGATGAAATTGTAAAAGACTTCTGCCGCGGTAAAATTGCGCGCCACAAGATTCCCAAATATATATTCTTTATTGAAGGATTTCCGCTTACCGGAAGTGGCAAAATACAAAAATACAAATTAAAGGAAATTGGTCTTCAACTATTAAAAGACCAGGGAATTACACCCCCTTGAACAGGTTAAGAGAGTATCTCCGTACGGAGATACTCTCTTTTTCTTTTACTTAACATATATCTTCACGCTTTTTCTTTACCTTTGCCCCCTGAACAATATAGTTTTATTCATTATGTCACAACTATTTCCAACAAATCTGTCCTACAAAGTAGCAGATATGAGTTTGGCTGACTTTGGTCGCAAAGAGATTGAAATCGCCGAACACGAAATGCCGGGATTAATGGCGCTTCGCTCGAAGTACGCCGATAAGAAGCCTTTGAAAGGGGCACGTATCACCGGCTCACTGCATATGACTATCCAGACTGCAGTGTTGATCGAAACATTAGTTGCATTGGGTGCGGATGTTCGCTGGGCCAGTTGCAATATCTTCTCTACCCAAGACCATGCTGCAGCAGCTATCGCAGAAGCTGGTGTTCCTGTTTTTGCCTGGAAAGGCGAATCACTGGAAGAATATTGGTGGTGCACAGATATGGCTCTTCGTTTTCCGGAAGGAAAAGGTCCTCATTTAATTGTTGACGATGGAGGGGACGCTTCTTTATTGGTTCACATGGGTTATCGTGCAGAAAATGAT
Organism: Parabacteroides sp.; assembly: GCA_018054455.1. Classification (GTDB taxonomy): domain Bacteria; phylum Bacteroidota; class Bacteroidia; order Bacteroidales; family Tannerellaceae; genus Macellibacteroides. The sequence continues at coordinate 22,818 of JAGPJL010000036.1, forward strand.
GCACAGACCATCAACCGTAAAGGTGGAAATCACGAAGAACAAGTTATTCTGGATACTCTAAACAATATATTGGCTGAAGACAATCAACGCTGGCATCGTGCCATAGCTGACCTGAAGGGAATTTCGGAAGAAACAACCACAGGGGTTCACAGACTTTATCAGATGATGGAAAAGGGAGAACTGCTTGTTCCGGCCATAAACGTGAACGACTCGGTAACGAAATCGAAATTCGACAACCTGTACGGATGCCGCGAATCGTTGGCTGATGGTATCAAACGTGCTACGGATGTAATGATTGCTGGCAAAGTAGTCGTTGTATTAGGTTACGGTGATGTGGGTAAAGGTTGCTCGCGCTCCATGCGTTCGTACGGTGCCCGTGTAATTGTTACCGAAATCGATCCGATCTGTGCTTTACAGGCAGCAATGGAAGGTTTTGAAGTTACCACCATGGAAGAAGCAGTAACCGAAGGAAATATCTTTGTTACCACTACAGGAAACAGCGATATCATCACCATCGAGCATATGGCACAGATGAAAGATCAGGCTATCGTTTGTAACATTGGCCACTTCGACAACGAAATACAGGTAAACGAGTTGGTAACTTATCCCAACATCAAGCATACAAACATCAAGCCACAGGTAGATAAATACACATTCCCGACAGGAAATTCAATTTTCTTACTTGCCGAAGGTCGTTTGGTAAACCTTGGATGTGCTACTGGTCACCCTTCTTTTGTAATGAGCAACTCATTCACAAACCAGGTTCTTGCCCAGATTGACTTATGGGAAAAGGACTACGAAGTAGGTGTTTACCGTCTTCCAAAATATTTGGATGAAGAGGTTGCCCGCCTGCATCTTGAACGGATCGGCGTAAAGCTTACGGTACTTAGCCAAAAGCAGGCCGACTATATCGGAGTACCTGTTGAAGGTCCTTACAAACCAGAACACTACAGATATTAATGAACCAGAGGGTGATCGGAAACCCGATTCACCCTCTTTCATTTACTCAATTATGAAGATCGCCATCCTTTCTCCTTTTTATCCCTATCGCGGAGGTATAGCCCAGTTCAGCGCTATGCTTTACTCCGAGTTTGCCCGCGACCATCAGGTAAAAGCTTTCAACTTCAAACGATTATATCCGGGAATACTGTTCCCTGGAAAAAGCCAGTATGTTGAAAAGAATGATCAGGCAGTGGCCGTGGACAGCGTTCGGTCGCTGGACAGTATCAATCCCATCAGCTATTTTACAACGGTAAGCGCACTCGAAGAATTCGCTCCCGACTTGTTAATAATAAGTTATTGGATGAGTTTCTTTGTTCCAGGTTATGCTCACATAGCTAACCGAATGAAAAATCGTTGCAAGGTAATAGCGTTGCTGCACAATGCCATACCTCACGAACCACGACTTGTAGACAAACCTCTGGCCAAACTGTTTTTTAGTCAATGCCATGGTTTCATTACCCTGAGCGAGAATGTAAAGAACGACCTTCATTCAATCCAACCGCAGGCACGTTGTATGGTAAGTCCGCATCCGCTATACAATCATTTCGGTGAGAAAAAAGAAAGAGCTGAAGCTTGTCGTTCTTTAGGAATGGATCCCGAAAAGAAAACCCTGTTATTCTTCGGTTTAATACGTCATTATAAAGGTCTCGACCTGTTAATAGATGCCATGTCTAAACTGGACGAAACTTTTCAGCTTGTTATAGCAGGCGAATGTTACGGCAGTTTCGAAAAATACCAGCATCAAATTAATGCTTCAAACGCCGCCGGACGTATCCACGTTTACAACCAATACATAAAAGACGACGAAATTGCAACTTACTTTTCTGCCGCCGATGCATTGATACTACCGTACAGGTCGGCCACTCAAAGCGGAGTTGTATCTATTGCCTATCACTTTAATGTACCTATGATAAGTACGCCTGTTGGAGACTTCCCAGACAGCATCAGCACTCCGGGAACAGGTATAATATCGAATAACATAACCGCCCAGGCTTTGGAAGAATCCATTACAACTCTCTTTACCGGTAAAAACAGAGCAATTTGCCTGGAGAACATAGACAAAGAGAAAGCAACCTTATCTTGGGAAACCTTCGCAACCAAGATTCTGGAATTTGTAAAAGGGATATAAGTAAAGCTATGTAGTAAATTCTACGGAACGTACGTGATTTTCTTTTCAAGCTTTTCAGCCATCTCTGGTGTAATATCTCCCATATCCTGAAGATAGTCTATCGTTTGCCGATGTTATTTATGAAGTCTCAGAAATTTTATAAATAACCGTCAGTTTTTTGTAACAACATGCAAAGACGTTTCGTCTACTGTTTGAATGCCTCACCTCAAAGTGCACATGCGG
>JAGPJL010000129.1 GCA_018054455.1 Parabacteroides sp.
CACTGGAGCACGAGAACCGTTTCAATGCGCTTCTTGATCGGCTCGAAGCAGAACTAGTTTCCGGGAACCGCAAAGCAGAACACGAAAAGCAGTACGCTAAATACTTCGAAATCACTTCAACACCAAAGCGCGGGACAAAGGTAACCCCAAAACAAAAAGCCATTACCCAAGCGGAAAAAGACTACGGATTCTTTGCCCTCATCAGCAATGAAATCAAGGATCCCATCGCCGCTTTAGATTTATACCGTAACAAAGATATTGTTGAGAAAGCCTTTGGAAATCTTAAAGAACGGCTGAATTTACGGCGCACAGCTGTTTCATCAGAAAGTTCTCTTGAAGGAAAATTATTCGTGCAGTTCATTGCATTGATCTATTTATCGTACATCAAAAAGCGGATGTCCGAAAAAGAGCTGTATAAAAATTACACGATGCAGGAACTACTGGACGAATTGGATGTCATTGAGGCGTTTGAAAATCCAGGCAGTGCATTGCGAGTGGGTGAGGTTGCGAAGAAGCAGTCGCAATTATATAACACCTTAGGTGTTGTGCCCCCGACCACGTTATAATTTTTTGGGAATCTAGGTTCAAAGAGGAGTCTGAACTTCTTGAGGGTTATTTGCCAGGGAATCCAGAAATTCAAGCAAACTGCAAATAACCTTACTACGATATGATATCCATATTGTAGTAGGGTTACTCGTGTTGCAGTATATACCAGATTATTTGATTCTAATAATTATTCAGGATATTATTTTCTTTTGAATTTACCAAATAATTGCATTACTATATTTTTACAATATTTGTATTCATCAGTTTTATGAAAGAATAAATAATAGATCAAATTTGGAAATATTAAACAAATCATCCCATTAATAAATAATTGAACAAAAGGATTATTTACTTTCACTGTTTCAGTTACAAAATAAACGACAATAGCACTTAACATGGTAATGAATATATATTGTAGATAATCTCTCGAATATTGCAAATAATTTTTTTTAAATATACCTTTATATACATACTTTGGATAACTATACCCAAACAATACCATACTACTCATTATAGTTCCCATAAATACCCCGGCTAAACCAAAATATCTCACAAATATAATAGAAAATATTAAATTAATTGCAGACTCAATTAAAGGGACGTATCTATCTTCATAAAAAATTCCTGCCGCATTTTTAAATACACTACTAGAATTTCGCATACCTCTGATATATAAATCTATTACTAGTACAATTAACACAAATTTTGATAAAAGGTATTCTGACCCAATCCATAATATAATAAATGGTTCAATTAAACTTAAAACAGAAATCGCTACAAAGGAGAATATCCATGAGTTCAGTAAAAGCATATTTTTGTAAATTTCATATGATTTTCGGCTGTTATTCTCAACTAATAAATTTGCCACACCTGCTGTTATTGAAGAAAATGTTTGTGTAACTACGTTGTAGACTGCCATAATTATCAAATTATAATTAGAATATAACCCGACTGAAACAACACCCAATCCTGGCGCCATAGAAATAATGATATTATCTGTGCCTAAAATAAATGCCGAACCAATTTGATGGAGCAATAACCCTTTAACTTTTGTTATAATCTCACTTCTGAACTCACTACTCAATTTACTAATGTTTCGTTCCTTTAAATAGGGATATTTATTATTGGCTACAATTGTAATGATAATATTTTCCAAAATCCTACATGATATCTTAATTAATAAATATATTATAAAACTATTAATTAAAAGCAGATCCAATATTTGTAATCCGTTCATTAAAATAAGATATCCGATATGCACTATATTGGTTAAATACACTTTCTGGTCCGCATAAAGTATTGATCTTTTGTACGTTAATAGGTAAGAGGCTACTGTATCCATTAGGTACAAGAAAAATATTAGTTGAATATTCTCATCAACTGACACTTCTCCAACAATTATTTTTAAAAATGGTAAAACACCTATTCCTAAACTAAATACTATTAATGCGATTATTCTGTATATCTTTTTATAATATGCAATAATTGATTTTACTTTCTCTTTGTTATCTTCATATAGTGGTTGATAAAGATTATATACAATTGCTGTACCAAATCCCAACTCCACTATAGATAATACAGATATAATATTTGAAAATAAGCCATTTAGCCCTAGATATTCTTCTCCTAAAGTTTTTAGAAAGACTGACTGAGATATAAACCCGATTAGTATTGTAAATGTATACATTATTGTTGAAACTTTCGCATTTAAAACTGATTGCTTTAATCTCAATTCAAATTCCTCACTAACATTTTATTACTCAACTTTTGTAGTTTAAAAAGATGAGTTAACCTTGACACTTGTGGGCATTAGAAAAACACCCTATTACTTGGTATAGTTTAATTAGCAAATTCATTTTAACGCACTAGTGCTGCATTAAAATTAATAATCCAAATTCCAGAAAAAATAAAAAACTTTTACTCTTTTGCAAACTGCATATCCATGATAATTTTGCTTTGATGGAACGGCTGATTTATCAAAATATCGTCGGCTATTCAACTGCTTCCTACGTAAAACTATTGAAGGAAGAATCGGTTTTCCAAATGGTTTTGGAAAAATCCAGCCTTGCCTCGTAAATTCCACTTTCCAATTCCGTGATTTCATAAGCGAAAGCGAATATTTCTCAGTTGCAAGAGCTTACTTAATCACTCTATGATCGATAAGGTGCGGTTGGCAAGGTCTACGACTGAGCTCATCTTTGACTTGGATTCTACCCATTCAGATACACACGGCAATCAAGAGCAGTCCGATTACAATGCCCCTTACCGAATCAACGGCTACCATCCGTTAGTCGCTTTCGACGGTTTGACCGGCGATTTTCTAAAGGCAGACCTTCGTTCTTATAATGCCTGTACGTCTAATGGCGTTGATGATTTTGTAGAACCTCTTTTTGAACATTATAACCAAGTGGTTCCAGTCAGCAATTTATACGAGTAAAAAAGGATAATCGACTCTAAAAAAAAGCGATTATCAATAACAACATATTTTCCCGAGGTCTGGTCTGAATCTATAATTTCGAATAATAAGATTTAGTAGATTAAGCTATCCCTTTATTTTCTTGAACAATCGTTCCAAACCAATTCGCAAATTTGGAGACAACAAGAACAATCCTACCCTGATTTTGTCTATCATTCTGATATTCTCACTGTCCTTCAAGGCTCTCAATTCTGTTTTGTCCTGTTCCAACAAGAAGTCAAGTTCGCCTTGATTCAGCCAAAGTTCCTCTGTTGCTTCCACATAAAGAGATACGCCTGTATTATGTAGATTAAGGAAAACCTGTTCAGAAAATTGAGGATATTGGTGTCTATAGAAGTTGTACATCCTTCCGACAACTGTGTACTCATCTAACCTCTTTTTGTTAAATTTTTCCCTCAGAGTGCTAGATTCATTATATCTATAAAAATACATTGGTCGGGCTGTATAGAAGACACTATTTGCCTGATTCAACAACCTGTACGATATATCCATATCCTCAAAAATGATTGTTTCATCATATCTAAAATTTATAAACAGTTTACGTTCATATATTTTGTTACAGGAACTGAACGTCAATTTTTTATTACGGATAAGCTCCTCCATGGCTTCTATTTTCGTAAAAAGGATATCCTGGGTTCCTTCATCAAAATTCGTAAATATTTTATCCGGACCCATCATAGCGATATTACATGCCGCTATTGCCGCATTATTTTCAACCGCATTTTTATAAAGAAGCCCATACATTTCACTATCAATCCAATCATCGCTATCAACGAATCCAATGTATTCCCCTGTAGCAATTTCCAGTCCTGCATTACGGGCAGAAGATTGACCTTTATTATTTTTATGTATAACTTTTATTCTTTCGTCTCTACTGGCATAATCATCGCAGATGAAACCACTATTGTCGGGAGATCCATCGTCCACCAGTATTATTTCGACATCTGTCAACGTTTGATTCCTAATAGATTCTATACACTCCGGCAAATATCGTTCCACATTATAGACCGGTACAATAATCGATACTTTCGGCATAAAAATCACCTCTCAGTTCACATATTTTTAGTCATAGAAGAATCAGTCACCGGAATAACGATTCCTCCTGGTTAGACAAAAAAGTAACTCAATGTATATCCATAAGTTACACCGATGCTCCCGAATAAACCCATGAATATACCTAAAAAAAAACACGTATGTCAAGGAAAAAACGAATTCTGTCATACTGACTAGTTTGTTCTGGAATATCGACACTTTTTTAGACGAAAATTATAAGGTGTCAAAGTTGGATTTGATCATGCACAAAGCTGCCATTGATAAGATGTTTCTGACAGAAAGAATGGCTGGGCCTGTCCCAAAATCTCTGAAAACGGAACCTGAGTCATCTTACCAATCATCCAAGCAATAATTTTCACTAATGGAAAAAAAACTATATATGTTCATTAGTTCCATATAATAACTCGCTTCTCAACATAATATTAATGCATTTATAATGATACCACTTCTAAATGGCAATTTGTATAAAAAAAGACACTTATCCAAAAATCATCTTTTTTTACAAAAATATCCGTACATTCCGGTTCGAAACACTTTTCATCTTAGTCTGAAAAAAAGCTTCTCTGTGCTCAATGATTGCCTTCCTTTACAGTAGACAAAAATCAGAGTCAGAGAGAATTATTTCTTATATTTCGTTACTCACCTTAGAGATTACTCCCACTCATAATAGGAATTATTTTGGAACTTATATATTTATGTGAGTTATTCAGCATCTTTCAAAGACATTTGGCAAAGGTTTATCTTGAGAGTTTAACCTCATTCAAAGGCATCCTCCTTGCACTCAGACAACACGCCCGAAATATAAAAAAATGCACACTAAAATACATAATCAAAATTAAAGGACAAAAAAACTCTTTCCAGTTTTTCATGGAAAGCGTTTTTTTGTTTTCTTTATGCTTCGTAACCGTTCGGGTTGTTCTTTTGCCAGTTCCAGGAGTCGCGGCACATATCCACCAATGTTTTCTGGGCGGTCCAGCCTAATTCTTCCTTGGCTTTTGTCGCATCTGAATAGCAAGTTGCGACATCTCCAGGACGTCTGTCGACGATCACGTAAGGAATCTCGACACCGTTCGCTTCCTCGAAGTTATGCACCAAGTCCAATACGCTGTAGCCAACGCCAGTGCCGAGGTTGAAGATGCCCACGCCTTCGGTGGACTTGATCTTGTCCAAAGCTTTGATATGGCCCAATGCCAAGTCGACGACGTGGATGTAGTCGCGCACGCCGGTTCCGTCAGGTGTGTTGTAATCGTCCCCGAAGACGCTCAGGCGCGGCAATTTGCCGACCGCCACTTGGGTGATGTAAGGCATCAAGTTGTTCGGGATGCCTGTCGGATCTTCGCCGATCAGGCCGGACTCATGCGCGCCGATCGGGTTGAAGTAACGCAACAAGGCTATGCTCCAATCGGAATCGGAAACCGCCACATCCTGGAGGATCTGTTCGATCATCACTTTCGTATAGCCGTAAGGGTTCGTTGCGCTCGTAGGCAGGTCCTCCGTCAGCGGCGAGACATTGTTCATGCCATAGACCGTAGCCGAGGAACTGAAGACGATCTTCTTCACGCCATAGCTGCGCATCACATCGCATAAAACAAGCGAACTCGTAATGTTGTTATGGTAGTATTCGATCGGTTTCGCTACGGATTCACCGACTGCTTTATAGCCAGCAAAATGGATGACCGAGTCGATGTCCTCTTTTGAAAAGACAGCGTCCAAGGCCTCTCGGTCCAGCACGTCCACTTCATAGAAAGTCGGCGTTTTGCCGGTGATCGTTTTGATCCGGTTCAACACTTCCGGCTTGCTGTTCGAATAGTTGTCGACGATGACCACTTCCTGGCCTGCTTTCAATAATTCCACTACCGTATGGCTGCCGATATAACCGGCACCGCCTGTTATTAATACTGACATAGGATTCCTCTTTTCAATTGATGGTTTTACTGATTTCCATTTTACCAAAAAATATATCACTATTATAACATAATCATTTCTCCAAAGTGCCAGTGTCCCCGTACCCGAATTGCAGATCCGCATCCGACAAGTTCATATCATCGAGACTGACCTGCTCCAATTTCAACTCATCCCGCAACAAGTTGGAAATCCGAAGACGCTCTTCCGGTTGGACATAGTAATAGTAGATATCTTCCATGTACATATCTTCCCCAGCAATCAGATATTGCTCATAGGAAGTGATGGAGTCGCTGTAATATTTTTGAATATCGACCAGATTCTCGAACGTCAAATTCGTGCGCATACTCATTTCGACCGAAGAGAGGATCGCTTCATAATTGGAAATGCCTTCGGTACTCAACAATTTATCAACGATTGCTTTGATGACCAATTGTTGGCGTTGCTGACGTCCGGTATCCCCTTGTGGGTCATCATACCGCATCCGGGCGAAGGCCAACGCCTCCCACCCTTGCAAGGTCGCGGTATCCCGTGCTTTGAAAGAAGCTCCGTTGTATTCGAATGTCAATGGGCTGGTGATTTCGATCCCACCGATGGCATCGACTAAATCCTTCAAGCCATGCATATTGATTTCGACATAATAATCGACAGGCACATCCAGGAACTCCTGGATGGAATTGAGCGCCATCTCTGTTCCCCCGAAAGCATAGGCATGTGTGATCTTATCATTGTATTCGTCAGAGCTGTCCGTTTGATAATTTACCATTTCGGTGTAAGAATCGCGCGGAATGCTGATCAAGGTAGTCTGCTTTGTCTGAGGATTGATCGTTACAACGATAATCGAATCGGATCGCCCGCCCATCTCCTCCAGCTCATCGCCATAACTATCGATTCCCAACAATGCAAAGGAGATCGGTTGCGCAGCAGATAAGGACACATCATCCTCGCGTTTGTCCCGCGTTTCCACATCATAAAACACGGCATCCATTGTGCTGTCCATTTGGTTGTATGCTTGCCACATCCAGCCTCCCGAGACAACCAAAACCCCAAGAAAGAAAATTAGCAAGAATCTTTTCCGAATTCTCTTTTTTTTGAAACTACTCTTGGAATCACCCATCGTTGCGCTCCCCTTTTCCCATCTGAACTACTGTTCTTACCAAAAAAATACTTTGTGAAATAGAATCTTAGATACTTTTATCAGTATAAAACAATTTGGTATATTAAAAAAGAAATTTTGAAAATCATAATGAAAAAACAATCTTTTCTACTGATTGAAAATAAAGAAAAAGTCCGGAGAACAAATTTCTTTGTTCCCGAACTTAGGCTTCATACCTATTCATCTGCTGAAAAGTCGGAATCTCTTTTTCTTTTGAATCACTTCAGTCGGTGCCTCGGTAAGAACAACA
>JAGPJL010000130.1 GCA_018054455.1 Parabacteroides sp.
TTGTAAATTGCTCAGGTATAAGCTTTGTCTTTCCAACAATACAAAAAGAAACCTGTTTAGATGCACGAAGTGACCGCAGTTTATCTCCTTCAGGCGCACCATGAAAATAGATTGTCTCGCCATCCAGAACAAAATTAAGTGGCACTCCATAGCCTTCACCATGCTCATTCACCATAGACAGCACTCCGTACTCTCCTTCTAAAAGTAACCTATTGACACCTTCTATAGAGAGTATTCTATCCTGCCGACGTATATCTTCATTTCTGTAGTTCATGGAACATATTAATATTTATAACATTAAATAAGAGACAAAGATAGCTTATCCCTTAAAATTTATATCGATTACAATCTCAAATTTAACAAATAAAAAAACCTCCTGCATATCAGTTTAGCAGGAGGTTTTTATAATTATCTACCTTTTGTTAGTAGTTGTCATTTTGTGTCAGGCTACCCCCAACATAGTCGATCTCATTTTGCGGAATGGGATACGGATAAGTCTTATCCGAGATATTTTCGCCTTGACCGGTGTATTTTCCTTCGGGAGTTTGCGAATAGGCCTTCATCGTAGAAACAAAAGTTCCCCAACGCAGCAAATCGTATAAACGTAAGCCTTCACTACCCAATTCCACTCTACGTTCGTGCCTTACTGCTTCTCGAAGATTGTCTGTTATCTTAACTTTGTAATTGGCCTGAAACTCTGCTTCGGTAATATTCTTTTCCAAATTGAACTTTCTGTATTTAGCATAGGAGTCTTTTGGAGAAGTAGTTACAAAAGCACGGTGACGAATTTGATTCAGAATATCGACCACAGTTTGTTTGTCGCCGTTAGTTTCAACCAAACATTCGGCATACATAAGCAGTACATCAGCATAACGAATGTGATAAAACGACCAGTCGGTGTCCATCAGATTATTAAGCGGGCGGCGCGAGTAGTCAATATACATCTTGCGGCTGTGAAGTTTGGAATAATTGTCGTATCCGGAATAATCGTGCACCTCGTCGGAGCCGTCAGATTTAACAAATATATCACCTGATGCCAAAACGGTATGTACCAGACGTGGATCTTTTGATTCATATTCGCTCACCAAATCGTTGCTGGGACAATGTCCTCCCCATCCTCCTGTTGCACCACGGCCAACATTCATCTGAGGACATACACTTCCAGAAGTATAGTTTGGGATATATGAACGCAGAGTGATGAAGACTGACTCCTTAGACATGTACCCTTTTTCAGCACTGTTAAAAAGATCTTCGTAATTGTCGACCAACCCATAGGCTCCTGATTCAATTACAGCTTTAAGATCTTCTTTCGCGGCATCATACTTACCATAAAACATATTTACACGTGCACGAAACGCCATGGCAGCCTCCTTTGTTATACGACCTATCTCAGAAGCAGGCAGTTTTTTAGCACTTGGCAAATTAGGTTCAGCTATAGCCTTGTCTAGATCAGACAAGATAAAGGCCATAACCTCTTCTTTTGAAGCTTTAGTGATACTACTCTTATCAATCACATTCAGAGGCTTATCAATAATTGGAATGTTCTGGAAAATAGTTGCCAGGTCATAATAGTAGAAAGCCCTCATGAAATGTCCTTCAGCTATCCAGCGTAACTTGGTTTGCTCCGGGACAAGACCTCCTCCAGCCTGAATAAGTTGTTTATCAGGCGTAACCTGAGCAAGAAGTACGTTGCACGCGGAAATGGCCACTTTGTACCGATGGTTCCAAAGATCAGTAAACATTGAGTTGGTTGCCAATGGGTTGCCTCTTCCAACCTCAGTTATCTGGCTACGGTCTCCGGCATCGGATCCACCTTTAGATGCGTCATTGGTAAGCTGATCACCCAAATCAAACTTCATAGTCTGGTAACTCCAATGATCTACTATAGGCTGATAACAATTAACCAGCAACTTCAAACCAGCATCTTCAGTTTTAAGATAGGTATCTTCATCCAAACTACCAAGTGGAGGTCGGTCCAAGAAGCTATCTGTACAACCTGCAAGTAAAAATCCTAAACTCAGTATGGAAAAGCATACTTTACCGAACTTATATAAAGATTTCATAATTACTTATTTTTAAGATTAAAGTTTCATACTGATACCAAACATATAGGTCCTTGCCTGCGGATAGAATCCCATGTCGATTCCCATGTACTGGGGACTGTTATTTCCAATTTCAGGGTCAAGGCCTGAGTATCCGGTAACTGTAAATAAATTTTGTGCAGCCACAAACAACCGGAGATTATTTATGGTCAGTTTTTTAGTAAATGAGGCAGGCAAGGTATATCCGATCTGAACGTTTTTCAAGCGCATATAGGAGCCATCTTCAATGTACCATTCAGACATTTCCAGATTCATACGACTATTGGCATCAATGGCAAAGTTTTTATTTGTACTGCCCTGACCATTCCAGAAAGTACTAAGAATGTCTTTAGGAGCGTTATACCAACCCGTTCCCGAATAGATGTCATATTTGAGTATGTTCAAAATATCGTTACCTACCGACCCCTGGAAGAAAGCTAAGAAGTCGAAACCTTTATATTCAGCTCCTAAAGTTACGCCAAAAGTAAAATCCGGATGTGGATTCCCAATCATGGTTCTGTCTTCATCATCCAATTTGCCATCAGCATTCAGATCACGGAATTTAAGGTCACCAGCCTTGGCTGAAGGCATAATCTTCTGTCCGTCGTTTACATAACTGTCAACCTCAGCCTGAGTCTGGAAAACTCCGTCAGTTTTGAAACCGTAGAAATATCCGATAGGCTGACCCGGCTCTATCATCGTATAGGTTTGATTGCCTAAATGGACACCTTTACCGGGAATATTCTTACCACCACCCAGGTCAACGACCTTATTACGATAGGTTGATATATTTCCATTGATATTGTATTTGAAATCATTACCTAATTTACCGTCATATCCTACAGTAACCTCAAATCCTTTATTACTTACACTTCCGGCATTCATCCATGGAGTATTGGGAAGTCCAACAGACGATGGAACAGGTACCTGCACAAGCATGTCGGACGTTTTACGATCAAAATAGTCGAAGCTGGTCTTTAATGCACCACCCAAAAAGGCTAGATCCAAACCAAAGTCAACCTGACGGGTTGTTTCCCACTTTAGATCAGGGTTACCCACCTGAGCGCGTCCACCACCTAAAACCGGACTGTTGGGATTCCCGAAAACGTAGTAACTACCATTTCCATACGTATTAAGATAAGCTCCACTCGTATTGGATAAATTCTGGTTTCCGATCTCTCCCCAGGCAGCTCTGAACTTACCTTGTGAAAGCCAGTCCAATTCTTTTGCAAAAGCCTCTTCTGCAAAATTCCATCCAGCCGATAATGAAGGGAAAACACCCCATTTATTACCTTTTGCAAAAGCAGAAGAACCATCCCAACGAATATTAGCCGTAAGTAAATACCGGTCGGCATACGAATAAAACAGACGTCCGAAATATGAATTCAGACTTTGAGTTGAAATGTATCCTCCGGCTCCCGGATTTACCGTACCGGCATTAATAATACGCTGACTTTCATCATTGTTCACCATTCCTTGTTTGGAAGCTGAGATTGCTTCGTACCGATTCTTTTCGGCTGAAGTACCCAACATACCGTTTAAAGTATGATCATCGAATTTCTGATTGTAAGTAAAGTAATTATCAAATACCCAATAATCTGTATTAGAACTGTATCTGGATACGGTTGCATAAGTAGAATACTCGTCTCCATCCAAGAAATACTTAGGAGTAAAACCGGCGCTAAGTCCACGGGAGATATCAACTGCAATGGTAGATTTAAAGGTCAGGAAAGGAAAAAGCTTAATTTCGCCTGCTACATTTCCTTTGATTGCAGTACCCGACCATTTACTTTGCGACATTCGGTCAACCTGAGCCACAGCATTTGATTTATTGGAATAGATTACTCCCGTATATTGCGACCAGGGGTTGGTTGGTTCGTAACCACCCATAATACGTGCTTGAAGGAAATCGGGGATATCAACCAGATTACTCCGGTATACAGGAGTGATCGGGTCGGCAGTAACTGTATTAAATACAGTAGCAGTATACGCATCGTTTTCCTGAATATTACGTCTGGATTCGTATATCACCCCAACATTTGACGACATAGTAAGCCATTTGGTAACTTCCGTATCCAGGTTGATACGTCCGGACAAACGTTCATAATCACTTCCTCTCAAGATACCTAAATGGTGCATATAACCAAAACTTGAACGATAACGCAGTTTCTGGGTACCACCCGAAAATGCCAGGTTATAATTTTGCATCGTTGCATCTGTCATCGAACGGGTAGTTTCGCCCCACCAGTCGGTACCTTCACGACCCCCATTTTTTCCAAGAAACGAAAGTATCTGCTCACGCTTTTCGGGTGTTGCAAAATCGGCCATCAAATCTTTACCGGCTGCCGCATAGGCTCTGTTTTTATATTCCATAAAACCAGCAGCATCAAGCATATCATATCTTTTAGGAGCACCTTGCATTCCGATATTCATATCAAACTCGATCGAACTTCTATACATATCACCTGAAGCTCCTTTTTTTGTAGATATGAGAATTACGCCATTAGCAGCTCTGGCCCCATAAATTGCTTGAGCAGAAGCATCTTTAAGTACTTCCATGCTTTCAATATCTCTCGGATTTAACCAACCTATATCTGATTGAGGAAGACCGTCAACCACATACAACGGATTATTGTCATTTATCGTTCCAACGCCGCGAATACGTACCGTACCCATTGAACCCGGACTACCAGATGTAGAAGTTATGGTAACACCTGCTGCTTTCCCCTGCAAAGCATCAGAAGCACTACGTAGGGGTAAATTCGAAATCTCGTCTCCTTTAACCTGAGAAACAGCTCCGGTAAGATCTCTTTTACGGAAAGAACCATAACCAACAACCACTACCTCGTCTAATTTCTTTGTATCCTCCTGCATTATCACTCTTGCAGCTTGCGAAGCAGGAAGCTCCATAGTATTGTATCCGATGTAAGAGAATACCAGAACTGCATTTGCAGGAATATCATCCAATGAATAACTACCGTTGATATCGGTAATTGATCCCTGATTAGTGCCTTTAACAACAACATTGACACCGATAAGCGATTCTCCGTTCGAATCATATACTTTACCGGAAATTCGTCTGGATTGTTGATTTATAGCCTTTTCATTTGTATTATTGTTCGTTAAAACCACATGGTTGTTAACGATTCTATAAGTTATAGAAGTACCTTTAAATACCTGATTCAGGACATTTTCGATTGAACTTCCTTCAGCCTTCACCTCAACTGTTTTAGTAAGGTCAACCTGATCACTGTTATAGAAAAATTTATAATCACTTTGTTTTTCGATTGCCTTGAAAACATCCGAATATGTTCCTTTGTTGATTTCCAACGTGATCATATTGGATTTGGATACTTCTGCCGCCGAAATGCTTTCAACAATGAATGCCAGACAGCATATCATAAAAATTCGAAGTATGAATGAACGGGCAGAGAGACCGGCCGTCTCACTGTAAAATTGTTTTTTAACCATAATTTAGAATTTAAAGTTATCTTACATGGTGTTTAGAAAGACTAAGGTAAATGTTGTGTGGTGCAAAATTCTGAGTTTTATTCCATAGGCTTGTTATTTTATAATTACACTATCATTCTTTATAGCATAGTCAATATTAGTATTGATTTTTATTACTCTTAATATCTCATCCAGCTTCTCGTCGCGATCAAAAGTACCACTAAACTTCAAATGCTTGATTTTTTGATTTCTATAAACAAAAACAACATTATAATTACGCTCCAGCTGCTTGGAAATATCAATAAGTGGGAGCATATCGAACCGGAATTCCGGCTCCATCCACACAGGTTTCTCTGGTCCGGTAAATACATACGTCGTGATTTTATCCTTTGTTTTGCTAAACACCGCTACTTCAAAGGGATTCAGGATTGTTTTATATCCTGTCAATGTAGACTGTACGTTCACTTTCCCTGTATATAATGTTGTCGTGACTTCATTCCCGTCATCGTAGGCATTCACATTGAAGCTAGTGCCCATAGCGGTAACATCAATTGATTTCGTTTTCACTACAAATGCAAGCTTCTTGTTTTTAGCAACCTCAAAATAGGCTTCTCCGTTTAGCAACACATTTCTGTTTCCAATGCCGAACTGTTGATTATATTCTATCTTCGTTCCTTTGTTGAGCCATATCCTGGATCCATCCGGTAATTGGGTAAAAGATCTATCGGAATTATCTGTCTGAACGATAAAACTACCACCTTGAACCTGCTCTGGCAATGTTCTTGTATGTGTAAAAACGAAAACAAGAGCAGCTCCCACTAAAACGGCAGCCGCATATCCGGCAGCCATCTGTAAATATTTGCCAATGATTCTTGTTTTACCCACAGGCTTATTTTCTTTTTGAATAGATCCCAACAGACGATTCCATTCATTTTTAAGATTTACTTCACTCGCAAAGCTATCCTCCGCAATTTTTTTTGTTCTTTCTTTCATTTTTTACAACAACCTTGTCTTTCTTTCCACATAACTATGACACTGTATTTCTCCGATCTACTTACAGCAAAAGCAAAAAAAAATTACTTTTGAAGGAATAGCAACCAAAAAAGAAACTGTAAATACTCATATAGATGGTTTTTAATATTTTTAAGCGCCCTGTACAGTTGGGTTTCAACGGTGCGGACAGATAAATTTAATTTATCGGCGATCTCTTGATTTTTTAATCCGCTTTCGCGGCTTAGTTTAAATATATTCCTGCATTGTTCGGGTAGTTGTTCAACAACCTCTGAAATGCGGTTTTCAAGTTCAAAAAACTCAAGGCAAGCCTCAGGAGAATCATTCTCATTTTGTGCAGGTTCTACAACACCCCAAGACTCATCTGCAGAGTCGGACAGGCTTACCATATCCCTTTGTCCTCTTATATAATTTAGACATTCATTCCTAACAGATCGGGACAAGTATGCAGATAAAGATACGCGGATATCAATATCCATGCGTTTTTCCCAGAAGCGCAGATAGACATTTTGCAGCAAATCTTTTGCTGTATCCGGATCAGCAATCATCTTTCTGCATTGAAAATATAATTGATAATAGGTATCTTCAAAGAGTCGGTTAAAAACTCCTATGTTGTCCTTCTTAATCTCTTCAAGTATTTCTTCATCCAAATTCATAAAAGCAGTATTTCGAAAAATCAGATAAAAGGCAAGTAATTACACTAAGGCAAAATCAACCGTTCAACTTTTCAATAAAATATCTCCTCATTTACATGGTTGTCGGCCTCAAAGATAGAAAATAATCACTAATTCTATCTATGTAAACAGACCAACTAATTCAACTCTTGGTTACA
>JAGPJL010000131.1 GCA_018054455.1 Parabacteroides sp.
GAATAAGAAGAATGTTCGGTCTGCCTTTAACACCCTCTTCCGCATTTTTTCCCGTTCCGCAACTCACACCCGCCGTTAAGGCAAGCGCAGCAAGCGGCATTGATCTAAACATTTTTGTCATAATTAATTCCAACCCTCATTTTGAGTTAAATTTGCATTTAACTGACGTTCATTATATGGTATCGGCCAGAGATAATCCCTAGTCGAAAACTTCTTTTTATAATCAGTAGAAACGGTTACTAGCTCTCCTGACAACTTATCAACATATCTCATACCATCTACTTTATCCATGTTGCATGTACTTTCTGCAATCCTCCAACGTCGAATATCAAAAAAACGGTTACCTTCCAATGCAAGCTCCACAGTTCTCTCATGACGCAAAGCAACACGCAATGCAGCTTGACCATTTATACCGATTAGAGGGGGCATATTTACATCTGCACGTTGGCGAATTTTATTAATATACGTCAAAGCCACATCCAGATCCTTATTAAGTTCAATGTTTGATTCGGCGGCAATAAGAAGTATTTCCGCATATCTTATAATAATCAAATTAATACCGCAATTGCTACGGTTACTCTGACCAATATCTTCCGCATTAATATATTTACGAGGAAGTAACCCTGTCTTTGACACCTGATAACTAGCTCCTACCACATCTGATGTTGAACTCCACCCGGGACGTGAATCATAAATCGCTCCATTTGGTAAAACTGAACCCGGATAAAAAAGTGTATAACCCAAACGTGGATCACGATTTACATAAGGGTTCTTTGGAT
Organism: Parabacteroides sp.; assembly: GCA_018054455.1. Classification (GTDB taxonomy): domain Bacteria; phylum Bacteroidota; class Bacteroidia; order Bacteroidales; family Tannerellaceae; genus Macellibacteroides. The sequence continues at coordinate 780 of JAGPJL010000131.1, forward strand.
CAAAGGATGCATCCTCTGTAATCTTCTTTCCGTTCATTGTTTCATATTCATCTACTAATACACTTGTTGGAGAAATATTAGACCCGTTATTACCCAACGAAACAGCGCCAAAACTATTCATTACAGCGTTAGAATAAACGTCCTTTATAAATTGCTTGTCGAACACCACTTCCTTACTGTTCTCATTTGCATATATAAACAAATCCTTATAATTAGGAAGCAGATCGTAAACCCCTAAAGCAATAACGGCATCGGAAGCATCTTTGGCTCGCTGATAATAAACCTCAGGTCTGTTATCTGTACCTGTCACATTTCCAGCAGCAAACAGCATGGTGCGAGCCAATATACCCAAGGCTGCCCCTTTAGTTACACGTCCCTTCTCGGTGGTTGTAACCGGAAGATTAGCGGAAGACTCAGTAATCTCATTATAAATGAAATCATATATTTCGGCTGCCGGAGTACGTGTTAGTGTCTTTGATTCACTGATGCCAATCGGCGTGGTTACTAAAGGAATATCACCAAAGTATGAAACTAAGCGTGCGTAAAAATAACAACGCAACGTACGAACCTCCGAAGTGATACGATTAACTTTAGCAGCATCGGTAGGGGTAATCTTTCCCACATTGTCCAGATAATCATTACAAGCCCGTATTCCCTTGTACATATCATTCCATGTATTCTGGAATATATTGGTCTGCGGATCAGCAATACTGCCTTCCACTTTTGTCTCGTCAGAGGTTTCGAATGTAGAACGCGCATGATCAGACATTGCATCACGCCCCAGAATAGTAACCGGGCTTTCAAGAAAGCGATACACAGCATTTGCTGCATATTCCGCATCTTTATCGGTCTGCCAATACACTTGGGAAGACAGTCGATCGGTTGGAACCGTATCCAGTACATCAGAGCATCCCGATAAAACACAAACTATATTTAAAAATAAAATTATTCTTTTCATAACTAGAAACGTTTCAAGATTAATAACTCAAAATGTAAAATTAAGACCAATCGTGTATACGGAAGTCTGCGGATAATACAAGAACCGACCCGAAACAAATTCCGGATCAAGTCCCCATTCCTTTAGTGGAGAGAAAGTAAGCAAATTACTACCTGCCAGATAGACACGTATCTTGTCTATATTCGCTCTTTGGGTAAGTTCGCGAGGAAACGTATAACCAAGTTGAACATTTTTAAGTCGAAGATAATTAGCATCAATCACCCAGAAATCAGACATCATTGAATTATAATCCACACTTTTACGCGGACGGGGGAAACGGGCATCAAGATTTTCGGGAGTCCAGTAATCCTTAAATATATTCAATGTAAAACCCTCGAAGTTACCACCTTCGGCAAGCGCACCTGAAACACGGGTTTGAGCAACCATCACTCCTTGAAACATAAAAGAAAAATCAAAATTTTTCCATGCCGCATTACCAGATATAGCAAAAGGCAGACGCGGAAATTCATCACCGATCTCGGTCATATCTTCCGCATCAATTTTTCCATCCTTATTTGTATCAATATATTTAAGATCACCTAGAGTCATACGGCTGTCATACCTTGCATACCCGTTATCAATATCCTCCTGCGTAAGAAATCCATCTGTCTTGTACCCCCAGTAAGCATTGATAGGAAGGCCCTCTCTTACAGTAGTAAGTACATCCGATGTTCCTCCGCTAATGGTTGGATTAGCCCCCCCAAGACTAATAACCTTGTTCCAGTTGTTTGAAATATTAAAATTCAGACCATATGTAAGCTCACCCAATCGGTCTTTCCAGTCCAACGACAATTCAAAACCCTTGTTATCAACGATAGCCGCATTTTGTACAGGAGCATCTAATCCGATTGTGCCCGAAATAGGTAAACTAACCAAAATACCATCTGTTCGTTTGAAATAGTAATCGGCTGTAACCGTAAGGCGGTTGTTCAGAAAGCCCGCATCCAATCCAATGTCAGTCTGTGTACTTGTTTCCCATTTCAGCTCCTTGTTTGCCAGAGCAGTCTGCATATAACCCTGTACCACATTACCTCCCAAATTGTAAGAAGTAGACGCATAGCTATCATAAAAGGCATACAAACCAGCAGTTTGGTTACCCGTTTGTCCCCACGAAGCCCTTACTTTTAGGTCGGAAATCACATTGCGCAAACCATCACTCCAGAAACCCTCGTTGGAGATACGCCAACCTGCTGAAAATGAAGGAAAGGTTCCAAATTGATGATCGCCCGTAAAACGGGAAGTACCATCGTAACGGATGTTAGCCTCCAGCAAGTAACGGTTATCGTAGTTATAATTAACCCTACCAAAGAACGAACGTAGTGCATAGGCATTATTATACCCATAGCTCTTCCACGAACTCTCTGACCCCATATTGATAGACTGCACCTCGTTGTTGTAAAAATCCTGACGGTACGCCTGATTGTGCGACCACTTGTTCTCTATCTGCGAGAATCCGGCCAATCCATGCAAATTATGCTTTCCAAACTGCTTTTCGTAGTCCAACAACAAGTTCAATGTATACTCATCTGTATCCTCGCGATAATCATTCATGCTGTTACGGCTAATCTCACGTTTACGCTGTCGTGCTGTATTGGGTGCGTATGGCTGGTCTTTTGCTGTTGCCGCCCAATCCAGAAAATACTTATCAATCACTGTATAGGCATTTGTAAACGAAACAGTTTTATTAAAAGCATAACGTTGGGCATATTGAGCTACAAGTTTAAACCCGTCTAAGAGACTGAGCTCTGCTTTAATATTTCCCACAAAAAGATTATTCCACTGCTTGTCGTCACCCGCCATTTTGGACAACAACAGAGGGTTTGCATTTTTATTACCTAGTCCGTAACTCCCATCTTCATATTGAGGAACAACAAACTGTGTGGCATGATACATTGAATAAAAGACACCTCCACCGTTTACATCGTAATCATAAGCCCCTACAGGAGCCAGCGAATAGCGGGTTCTAAAGTTGGCATCTGCCGACAATTTCAATCCCCTGAACGGATTAAAATCTGAATTTACACGAATCTCCTTAATCTCCGAATTGAAATTAGATACCACCCCGTTTTGATTATAATAACGCAATGCCATCAACCCTTTTGCCTTTTCATTACCACCACTCACCGTAAGACTGTAGTTATGTTGTAATGCAGTCCTGTAAACCACATCTTGCCATTGATTTGCCTTGCGATATGTAATAGGATCACTCTGATTGTTATCAATCCACTCCTGAATAAACGTATTTGAATAACGTGGATTCTGCCCCGCATTCTGGAATGCATAGTTCTGTTGCTTCATATACGTTACTGTTTCCATATGCTTCGGTGTATCGGTTACATTTTGCGCTCCCCAATATGAGTTAAAATCAATCTTAACACCCCCTTCTTTACCACGTTTGGTAGTTACCAGCACTACTCCATTAGCAGCACGCGATCCATAAATTGCCGTGGTTGAGGCATCCTTCAAGATAGAGACACTCTCTATATCGTCAGGATTAATATCCGAAATACGTTGTTCGATGCCATCAACCAAAAGGAGAGCATCACTGTTGTTGATTGTAGTAACACCGCGGATACGCATGGTAGTACTTGATCGGCCTGGTGATCCCCCTTTGTCCTGTATAGTAAGACCAGGTGCTACACCCTGCATTGAGGCAGTAGTACTGTTTGCCAACCGGTTTATACTTTCATTTTTTATATTACCAACAGCCCCGGTTACACTCACCTTCTTTTGTTGTCCATAGCCTATAACCACTACCTCTTCCAATGTCTCACTATCTTCAGTAAGGGCAATATTGAGCATATCCTCTTTACCAACCTTTACTTCCTGCGAATTATATCCAATGTAAGAAACTACAAGCACGCTACCTTCAGATACAGATAAGCTATATTTGCCATCTAGATCGGTAACCGTACCATTTGAAGTGCCTTTTTCCACTACATTAGCCCCAATCACAGGTTCGCCTTTTTGGTCTTTCACAACTCCTGTAATCTTTCCAGTGGCTACCGCCACCTTTCCTTCTTTGGCAATTATTGCATGACCATTACTAAATGTTACCACACATCCAGTGCCATTTAGCAACTGCTCAAGCACAGATTTTACATTATTGGCCTCTGGTAGCTCCTTAATAATCCGGGAATCGTTTACATCTCTTACACTATAATCTACAAATAAATTAGTTTGTTGTTCTATTTGCTTGAATGCGGCTTTTAAAGACAATTTGACTCCGGACAGATTAACCTGCTGGTGTTGAGCAGTTACCAGCAATCCATTAACAAGAAAAACAGCAACAAGAAATAGCTTGCATAGTATTTTTCCTGCTTTCAGTTGTATTAGATTCATAAATATTTTACCTTTGTTTGTTTGAAAATTGGATATTTTTTAGCTTGACGATTCAATCGTCTTCAAATGAGATTAATTATTCGGTTTCAAACGCCGGAAAGAGGGATTTTCGCACTTTCTGTCTTTCCGGTTTTCTTTTGTTCATATCTATCTCCTCCATATATTTAGTTGATGAATACAACGTCTCCTTTTCTCTTATAATTGATACCTATTAATTGGTGTAAAACCTCGAGTACCTGATCCAATGATTCATCAGGAGCAAATTTCACATTATAATATTCTACAGCATATTTCTGCGAATTATAGTGCATCGTAACATTGAATTTTCGTTCCAGTGAAGCAACAATCTGACTAAACGGACTATTTTCAAATATCAAGTACCCACTCCGTTCCATTTTATAAAGCGATGCGTCCACAGAAAGGATTTTTACCTCGTTGGTCTGATGCCAATACACTAGTTGCTGATCCGGCTTCAATATTGATGACCTTTGACCCTCACCCTTAACTGTAACCTGTACACGTCCTTCTTCCAGCGTTGCCAGTGTACAAGAGTCCTCCGGATAAGACTCTACAGTAAAAACAGTACCCAGTGCCTGCACATCAAAGTATGTCGTTTTAACAATGAACGGTTTTTCTGGATTTTTATAAACAGAGAAAGAGGCTTCTCCGGTAAGATAGACAATACGTGAAGCGGAGTTTTCATAATCTTTTGGATAAATAAGCAATGATCCTGCATTTAACCACACTTCAGAGCCATCAGGCAAAGTTACCATGCGTCTCTCACCGAAAGGAACAAACACTTCGGTAAGCTCGGCATAGCGAGCTGAAGCCGACTGATCAACTAACCAATATATTATTGAAGAGGGAACTAGTAGCATAACAATTAACGCAGCATATCTCATCCATTTTGTATTAAAAATGAAATATTTTTTTCGTGTTTGTTCTCTGGACAGCAACTTATGTAACAATTCCCAATCTCGCCGGGTTGCATCTGTTACGACCGAAGGAGACTGATTCCATTCCTCCTCCAGAAGCTCTGTTTTATATAAAGCATCATGGTTCGATCGTAACCATCGACCAAATAATATTCGGCTATAGTTCGAAAAACTTTTTCCAAAATACAGCTCAATGATCCGTTTTGTGTTCTTATCTGATTGCATAATAGTATACGTCCTTTATCTATATAGTAGGTAAAGATGATATCTACACACAATTAAAAAACATTTTTTTAATATTCAATTAATACATACAAACAAGAGGTAAATTACTTTACGAAGAATTGAAAGGGCAGCCGTGAGATGATTTTCAACTGTACGCTTGCTTATTCCCAACCGCAAAGCAATTTCATCATTGGATAACCCCTCCTCTCGGCTCATCCAGTAAATCTTTGCCTGTTGGGGTGACATCCCTTCTACAGTCTTTTTTATTATAGCTTGCAGTTCGCATACAAAAATTTCCTCTTCTCCAGATTGCGCGACACATGCCTCTTTTAAATATTCGTTTGTATACTTTTCGGACACAATCAATCTGTCAAAATAATCATAAACAGTAAACCTGGCCATCTGGAAAAGGTAAGAAGAAAATGAATGCACATCCGATAGCTTACGTCTATCCTTCCATAAAGAAAGGAATAGGTCTTGAGCCATGTCTCGGCTCACTTCCCGGTCGTGAGTTAAGCCAATAAGGAAATGAAGCAACCTGGGTTGATGCTCGTAAAACAAACGTTCAAAAGCTTCTACATTCCCTCTGGCAACCTCAGCTAATACATATTGTTCCTCTGATCCTTTCATAATAAATGCGAAGTAGCGACAAAATTATTAATAATCAAAATAAAAAAGAACGATAAGCTATTCTTTGTTCAAAATGAATAACTAAATACTTTCCTGCGAATTAATGAGGCAAAACAATAGCATACATAAGATAATCTATTATTTTTCTTTACAAAATCAATTGGTAAGTGAAATAATCGCTGTAACTTTGTTCAGCTTACATTGCTTATAAAATTAAGATAAATGTGAAAGTATAATATGATGTAGTCAATTTAGAAATTACCAAATATCCTTGTAGAAAGCTATTATGCCTGCGGCAGCGATTTCGCAGAAAGGAAAACATATATTACAGAATATGCCCGCGACTGGGACGGACTAATGCATGTAAATCCCAACTTAAAAGAGAAGGGTTTTGCCATGTTTTACAATCCAACCGATACCGTGATGGTACGAACCATACAGCTGCCCTTGTATTACAGCGG
>JAGPJL010000132.1:0-2352 GCA_018054455.1 Parabacteroides sp.
AGAAAGCTCATTAAACCGACATTTGTCATTGCAATTATTCTACTCCGCAGATTTTTTGCTTTCTCAAAATATATAGTTGCTTCCTTGTATTTTTCTTTTGCCTGAATAAACTTCTCTCCTGATTTGTACAAATCAGCTAAATAGGTATTTATATAGCCGGCCAGATTATAATCCTGGGAACGATCAGCCAGATCGAGGGAAGTCAGGTAAATATTCATGGCTTTATCACGTTCCTGGGCTGCGGTATATGCATGTCCTAAGAACATACCCATACGGGCTTGTTCATTAATTTTCCCGGATTCTTTAAAATAATTGAAGGCCCTGCTCATATAATTAATGGAAAGAGGGTCTTTCCTCAGCAGGTCGCGTACATTAGCATTAGATAAACACCATTCGGCAAATACATCATCAGACAACACATCTAATTCCTCTACCGATTCAAGTAAAGTAAATGCGCTGTCAGGATTGCTCTGAACCAGAGAATCCGCCTCGGAAAGTATTTCTTTAATTCCTTTGTCTGAACCACAAGCGACCCAAAGGATCAACGCCAAACAGAAGAATATATACCGAATAAACCTCATACAAGTAGACTGTCTTTTAATATTAAATTGCAAGTCAACAGTAAACACGATAGAAAGTTCAAAGTTATTAATACTTTTTGAATTTACAATACCAAATACCATCGATTTTAACATAAAAAATAAGGGGACATACCTTTCAGCATCCTTTAAACCTTTAATTAAAGCCTTAAAAACAAAACCATAATTGAAATGTGATTGTTTTATTATTAATACAAATCACTTTAATTACTTAATACATTGAATTATGGGGAAGTATGTTGTATCAAAAAGAAGTAATGATGAATTTCAGTTCAATCTGAAAGCATCAAATGGAGAAATCATTTTAACCAGTGAAGGTTATAAGACAAAGGTGTCTTGCATGAACGGAATCGCTTCAGTGCAAAAAAATTCGCCAGAAGACAGCCGTTACGAAGTCAAGGAAGCTAAGAACGGAAAATTTCATTTTAACTTGAAAGCCACAAATGGTCAGGTAATCGGAAGCAGTCAGCTTTACGCTTCTGAAGCAACATGTAAAAATGGTATTGAATCCGTAAAGAAAAACGGCCCAACAACAGTCATAGAAGATGAAACGGACGAAAAAGGCAGTTAACCCAACTATCGTACACTTATTTTAAAAAGAAGCATCCTCTTCATCCACTTTACAGGCAGGTCTCATAGTTGAGACCTGCCTTTTTTTTACACAATAAAGACGTTCGTATACATATTTTAATCAATAAAGGCCTATTTGTTAAAATAACGTTATTAATATATTGGTCAGCCACCAGACCTTCAAACTGCACAAATAAATAGCACAAACATAGCTTTTTAGACAAATACATAAAACAAATAGACGTTTCAACAACTTGCTTTTCTCTTTTAAGCATTCCTTTGCAACATGTAAAAAACAGTTAACAAGGCTGCATTTCCAATAAAAATTTAAAATATCGCAACAATTATGAAATAAACAACACCTATTCCATAAGCATTAAACTTGAATTTAAATAAAAAGAGAAATATTTATACAATTACTTACTATTGAAATTTGTTATTAAACTAAATTTATGAACTTGAAATCAAACACAAAGAAGAGGGGGAACGCCTTCAGAATCGGGAATTGGGGCGCAGGCCTTGCACTCCTGGTATTGCTATCCGCCGGCTCTGCAAAAGCAGAGAACGGATCGGCTTCAAATGATGGGCTAGCAGTAACCCAACAAAGCTCTCGTACAATTTCGGGTGTTGTTAAAGACGCCACTGGCGAAACAATTATCGGAGCCAACGTATCTGTAAAAGGTACTACGACGGGAACGATCACCGACATTGACGGTAAATTTTCATTAAACGTACCTGTAGGAAGCACAGTTAAGATCTCCTACATCGGTTACAAAGATTTCGAAACAGTAATATCAAACCAAACAACACTCGAAGTTGTACTGAAAGTGGATTCACAGACACTCGACGAAGTTGTTGTTGTGGGTTTTGGTACTCAGAAAAAAGTGAATGTAACAGGTGCTGTTAGCATGGTAGGTTCGGAAGTTATCGAATCTCGTCCTGTACAGAATGTTTCTCAAGCATTACAGGGGGTAGTTCCCGGATTGAACTTCTCTGTAAACACTTCAGGAGGTGCGCTTGACAATACATTAAACGTAAACATTCGTGGTGCCGGTACAATCGGCGATGGATCAAACTCGTCGCCATTGGTTTTGATAGACGGCGTAGAAGGTAACATGAATGCCATCAACCCTCAAGACATTGAAAGCATTTCGGTATTGAAAGATGCTGCTTCTGCTTCAAT
>JAGPJL010000132.1:2452-7355 GCA_018054455.1 Parabacteroides sp.
GATCCGAACGGATATTACATGGAAGGTAACGAAGTTATTCAGATGGAAGATGGAGGTATTCAAAATAATCAGAAGGATTATACCTACCAGCAACTACAGCTTGTGATTGAGCCAATCAAAGACTGGAGAATCATTGCTGAAGGGAACGTTAATTCGATTACCAACTTTCAGCACTGGGAGGTATTGCCAGTGTATGCTCACGCAGCCAATGGCGATCCTTTTGCATTCTCATGGGATGGTCGTGCTGTAGGATCGACAACTGTTTCTGAATACGGCTACAAGGAAAACTTTTTGACAACCAACATCTATTCCGACTACTCCAAGCAATTAGAAAGCGGACATTACTTCAAGGTGATGGGCGGTTTCAACGCCGAATTGATGAAAACAAGAAGTCTTACAGCTACCGGTGATGGTTTAATTACACCAAGCGTTCCGACTATCAGTACAACGACAACCAATCCTCGTGTAGGCGGTGGATATGCTCATTGGTCGACAGCAGGATTCTTTGGTCGTTTAAATTACAACTACAAAGAACGTTACATGGTTGAAGCCAACGTACGTTACGATGGAACTTCAAGATTTGTGGGTGACGAACGTTGGGGTGTTTTCCCTTCTTTTTCATTAGGATGGAACATTGCACGTGAAGATTTCTTCACCGATTTTACAGACAAGGTAAGTACCTTGAAATTGAGAGGTTCGTGGGGACAATTGGGTAACATGAATACAAAAGCATGGTATCCTTTCTATCAATCTATGCCTGTTGGAACAAACAATGGTTACTGGTTAATTGATGGCGAAAAGACAAACACTGCAACTGCTCCTGGTATTGTTAGTTCGTTAATGACATGGGAACGTGTTGAATCGTACGACTTAGGTTTGGACTGGGGTGCTTTCAATAACCGTTTGACAGGTACTGTCGACTACTTTAAACGTTCTACAAAAGATATGGTTGGTCCAGCTCCTGAATTGGAATCTGTTTTAGGTACAGGTGTTCCTAAAATCAACAACTCGGATATGGAATCGTATGGTTTCGAACTTGAATTATCATGGAGAGACCGCGTTGGTGATTTCTCATATGGTGCAAAGCTTGTATTGTCTGATGCACAGCAAAAAGTAACCCGTTACCCGAACGAAAGCTATAGCTTGGGAACCTGGTATAACGGACGTATGAACAATGAAATCTGGGGTTACACTACAATTGGTATTGCGAAATCTCAAGAAGAGATGGATACACATTTAGCAAAGGTTAAACAAAGCCGTATAGGAAACCAATGGGCGGCCGGAGATATTATGTACGCCGACCTTAATAATGATGGCGAAATTAGCAACGGAGCTAACACCCTGGAAGATCATGGAGACTTATCAATCATTGGTAACAGCACTCCTCGTTACAACTATGGTATTACGCTGGATGCAGCATGGAAAGGTCTTGATTTCAGTGTATTCTTCCAAGGTGTAGGCAAAAGAGATTATGTTGTTGGTGGTGCTTACTTCTGGGGTGCAACCGGAGGTATGTGGCAGTCGGCGGGCTTTGAAGAGCATTGGGATTTCTTCCGTGGCGAAGATAATGCGTTGGGTGCTAACTTAGACGCGTACTATCCACGTCCTTTGTTTACTACAGGCAAGAACATGTCTACACAAACACGCTATTTGCAAGATGCATCATACCTGCGTATGAAGAATATCCAACTGGGTTATACACTTCCAAAAAGCTTTACCAGCAAAGCTGGAATGCAGTCGGTTCGTGTATATGTATCAGGCGACAATCTGGCAACGTTCAGCAGCATGTCAAAGATATTTGACCCTGAAACAATTGGCAGCGATTGGGGTGATGGTAAATTATACCCATTAAGCAAAACTATTTCTGTTGGATTGAATGTTAATTTCTAAATTATTTACGATCTTATGAAACTTAAAATAAGCAAAAACATCGCACTTTCATGTATTGCCATGGGAGGACTGTTATTAAGCTCTTGTAACGATTTTCTTGACAGAGAGCCGTTGGACGCAGTAACACCTACGCAATACTTTAATGCAGAAGCCGATTTGGCGGCCTACACAATTTCTTACTATAACTTTCCAACACACGGTGGCTGGGGAGTTGGTACGCTAAACATAGACAACGGAACAGACAATCAGGCTACAACCGACCCAAATTACAATTATTATGTAAAGAACAACTGGAAAGTGCCCGAGTCTGCCGGAGGAAACTGGAATTTTAGCCGTATCCGTGCGTTCAATTATTTCTTCGAACAAGTATTACCTAAAGCAGAAGCTAAAGCTATTGCCGGTTCAGAGAAAAATATCAACCATTATATCGGAGAAGCTTACTTCCTCCGCGCTTTGGAATATTTTGACAAACTTCAGATGTTCGGCGATTTCCCTATTATTACGGAAACTTTGCCCGACCAGCACGAAGTATTGATGGAAGCTAGTAAACGTCAGCCACGCAATATGGTTGCCCGCTTTATTATCGAAGACCTTGACAAAGCCATCAACTTGTTGCAGAGTAACTTCAAAAGCAAGAATCGTATTACTAAAAATGCAGCTTTATTGCTTAAGAGCCGGGTTGCATTATATGAAGCTAGCTTTCTGAAATATCACAGAGGAACTCCCCGTGTACCGGGCGAAGCTGGATGGCCTGGGGCTAAAATGGATTACAATGCTAATTTTTCTATCAACTTAGATTCCGAAATTGACTATTTCCTTACACAGTCAATGAGTGCATCTAAAGAGGTAGCAGATCAGATTAGTCTTACTCCAAACTCGGGTGTTCTTAATCCTATCGGAACAGAATTCGCCGGATGGAATCCTTACTTTGAGATGTTTGCAGCAGTTGATATGTCTAAATACGACGAAGTTATTCTATGGAAATCGTACAATGCTGATTACACAACGCATGGTGTGAGTGTATATATCCGCAACGGTGGTAACTATGGTTTAACCAAGGGCTACGTAGATGGATTCCTAATGAAAAACGGATTACCTATCTATGCAACAGGGTCAGGCTTCACAACAGACAAAACCATTATGGAAACGAAAGCAGGACGCGACGAGCGTTTGCAATTGTTCCTTGCCGGCGAGGAAGATCGTCTCAGAGTTTCGGACGACACAACATTCTTTGGAGCTCCTAATATTATTGGTCTTCAGGAAGTACGCGATGTAACCGGTTACCGGATGCGTAAGTGTTTCTCTTTCGATCCAACACAAGCTCCCGGATCTGAGTTAATGTGTACTTACGGTTCAATTGTATACCGCGCTGTGGAAGCTTACCTGAATTACATAGAGGCAAGCTATATGAAAAACGGATCGATTGACGCTACTGCAGCTAATTACTGGAGAGCAATCAGAGAAAGAGCCGGTGTTGATACTGATTTCAACAAGACAATTGCCGCTACCAACCTTAGTCTCGAAAACGATTGGGGAAAATATTCTGGCGAAACGTTAGTTGATGCAACATTATATAATATCCGTCGCGAACGCAGAAACGAATTGATGGGTGAAGGTATGCGTATGGATGACCTGATCCGTTGGAGAGCGATGGACAAAGTTCAGAACTATGTAATTGAAGGATTTAACCTTTGGGATGAAGCCTACCTTTCTGAATTGTATTACGAAAAGGTAGAAGTTAACAACGTTCCAACCGGTGAAATCAAAAACCTTCTTATTGCTGATGGAAGTGCCAAAGCAAACGTAAGCAGCAAAACATTGAGTAAATATCTTCGTCCTTATCAAAAGGTACAGGCTAACAACGAAGTGTTTAATGGTTACAACTGGAGTAAAGCAAACTACTTGTACCCAATCGGTGTAAGAGAGCTTCAGCTTGCATCTCCTAACCAGGATGATGCCTCGGCTTCAGTTATTTACCAGAATCCATACTGGCCAATTACTTCAAATTCGGCATTGGAATAGGATTACATTATTTTATCTCTCATCATAAAGTTTGTTATAAAACGGCTTACTGAACTTACCCGCGAGGGTCGGTTCAGATAAGCCGTTTTTCTTTAACCATATTCTGCACGTTACTGTAGTGTAATATAGTAAGATCACCTTCTATTTACGTTCAAATAAAGCATACAGTATTCGTTCGACATATATCATTATCCTTAATGACATATATCAACAAGCTTAACGACATTTGTGAGCAAGCTTGCCGACATATGTCAAACGAATAACAGTCTACATAACAATACGTAGAACACAATTGATTTACAGGTAGTTTACAGCGTATTATTAGTAAATACTCTAAGTATAAATAGCCACTGGCTTTTCTCCCACTTATCAATCACCTATCTGTCACACTATCTATCACCAGGGTAATAACCTATTTTTAAATGGATTAATACCCTATTGGTGTGAGATGAGAGATGTTTTTTCGTTTTTTAAATAATGAATCGTATGACAATATATTTTATCGGCAAGGAACTAAAAAAGGGATGATCCTATAAACAGATCATCCCTTTTTCTAAATTTATCCTGAAGGATAGTAAACAATTACCTCGGTTGTATGGTAAATTCGAGTGAATGATTACCAACTGGTACCCGGTACGATTCCTGAACTCCCGGACCGCAGGTGGCTGTTCCTACTCCGGACTGAATGGCATCCAGGTGAATGGTTACTGTTCCATCACCTTTTAATTGGTTCAAATGACTTGCTTTATCTATTACAGCATCCGAATAAGGTAAAATACTGAATTCGAAAGGCGCTGTTCCCTGCATGAAAAGCGTATTACCTTGCGCATCCGATAGGTTTACCCAACGCGTATCTGTATGATTGCCGGTTGCCTGTGGCGTAATGTAAGCATGAAACATTTCGGGAACAGTTGTCTGATAGATTCCGATACGTCCGGATTGTTTCCGGTCGGCATACGTTTCGTGCTCTCCCCTTCCCAAATAGGAAACG
>JAGPJL010000133.1 GCA_018054455.1 Parabacteroides sp.
GGGGTTCTGACCTTAAGATTGCTTTATTTTGTGGTTATATATAGCAGGGGAAATTACTTAAATATAATATTCTGCCGAATCGATAATACCGGCGCGCAGGGCATACTTAGTGGCTTCGTGAACGTTGTTTACGGCCAGTTTCCGGAAGATATTCTTGCGGTGCGTAATGATGGTATGCATGCTCGAGATACGTTCGGAAGCTATTTCCTTGGTTGTTTTACCCAAAGCGATTAGTTTTAGTATCTCCTGTTCGGTACCGGTTAATACTTTCTCTTGTTTCTCCGCCGTTGTCTTTTTGCTAAGAAGAAGGTTGGTTATCCGGTTACAGATAAAACGTTCGGAACGGATAGTATACTGCAGGGCTGCCTCTATCTCTTCCTTGGTACATTCTTTCATCACTACGCTGAATTTGTCGGAGCTGAATACAATTCTGCGCATAAATTCCTCACTAAGCTCGTCCGAAAACAAAATCCATTCTGCCGCGTTGAAACGCTCACTCAGAATAATAAGCTCGTCGGCACTTACAATGTCAAACAGCGTATAATCCAGTATCACTACCGCATTAGGGTGGGCCGTAAGCTGCTGTATCAGATCTTTCTTATTGTCGGCCTCGAAGGGCTCGGTAAAACCGGGCATCCTGTTCAGTAAGAAGAGGATGCCGGCTTTGGTGATGTCTTGATTATCTGCAAGGATAAATGGCTTTGACATATTTTATCGCTTTTAGGATAAGGCTTGTTTTATATCTTTCAGCAAGTCGTCTGTTGTTTCCAACCCTACAGAGAGCCGGATTGTTTTTGAGCTTACATCCATGTTTTTCCGTTGTTCTTCGGTAAATGTCCCGTAGATGGTACTTGCCGGATGAATGGCAAGCGTCTTGTTGTCGAACAGGTTGGTGGCACGGCGTATTAGCTTTAGCTTGTTCATGAAGGCAAAGCAGGCTTCGCGCGATGGCAAATCGAAGGTAAGCATTGCTCCCGGCAAGTTGCCGAACTGCGCTGTACTAAGGGCATAAAAAGGATTGTCCGGCAGACCTGTATAATTTACAGACTCAATTCCTTCGACCTGTTGCAGTCTTTTAGCCAGTTCGAGGCATGTAGATCCCTGGCGTTCGAAACGTATCTGCATGGTTTCCAGTCCCAACGTTTGCATATAAGCAACCTGTGGCGTCATATAAGCACCCAGGTTACGGTGTATCTCTTTACGCATCTTGAACGTGAATGCCTGGGTATTTCCAACCAGGACTGCCACTTCTTTCAACCTCGTCGATCTTGACCAGTCGAATGTGCCGTAATCGAGAATCAACCCTCCGGTACTTGTGGCTCCGCCAGATATGTATTTGGTGCTGGATACGATTTCTATATCCACGCCGAAATCAGCTGCTTTGAAAATATTGAATGGAACGACAGTAGTGTCTGCAATCAATGGAACCCCAGCTTCTTTACCTATGGCGCTTAACGCTTTTAAGTCGGCCACCTCTAGTTGTGGATTGGTAATCACTTCCAGAAAAATAGCGCAGGTGTTTGCATCTACCTGTGCTTTTACTTCTTCGGGGTTGGTAAGATCACAAAAACGGGCTTCCACTCCGAATGCACCAAGTGTATTCTTTATAAAAGACCAGGTGTTGCCAAACAAATGCAGGGAAGTTACAATATTGGATCCCGAATAAGCTACCGCCATCAATGTGTTGCTGATAGCCGCCATACCCGAATTCAGAGCTGTAACGCCCATGGCTCCGGAAATTGTACGTACCCGATCTTCGAAATACTGTACAGTAGGGTTGGTAATACGCGAATAAGCATGGTCGGTTGTACGGCCACAAAAAGCAGCCTCCATATCTTCTGCCGTGTCAAATTCGTAAGCAGCAGTGTTGTACACTGGCATGGATAGCGAATGATGTACATCCGGCTTTTCGTATGGGGTGTTAAGCACCCGGGCTTCAAAACTAAATTCTTCCATTATTCTTAATACCTATTTGATTTTTGTTTGCTGTAACACCATCTCATATGTTACGCATATCACTTTACAGAATAGCAAAGGTAATGAAAAATGAAAGGATTGCTTCTAATAAGATAATTTTCTTGCTTATATACCATAAACATGGTATAAGAATGCCTGTTATGTGCTATTTTCTGTACCAGGTTAATTTACTACATTTGTAGTCTTATTTAGTTATATTAAAGCGCATCGATATGAAAAGAAAAGTATTTTATCTGTTGGCTATGGTTCTAATGGCGGGAAGCTCTGCCGTATTTGCTCAGCAACCTGTAAAAAAAGGAATAACAGCTGCTGTGCCCAAAGACAGTACCGGATATATTGTAAAGGTTGGCGACAAAGCACCGGCTTTCTCTATCACACTTACCAATGGTAAGAAACTTTTGCCCAAGGATTTTAAAGGAAAAGTGGTGCTTCTGCAGTTTACAGCCAGCTGGTGTGGTGTTTGCCGTAAGGAGATGCCGCATCTCGAAAATGATATCTGGCAGAAATATAAGAACAATCCTAATTTTGTCTTTATCGGTGTAGATCGTGATGAGCCTGTAGAAACAGTGTTAAAATTCGCAGAACAAACGGGCGTTACCTATCCACTTGGTCTCGATCCGGCAGGAAAGATATTCACCCTGTTTGCCGAATCCAAAGCCGGTATTACACGTAATGTGCTGATTGATAAAAACGGTCACATTATCTACTTAACACGCTTGTTTAATGAAGAAGAATACAATGGATTGCTTAAGCATGTAGATAAGGCATTGTCGAAGAAATAAGGCCGTAGCTCATTTAAATAAAAAAGAAAGTTCCCGGGAATGGTAATGCATTCCCGGGAACTTTCTTTATATAGGAAATTAGTCAAACCCAAATCAACCCTTTATCATAGTGAGTAGCATCTTGAAACGTTTTATCGCATGCAGCGCATGGGGTGTGTTGGCTGGCATAATGATTGTCTCGCCCGCATGAACGATGTGAGGTATGCGGTCGATGGATATTTGAGCTGTACCATCCAATACCTGTACAACCGCATTGAAAGGAGAGGTGTGCTCGGTAAGGCCCTGGCTTTCATCGAATGAAAAAAGAGTAAGATTGCCCGAATCAGTTTTAATCACTTGCTTACTTACGACTCCACCTTCGGAATAATCGATCATATTTTCCAGATTCATAACTGTTCCTTTTTCAAATACTGTGTTCATAGCTTTATGTTTGAAGTTTAACTAGTAAACAAACACAAGATGCATAAAGTTTTTTTTGTAAGTTTGCAATCTATGGAGAAAATTAAAAATCTGTTAGTAGATATGGGTGGCGTTTTAATTAACCTGAACCGCCCGCGCTGTATAGCTTCCTTCGAGGAAATCGGCGTGAGTTCCATCCGCGAGTTGATAACTACCACCTACCTTCAGGAAGGTCTTTTTTTGAAGATAGAAGAGGGGAGTATTACGCCCGAAGAGTTTCGGGATGGTATAAGAAAGCTGACTTCCCAAACGATTACCGACCAGCAGATCGAAGATGCGTGGATTGCGATGCTGGCTGATATGCCTGCTGCCAAACTGGAGCTGTTGCTTGCACTTCGTGAAAAATACAATGTGATGTTGCTGAGTAACACAAACAGTATTCATTGGGACTTTATTTGTCGCGAACGTTTCTCGTACAAAGGACATGTGCCCGACGATTACTTTCATCAATGCTATCTGTCTTATCAACTGGGACTGGTAAAGCCTTTCCCCGAGATCTTTAAATATGTGATTCAGGATGCGGGTATTCGTCCGGAAGAGACTCTTTTAATAGATGACGCCAGACCAAACTGTGAAACTGCCGCTTCATTGGGATTTAAAACCTATATGCCTGAAGCTGGCGAAGATTGGTCGCATCTGTTTAATATAAGCTTATGAAACATCAAATTGCCATATTGGGAAAAGAGATCCTGTCTGTTTATCACGGACTGAAGGAATTCGGTCCGGACAGGGTTCATTTTATCTGCACAGAGGAAACCAGGGAGCTGCCTGCACGTATCCTTTCGTTGCTACCTTCATCAGTCGAACATCGTATATATATGGTGGAACCCTATAATCCAAAGTCGGTTGCCGAAGTGTGCGAAAGGATTCATGCCGATAATGAGGGAAGCTTTTCCTACAATTTGTCGGAAGGAACTAAACTGATGACTTTCGGCGCATACCAAGTTGTCCAAAAGTATCAGTCTGAAGCCTTTTATCTTACGCAGCAACGTGAAATAGTGTGGCTGGACACTTTCGAGAAAACAACGACGAACAGTATCCTGAATAACGATGAGATCTTGCAGCTCAGCGGTAACTATCTGGCCGAATACAACAATGTAAAGGACCTCAAAGCAGATGATGTTCGTGCTTCAATGGAAATAAAGAACTTTATCGAACAATATCCAAAAGAGCATGCCAAACTGCAGAAGTTCTTTGGAGTTTATTGCCGTCGCGACCTGATAAACCTGCCTTCGTCCCAAGTCTTTCCAAATGAACTGCGCTACAAGCAAAATGAAGGAGCGCTCTATGTGTACAAAGGCAATCAGCCGCTGCTTACTATTCCACGCACCAATGGCTGTCACCTCTACTTCGAAGGTCGCTGGTGGGAAACCCTTGTAGCCGATCAGGTAAGGCAATGGAGCGAAAGACAACCTTCACCACGTGAAGTATGGCAAAGCGTTATATTCCAGACGGGTAAGGATAATACCCGTACGAAGAACGAAATAGATGTGCTGCTAAACAACGAGATGAATCTTGTATTTATAGAGTGCAAATCCGGTTACGTTAGTCAGAACGACATCTACAAGATTGATGCAGTTCGCGAAACCTACGGGGGCGATATTTCACAGGCCGTTCTGGCTTCGTATTATCCCCTTGCCAGTGATTTACGGGATAAGTGCAAAGATTTGCAGATCGACCTGTTCGCACCCCTCACGGCAGAAGAGCGCGTAGACTTTATTCATACGCTGCCCGACCGTTTGGATGAGTGGAGTCACGATCTGATAATCTGATCAAGTTCCTCGTCAGACAGATTGGGACCGTAAGTGCTGTAATCCATACGAAAAGTACAACCACTCTTGTATTCGGAACAACCGTAGGCCATTTTTCCACGTAGGATGGTCCCTTTGTGGCATATTGGACATACCAACTTAACAGAGGGAGCCTGCAGATTATTCTCGGGCAAAGTCTTTGTTTCTGCCCCCGGGCTTGTTTCCTTTTTAGCCACGTCTTTTTCCTTTGCCGCTTTTCCTTTTGGAGCGCCATCACTTTTTGGAGCCTTCTCTTTGGCTGCTGCCGGTTTCTTCTTCTCTTTTGTTTCTATTTGCTTTTCGGCTACCGCTTCCTGGATAGTAATGGAACGGGCACTGGTATCCGAAAATACGTTGGAGACAATCTGATACACCAGTTGCTTCAATTCTTCCAGAAAGGTGCGGGCCTCATAAGTTCCTTTTTCAATCTGGCGTAGCTTCTTTTCCCACAAACCGGTTAATTCGGCACTTTTAAGAAGCTCTTCCTGTATGGTGCCAATCAGTTCCATGCCGGTGGGCGTAGCTATAAGATTTTTCTTCTCCTTGCGAACGTAGTTGCGCTTAAACAACGTCTCAATAATAGCCGCACGGGTAGACGGGCGACCAATACCGTTTTCTTTCAGCGCATCGCGCAGGTCGTCGTTATCCACCAGCTTACCCGCAGTTTCCATGGCACGAAGGAGCGTTGCTTCGGTATAAGGCTTAGGAGCCTGTGTCCACTTTTCACCAAGAACAGGTTCGTGCGGACCCCGTTCGCCTTTAATAAATTCGGGTAATATGCCTTCCTCGTCGGTTGGCTCTGCATCCGGATCCTTTTGCTCGGCACCGAACACCACACGCCAGCCGGGTTCAAGAATCTGTTTTCCTGTAACCTTAAATTCCACTTTGCCTACCTTACCCATAACCGTAGTCGTCGAGATCTGGCAGTCCGGGTAAAAGGCTGCGATAAAACGTTTGGCAATCAAATCGTATACCTTCCTTTCGTTCTCAGAAAGGTTGTTGGGCCTAACTCCGGTAGGAATAATGGCATGGTGATCCGTTACTTTTGTATCATCAAATACCTTCTTGCTTTTGGGTAATTTCTTGCCAAGCAAAGGCGAAGTAAGCTCCGCGTAATCGGTCATACCCTTTAAAGTAGCAGGAATCTTGGGATAAATATCATCACTCAAATAGGTAGTGTCTACACGGGGGTAGGTAGTCACCTTCTTTTCGTAGAGCGACTGAATAAGTTTCAGCGTTTCATCTGCCGAGAAAGCAAACTTCTTGTTACACTCCACCTGCAGCGAGGTAAGGTCGAACAACCGGGGAGGAAACTCCTTTCCCTTCTTCTCGGAAGTATCGGTTACTTCAAAATCTTCCTCTTTAACAACCGTAAGGAAGTTTTCGCCCTCCACTTTGTCGGAGAACTTTCCTTTGGTAGACGAAAAGGTCGTGTTGCGATAAATTGTTTTCAACTCCCAGTAAGGCTCCGGGGTAAAGTTGGCAATCTCGGTCTGCCTGTTTACAATAAGTGCAAGGGTAGGAGTTTGTACCCGTCCGATGGACAGTACCTGCCTGTTCTGTCCGTACTTTAGTGTGTACAAACGAGTCGCATTCATACCCAACAGCCAGTCGCCGATAGCGCGCGAAAGACCTGCTTCGTATAGTTTGTTGAATGAATCCTGTGTTTTAAGTTTCTGAAAGCCTTCGCGGATAGCCTCTTCCGTAAGAGAGGAGATCCACAAACGGGAAACCGGACAGGTAACTCCGGCTTTTTGCATCACCCAGCGTTGGATAAGTTCTCCTTCTTGCCCGGCATCACCACAGTTTATCACCTCGTCGGCATTCTGCATCAGCTTTTCAATAATTTGAAACTGCTCAATATACGAAGGCGAATCAATAAGTTTAATTCCAAAACGGGGAGGAATCATAGGTAAGGAGCTGAGAGACCAGCGTTTCCAGTCGGGCGTATATTCGTGAGGCTCTTTAAGGGTACAAAGATGGCCGAATGTCCAGGTAACCTGATAGCCGTTACCTTCGATATAGCCTTTATTAGAACTGTTCTTTGCCCCCAGAACCTTTGCAATTTCACGAGCCACACTGGGCTTTTCCGCAATACATACTTTCATGGGGGCAAAGATACAATAATTTAATAATACATGTAACGCAGTATTAAGAGTACTGTGAGAACATATAATGTAATAGATACTTCTTTATACTTTCCGGTAAGCAATTTTAGGATCGCGTAGCTCATCATACCCATCGCCATACCCTCGGCTATCGAATAAGCCAAAACCATAACGATAATGGTTACAAAAGCAGGCAAAGCCTCAGTCATATCCGAGAAATC
>JAGPJL010000134.1 GCA_018054455.1 Parabacteroides sp.
GGTGTAAACTGAAACAATTGCAGTTCTTCCTGATAATGAAGGTGATCTTCATAGAAAAATGCAAAAAATATATAAGCAGCCACTCCACAGATGAGTGTAAGCAGCATGTTGGTATTTCTTAGTAGGTTTTTCATATTAGTTATTATTTTCTTTTATTTCATCTGCTCTACCGGTGTTTTGAAATAGAGATGTTCTACGTCCATTGCTCCGAATGATACGCCTTCTTTGGATAATTCCGGTATATTAAATGATATAAGCGTATAATCATAATATGCAGGATCTTTTTGGGGAAGGACAAATGGTTTACTTGCAACACCATTACTATCAATATGTGAAAAGTAAGGTTTACCGTATACCCCGTTGTCGCGCTTGCTTGCAAAAACAAACCATTTGCTGTCAGACGACCAACTGTGATACGTATCCGAATAATAAGCGTTGACCAGTTTCAGGGAATCTACAATTCCGGTATGCAGGTTGAGCATCCGCAAATCGGTTTCCTTATGCCAGATAGGAAACGTTCCGTAGTCCGATACACAGAAAAGAAGATATCTTCCGTTTGGCGAGACCTTAGGAAAACTTACCGACTGGTGCAGACTGTCTGCAGCTAACACAGTATCCACTTTGTTTCCAAAGGTCCCTCTTGATTCATCAAACCCAATACGCATTAAGCTGTAACGAAGAGAACGTATACTATCCGGAAGTGGCAATCTGGGTGCTGCACAATAATAGATAGATTTCCCGTCTGCAGAAAATACGGGAAAGGTTTCAAGTGTTTCTTTTCCGGATACCAACGAGGTGCTTGTTACCGTATTGTGATCAAAATCAAGGATGACCAAATCAGACTCTGTATCATATACTTCCAGACGTTCATTGCGGTAAGTATGAAACTCAGGAATAATTGTATTCTGTGAAAATACGGCAAATTGTCCTGATGGGTGAAAAGCACCGTATACTGCAGGAGCAAAACTATTTTTCCCTTTTGTATTCAGTTTACGTAGTTTGCCATTACGATTCAACACTGTTCCTCCTTCTTTCCCCCTCAAGTGAAACAGCGAAGTATTCTTCTGATTTTGGTTATAGATATGGCAATTCATACAAGAACCATCTGTAAGATTATTATCCGCCAACACTTCTTCGGTAAAATTTTCGAGGTTACGCTGACAAAGTTGTATTTTATTCCACACTTCGTACCCTGGTTCAATTCGTCGGTAACTCAGGTAAGGATCAATCTTATCGGCAGAGACTTTCCATTTAAAGGAAGAATAGCTAATCCAATGACCATTTACTTTTGCAATTACCTTCACCGTAATGCTATTCCCCTTTTCTGTTTCCAACATAGTTCTCCATGTCTTTTCCGGAAACTGTATTTTACTGTTTCCGTAGACAACAAATTCAGTATTAGGTCCTTTTACAGAAACTTCGACCGACTGCGGTTCATTGCGTAACAAAAAATTGAGCGGCGCTATATTGCAAGGAATTGTTATATCCGTATAATCAGGATAAATTGGTGGCAACTCCTTGCTTTCCTGCACATCAGACGGACGGTTACATCCTGCTAGTGCAAGTAACAACAATAATATGTAGTATAATTGATTTTTCATTTTGTCTCCATATTTGCAAAGTGAAAATAAAACCAATAGCTCTTTCCATAAGATTCTTGAAGTAGCTTCATTTCGCCTTTGTCTTTTTCGTAAATACGGGTGTAATTAGCAAAGTCACGAATTACGTCGGGAGAAATACCATATTGTTGCACCTCCTTTTCAGAAGCTTTAGCGTTAAACAGCCATATTAAAAGAGCTTCACTATAAATGCGTGGCATAATGGACATCCTACCTTTGGCGTAACGGTCAAATAGTTGCACAAATTCAGCCATATTTTTATTCAGCAAATGGTAACACAACAGATAATCCAAGGCCATTTTATTACCAGGATTGCTTTCTACCAATAACTCAAGAGATACCGGATAGTTATCTCCCTTACGTAAGATATCCCGGTTAACAAGTAGACCTCTCCTTTCAGACAACCATTTGTTTGAAGCCGTCTGTAATGTGTCTGCTTCAAGCAGAGCTATCCGTTTTAATGCCCAGGAACGATGAAACAAAGTTGGTTCAAGCATCCTGAGATACTTACGTGCAGCTTCTTTTTCTCCGTTAATCAAATTAATCTCGGCCAAGCGCTTAATCAAACGCGAACTGCGGTTGTTCGGTGAAAATATCATTCCCAACATAGCCGAATGTTGTGACATATTCATATCACCTAAGTAGAAAAACACCTCATTGCTAAATAAAATAGTCAGCGGCGAAGCAGCCGGATTAACAGGAAGAAACAGTCCTTCAGAAGCCGGTTGATAATATTCAAGTAAATGATCAGGCAACGCTCCATGGCGTGCCAATGCCAGGTTCGTATAATAGGAGGCAGTGGTATTATTAATCTTGTATGTGTTAGCTAAATGTAAAACCCTGCCCCAGTTTCCAAAATAAGCTTCACTGTCGAGCGACAAAATTTTCTCTCTGGAAAAGTTAGCACCCCAATAAATGCCTCCTCCTAACAAGATTAGCTGAAAAACAATGACAAACGGAACATACCGGATATCTGAGGTAAAGTTTCGGATTTTGTAAAAAGACATACCCCAAACAGTCAACATCAGTAAAAAGGAAGGAGAAAAAGCCATAATTCCCTTATGAGGGTAAAAGTAAGCCTGTTCAAATGTGAGAAGATAAGTAGAGCGAAACAACAAAGGAAGTATAAATCCTACTAAAAGAAAAAGATATCCTACTTCTTTAAATTTTCCTTTATGTCCATATTCATAAAATAGAAGCAACAGATTAAAAACAAACAAGCCACTTCCGGTAAGCATATATAACAACGGTTGTAGCAAAATAGCTAAACAGATAGCTAGCCATCGTTTATTTATCCAGGTGTATCCCACAAAAAAGACAAGAGAAAGCAATAACGAAACTGTAGAAGATAGAGAATAACTAAGTCCGCAATGTAAAATCCATTCAGCTACTATTGGAAAGAAAGCATAAAGGAGTGCATTCTTTTCTGTCCCAGTTTTCTTTAGAACATATGAAATAAGCAACCACTCCAGACAAAGAGTAAATGATATAACTACAGGTCCTCCGCCCCGAAGATAAAAAAACTGAGTAAAGAAATCACCCAGATAACACGACAAAGCAGCAGGTTTATATAAATAAGAAAGTGAATAGTCTGAAGTAAACAAAAAGAGTTGCATCTGCTCCTTAAAAAACAAATGATAAGGATAATAAAAAAGGAAGAAAACAATGCATGCAATTGCAAACAAAGCCACCAAACCCAATTTAATAAATCCGTCTCTTTTTATCATGAATAATTTCGCCCGATTTAGAGTTGACCGTCAGTCTATTATCGTTACAACGAATCAATTTCCTTTTTCTGTTCCGGAGTAAATGAAAATCCTGTCATCTTATAAACGAACTTTCCCACAGCCGTATTTTTATTTTCCTTTACAAAATTATAATTAAAATCGGAATATTCTTTATCAAACTTCACCTGAAGCAATTTTAGTTTTGCTTTCTTGCTTTCATCAGCTTCACTAATTTGCTGATTTAAATAGGCATAAGTAAAGTCTGCATTTTTTTTGCGTTCTTTCCATTTCTGCAAGGCATCATTCTGAGGAGTGCCTTTAGCTACACTAATTGAATCGATGACAACGTCAATTTGACCTGGCTCTGTAACAACCAAAAGTTCTTGTAACTCCAATCGTAACAGCGGACGGGTTCTCAAAATATGTATTGCTGATTCGGATGCATCTCCTTCAAACCTGAAAGCACCGTCCTTTATCAGTACGGAATCTACAGTTTCCGCTGTTGCACCCTCAATTGGGACTAAATACATATATTCACCATCATACGACTTATCAGTCAACTGTCCTTCAATCACATAATTATTTTCAATTGAAGAGCAAGACAACATCAGAATAAAAGCAAAAAAACAAAAGAACTTTTGCATAATATCTACTTAAAGTTAATTAGAAAAATTTAGTAAGAGATAAAAAGAGTGCAGGAATAAACCTGCACTCTTTAAAAAATTGCTTTTAACTATTATTTTGCTCTAAACATCCAAAAAGTTGCTTCATCCCAAGATTTAGAACCTGGTCTAGGGCAGGCTAATGCCATCTCCTCGTCATTTAAAGTAAGAATATCATATTCAAAACAATCTGTATTCTCGTTGATCACAAAACCAGCAAGCATAGTTACATTTTTAGTTTTCAACTTTCCTTTTCCCCATACAGCTTTAGCATCGTCTAAAGTTTGTGCAGATTCTGACATATCAAAAGCAAACGATCCAACAACAGTAGAACCATCTGACTTTTTCTTCGTAAGCTTAGATCCATCCACCGAAAATATCATTTCAGCTCCAGCGCCTTCACCTGCAGCCTGCTCTTCAATATCAGCTATTTGTAAAGTCCACCAACCAGGAGAAGTATTGCCTTTATAACCTCCGTTACCAAATACAGAACTTTTTGTATCATCCCATACCCAACTCTTTTCCCCGGTACCACACAAAATTCCCCATTCAGGAGCAACGTTAATCAATGTATCAACCTGTACAGTCAATGTTTTTGTAATATAGGTTCCATCGTGATTCAGTCCGGTAAAAACAATTTGTCGCTGACCATCAAGTACTAGCTGAACAGTCGTCTTTGTACTTGTCGTTGTTCCGTTTCCGTAAAACCATGATGTTAGAGAACCAACTCCATCACTGTTTAAGTCGATGTAGTTTGAATTTTTACCATCAACCACTTGAGGTACTGCTGTGATATTCAAGTCGTCGGCTGTAATGGCTCCAGAAAGGACGTCTCTGTCCTCTGCAGGGTCACAAGCAACCATCATCATTGAGGCAGCCAACATGGAATATATTAATGTCTTGTTCATATTATTCTTATTAAGATTTAAATTTAACATTTTACTATTCATTCCAACTTACAAATACTGCAGAAGCATCCCATCCGGCATTTTGTTTCAAAACGCCATTAGAAAGATCTATTTCAGATTGTGGAATTGGCATGAATCCCTTTGTTGCAGCGTAACGAGCAGCATAACCAGCTCCTTGGTTTTTCATCACAGTAGCTACACCGCGGTTCCAGATATCTGAACCTAACTGATTGCTAAGAGCCTGCTCAGCAATACCCCAACGTCTGATATCAGCCCAACGTGTTCCTTCAAAAGCAAGCTCCCACCGACGCTCATTACGTAAAGCCGTTTCAGAATAGGTAACTGCCGGAAGTTTTGCACGAGCACGTACTTTGTTTATTCCGTCCGCAGTTTGGGTAAGTTCTGAGTGCATAAGAAGTACATCTGCAAAACGAATTATATTTAAGTCAACCTCATGTCCCAACTGGAAGTCATCATCTTCACCATCACCATAATAATCTTTTGAAGATGTAAAGCTATTGAACAACTTATCAATTATCGTCTTATCATTATCATCTTTTTTAGTACTCTTAGGAGCAGTTGTTGCAATTATTTTTTTCTGCCACAAACCTGTTTCCTCCATCTGCTTGTCAGCTCCATAAACATAATCTTGAGTTTTTGAACCGTCCAGGATAGAAGCTTCACGACGTGGGTCATTAGGTTCTGCAGCTTGCCATTCTTTCCAAAGTTTTGGACTAACAGGACCGGCACCCCAACCTTGACCGAACGGGAAAAGATTTTTAAACTGATCGGCGCCACCGTGACTACGAATTGCAAAGTGCAACATATATTGATTTGAATAACCAATAGTTGTACTCCAGTCAGCCAGGTGAGAACACTTGATTGCAAATACCTGTTCAGGATTTTCACCATCTCTTACCCATTCAGGAGCGTCTTCCACATAAGGATAAAATGGTTTAGATACAGTATTGGTATAAGGCCACAAACTACGATAGTCGCTAACCAATCCATGTCCACTATTATTAATACAATCCTCTAAAGCTGTAACAACCTCTGCTTTGGCAATAGATCCGGCAATTGTACCATCTTCACCCATTAAAGGAAGAGATTCCTTACCATAAAAGCCTGTATAGAAAAGGAATACACGACCCAATAAAGCTTCTGCAGTCCATTTGGTTAAGTGTCCGCTACCAGAAACGGTACTATTCCATTTGTTGTCAGGCATAATTTCGATCGCTTTTTTCAAATCGGAAGCAATAGCAGCATACACATCATCAACAGGAGACTGTGCCGGATAAACCTGAGCTTCAGATACATTCTGAGGAACTGTTGTAATCAAAGGAACACTTCCAAACATCTCAACTAATTCGCTGTAAAAGAAAGCACGAAGAGTTAATGCTTCACCCATCATCTGGTTTCTCATCTCTTCATTTGCAACCTTATCCAAATTGGCGATTGCCATATTAGCTCGGTTAATTCCAGAATAGCGATCGGTCCAGAAAGATTGGAAACGATTGATATTGGTATACAATAAGTGGTCCAGAACCTGCATATCCTTATCATTTTCACCACCACCACCAAAACGATCGTCGGCTGCCAGTTCAGATAAATAGAAGTAGGTATTCTGGCAATTAGCGATTGGTTTATTCAAAGTGGCATATACACCTGTAACCATCTGAATCGCATCCTTTTCAGTCACAGGATAGTTACCTGTCGTTTTCTTTGTGTAACTTTCTGTATCCAAGAAACTTTCGCAACTTGTAAACATAAGTGCAGTTACTGCAATATATAATACTTTTTTCATATTTGTTCTCTCATTTAAAATTTAAGATTTACACCTACCATATAAGTTCTCGGGCTTGGATAATAACCCAAATCAATTCCGGAAACCCAACTCTTACCGTAGCCATAACCAATTTCCGGATCCATTCCTGAATAACCTGTAAATGTGATAAGATTCTGAGCGGTAAAGTACAGACGAGCCTGTCCAAGAGGCATACTTGGGAACAACTTCTTAAAGTCATAACCAATAGTAAGGTTCTGTATTTTCAGATAATCACCATCTTCAATGTAGATATCAGAAATATTCTGCCAGTTTGTATGGCTACCAGATGTCAAACGAGGCAATTTGTTAGAAGTTCCTTCGCCTGTCCAGCGACCAAAAATGTCTGTTGTATAATTTTGCAAAGGAGAGTCTGCAAATGAACGATAAGATTTAGCAATCTGCTGACCAAATGCTCCTGTTCCGGTAACATTCAAATCAAAACCCTTATAAGAGAAGTTCAGGTTCAGACCCAATGTAAAATCTGGATGAGGATTACCGATCTGAGTACGGTCATTTTCCGTAATCGATCCATCACCATTTGTATCAACAAAAATTAAATCTCC
>JAGPJL010000135.1 GCA_018054455.1 Parabacteroides sp.
TAAAAAAAGCCTGAATCTCACAAAGGAGAATCAGGCTTTATTATTGTTGATTGTTTTATTGACTTATTTCAAAGCGGCCAATGCGTTCTTGATTCGTTTGATAGCTTCAATCAGGTTTTCGTCTGATGTGGCATAAGAGAAGCGAATGCATTCGGGTGCGCCGAAAGCTGCACCGCCAACAGTGGCAACGTGACCAACTTCCAAAAGATACATAGCCAAATCGCCTGCATCGTTGATTGTACGGTCGCCCGCGCTTTTGCCGTAATACGAACTAACTTCGGGGAATAAATAGAAAGCTCCCTGAGGAACATTTACTTTGATACCCGGAATATCCTGGCTCAATTTTACAACCAAATCGCGGCGGCGAAGGAATGCCTGACGCATCTCTTCAACGCAAGACTGATCGCCGGAGAAAGCCACTTCGGCAGCCTTCTGTGCAACAGAACAAGGACCAGAAGTGTATTGTCCCTGAAGCTTGTTACAAGCTTTGGCAATCCAAAGAGGAGCAGCGATGAAACCAATACGCCAGCCAGTCATGGCATATGCCTTGGAAACACCATTGATAACAACAACACGATCACGAACAGACTCGAACTGAGCAATACTTTCGTGTTTGCCCACGTAGTTGATGTGTTCGTAGATCTCGTCCGAAAGGATGATAATGTTGGGATATTTGGCCAGTACTTCTGCCAATCCGGCTAATTCTTCCTTGCTGTATACGCTTCCGGTAGGATTAGAGGGAGAGCAAAGTATGATTGCTTTTGATTTAGGAGTGATGGCAGCTTCCAGCTGAGCAGGAGTAATCTTAAAGTCCTGTTCGATACCTGCAGAAATAACTACATTCGTACCTTCGGCAAGTTTCACCATTTCAACGTAGCTAACCCAATAAGGAGCCGGCACAATTACTTCGTCGCCCGGACCGATAATGCTTAGCAATACATTACAAACAGATTGTTTGGCACCACCAGAAACGATAATCTGATCTGTAGTGTATGTCAGACCGTTTTCATTTTTCAACTTGGCAATGATTGCTTTACGTAAATCAAGATAACCGGGAACGGGAGAATAGAACGAGTAATTATCGTCTACTGCTTTTTTAGCCGCTTCCTTAATATGATCAGGTGTATAGAAATCAGGTTCACCTACACTTAGGTTAATTACATCGATTCCCTGAGCCTTAAGTTCGTTACTCTTCTGAGACATCGCCAGTGTTTCCGATGGCGATAAACTTGCTAAACGATCTGAAACTTGTGTCATACCAATTCTATTTGTATTGATTGTTTTGTATTATCGTGACAAAAATAAACAATTGAATCTAATTGTGCAACTTATTGACAATTATTTGATATTGTGCAATATGTGACCCATACGTTCCTTCTTTGTTCTCATATAGAAAGCATTGTACTCGTTTGGCTTAATTTCCATGGGTATATTTTCTACAATATGAAGTCCGTAAGCCTCCAGTCCGATTCGTTTAATCGGGTTGTTGGTAATCAATCTCATTTTTGTTACACCGATAGAGCGTAAGATCTGTGCACCCACGCCATAGTCGCGCTCGTCGGGCTGGTGACCCAAATGAACGTTGGCATCTACCGTATCCAGACCATTTTCCTGCAATTTATACGCTTTGATCTTTTCCATCAGACCAATACCGCGACCTTCCTGATTCAGGTAAACAACCACACCTTTTCCCTCTTTCTCTATAAGCTGCATCGACTTGTGAAGCTGTTCGCCACATTCGCAACGCATAGATCCAAAGATATCACCTGTAGCACAAGAGGAGTGTACGCGAACCAGAATAGGTTCGTCCTTTGTAAATTCACCCTTAATAAGAGCGATATGTTCGCGGCCATTACTTTTCTGACGGAAAGGAATTAACCGGAAATGACCATATTCTGTTGGCATGTCTACCTCTTCGCCCTTATCAACAATCGATTCGGTCTTCAATCGGTAAGCTATCAGATCCTTTATGCAAATAATCTTGATATCAAATTTCTTAGATACTTCCATTAATTCGGGCAGACGAGCCATGGTGCCGTCTTCGTTAATTATTTCAATTAACGCTCCGGCAGGGTGTAAACCAGCCAGACGAGCCAGGTCGACAGCCGCTTCTGTATGGCCTGAACGGCGCAATACACCACGTGAACGGGCGCGAAGGGGATTAACATGACCGGGACGTCCCAGATCCGAAGGTTTTGTTTTAGGATCTGCCAAAGCCAAAATGGTTTGGGCACGATCAAACATGGAAACACCTGTTGTACATCCTCCGCCTAACAGGTCCACCGTTACGGTAAAAGGAGTTTCAAGGAGAGATGTGTTAGTTGTAACCTGCATATCAAGTTCAAGATCACGACAACGTTCTTCTGTAATTGGTGCACATAATACACCACGTCCGTGCGTGAGCATGAAGTTAACCTTTTCGGGGGTTATCTTTTCGGCGGCAACAATAAAGTCGCCTTCATTTTCGCGATCTTCATCGTCTACAACAATTAAAAACTTTCCTTCGCGGAAATCTTCTATCGCTTCTTCGATGGTGTTTAATTTAATCTCGCTCATATTTGTTTTGCTTGAATGTTTTCAATAATAATCTGTTTTACCTCAACGCTTATCTTTTGTACCACTTTGATGTCGTGGATTAGTAACTTTCGGTTGTACATTTCAAAGAAATAGAAAGGCACACCTAAAGGAAGTACAATCGCAATAATGAGATTCAACGTATCAGAAAGAGCTTCTCTTCGTTTGCTATACCCGTTAAGATAGGGGTAATCCATAAGCTTGTTAAGCAGCAATATATGTTCCGAATTTGCTAATTCTTCCACGATACCTTCCAATAACGAGGCAATCAATACGGCCTCTTTGTTTTTTCCTCCTTTTCTCCAGAAGGAGATGTAGCCCACACGGGATTTGTTCGATTCGAGAAATGATGCGCTAAGTCCCGTCAGATTGTCGATACGCTCCAACACATTGCTGTAATCCGGAGGAGTCATTATCACTTCTTTTCTTTCAATCTTTCTGCTTTCGCCTTTTCCGACTAATTTTTTGAACCAGTTGATATAGGTATCCGCGTTAAGTATTACCGAATCGTGGGCTGCTTTGTACGTAAGGAATATGCCAAGAGGAGCCAATACGGC
This sequence comes from Parabacteroides sp., assembly GCA_018054455.1. Taxonomy (GTDB): domain Bacteria; phylum Bacteroidota; class Bacteroidia; order Bacteroidales; family Tannerellaceae; genus Macellibacteroides. The sequence goes on from JAGPJL010000135.1 coordinate 3,132, forward strand.
CGAGCTTAGCCACATGCCTTCCCACTCTTCCCATACACCACTGCGTGCCATTTTGAAACCAACGTTATCGATAATATAGTATATGATAAACAATATTACCGAAATAACCACAGGCGTACCCAGTCCCCCTTTCCGTATAATTGCCCCCAGAGGAGCACCGATAAAGAAGAACACGAGACAAGCAAAGGATAGGGTAAACTTTTTATGCCACTCAATAATATGACGGCGTATTTTGTATGCATCATCTTCGAGCGTAGAAGCTCTGAAGTAATAATCTGCTTTAATGGATTCCACCGCCGATTTGGCTCTTCCCAGTAAGGAAGCTTTTGTTGCCGGCGAAGAAACAGTATATAAGCTGTCGAAATTTAATGCCAGCGAAGCATTCTTCTTTCCTGCATCGGCAAGCATTACAGTGTCTGCTCCGGCTTTCATCTTTGCCAACCGTTCGGCGCTGAACGATTTTTTATAGGAAAACTCATAGATGGTTCGCGCGTTATCCATTTTAACGCTGTCTATACGCAGAGTCATGGAATCGATGGAGGTCCGAAGATCCTTCAGATTCTTTCCGACATACATATTTTGCATGAACGACTCGTCTGTACGGGTGAAGTTGGCATTAAACTCGATAAGCACTTCCCGGTACCCGAAGGATTCTCTTCGGTAAGGAACGGCAGTGGTAATATCGGACGACCCCTGACTTTTCAGGTTTTCGAACGATTCGCCGTTATAGAGCGAGAGTACCAGAAACATTTTATCGGCCGATGTTTTCAGCCTTCCTGAGTCGGCTACAATTACCCGGGCGTTGTTGAACCCTTCCGAATAATCGTATATCATCATGTCTTTAAGAAGTCCGGTCTTATTGTCTTTTTCTTTTACATACACGTTAAACCCGGTAATCCCATTATAGAACGTACTTTCCGGAATATCAAGCTCGGGCGATTTCTCGCGCATGGAAAAGAGAAGGGAGAATAATTTAACCTGCACCACAGGCATGATGTTGTTTTGAAAAACAAAAGCTGTCGCGCTAACTATCAACAGGGTAACAATCAGTGGACGCATAATGTGAGTAAGGGAGATGCCTGCAGCCTTCATAGCCAGTAATTCCAGCCGTTCGCCAAGATTACCAAAAGTCATTAACGAGGCCAGGAGGATAGCCAGAGGTAAAGCCGTGGGAACCATGAATAGTCCGGCATAAAAGAACAACTCGGCCAGAACGGGGAGCTCCAGACCTTTTCCCACCAAATCATCAATGTACCTCCACAAAAATTGCATAAGTACAATAAACAGACAGATGCCAAATGTCATTGCAAACAATGGCAGAAAAGTCTGTAGCATAAATGTATATAATCGTTTTGCTCGAAACATTGCCTATTCAGGTTGAATGGACAAAAGTAGTGCAAAAAACGATACAAATGTCATTTCTTATTGTGAAACTACGCTAAATGCCCAGAGTCCGTTTAAGCTCTTCTACTTGTGTATCCCATAAACTTATTGAGTCGCTCTTGTCGGCAGGTTCAGAAAAGTCTGTAATTTCCAGCGCTGTGCCACCGGTAAGCTCTATGCTGTGAATGATAAATTCAAAATAAACCGATTCATCTTCTTCGTCTTCCCACCTGTAACGGATGCTTGTTTCGGGTTTCATGGAAACAACCAACGCCCGTTCTTCTGTTTTATCCCACTTAAAAGTATAAAGAGAATCGTCGATGATTACGTCGTCGGCAAACCAAGCTGATAATCCCGGCGGTGTAGTAAGATGATTCCACAAACTTCGTTGCGAAACTTTATCAAAAATGTATTCAATATGAAACTTCTCCTTCTTCATCAGGTTCATCTGTTTTATGCGGAGCAAGATACATAAAAGAATTGAATGAATCCTAATTTTAAACAGTAAAAAACACTTATGTATTAGAGTCTTAACTGAGAAGTATCTAAAACAGCGGATTTTTTTTCTTCAAACTGTTGCATATTATAAAATAAAGCTCTACTTTTGCACCATCAAAATGAAAATGATGGCGAGATAGCTCAGCTGGTTAGAGCGCATGATTCATAATCATGAGGTCCCCGGTTCAATCCCGGGTCTCGCTACACTGAAAAATAAGGCATTTGGGGGGCTCCACTCCTGGGTGCTTTTTTTCTTTTCCCCCAAAACGTAGGATGTTCACCCCCGCTAACGACGCTGTATCGCCTGATCACTCGTTCCGGGTAACGAAAGGATCTCCCTCTTTGGATGAGGCAACTACCCAACGAAAAGCATTTACAAACAATAGTTTCTGAGTGGCATCCGTAAATTCAAGATCTCCGTGCCCCATGTTTAAATAGATCATCCGGTACCTCTTGTTGGTCCACACGATGGGGAAATCTCCGGATCTCACCACATCTTTGATACCCAACGGATAGTTGTCGGCGGTGATGCTCAATAGTACGTCTACATCCTTATTATCACGGGGACTCGGATACCATTGGTACCATTCGCTTTCGGGCACCACAAAAGAAGCCGGCAAATTCCTGGTAACCGGGTGAGCGGAGTTATCTGCCCGAACCTTTACCGGTTGAGGCGGCCAGTTGTTGCAATTAAAAACTCCTCCGCCAAGAAAATCCACCAGCCAGGGCCAGTTGGTATTCTTATCATTATAAGCTGCTGCATGAAACCCCATCCAGCCACCACCATTTTCCATATATAGCTGAAAAAGCCTTCGTTCGTCCGGATTGGATGGCGTGCTGTTTAGCATGATAATCACGTTATATTCCCTTAGTTTGTTATAATCAAAGGCGGAGAAATCGGTGGAGACATCCAAAATAAATCCATCCCCGTAATTCAGCCGTTTAAAGAAGTCGACAGCCTGTTCGGCAAATTGAACATGCGCCTCCTCGGCCTGACGGGTATAATAAATCAGCGCCTTAAATCGGGGAGCCCTGGCGTAATCGGCCATATAATCAACTTGTTGCCCCCAACAGGAAAGCACGGAAACAAAACTTATAAATAGCACGAGAACAGGATAACAACTATATTTTTTCATCAGAGAGTGAATTTAGGTGCTAAATATCAGAATTAATAAATTAGTACGCAACCATCAACTTCTTTTTATTCCATCTTCGCCACCAGACGTATTTTTTCAGAAAACATCCGTCACCTGCCACTAATTGAATGAAATCCCTTTGTGGAAGCGGATTTTGGAAGTGAGAGATAGCTAATGACAGATCCCCGGCATCTGTCACCTGCCACGCTGGCAACATTAATTTATTATCGGCAAAAAATCATCCCAAGGTGAAGGAAATCTCCTGAATGGTGAAGGATATCGGGCAAAAGGTGAAAGATATTCTCAATAAGGTGAAGGATAATTCCGGATAAAATTTGTGTAATGCGCTTACAGTATATTTGTTAGCTCAAAAGGTGAAGGAAGTGAAGGATAATTTGCAAAATTACTATTGTAGGTCGTTTCATGTAAACCCGTTTTAGTAATCAGTTGCGGTAACTTGTTCGCCAATAAGTATATACTTGTTGGTCGAAAAGTATATACTTGTCAGACAAAAAGTATATACTTTCGCCAACCAATATTATATCTTTGAAACATCAGCTATATAATTATGAAAGGTCAAAGATATAATCAATTTCACTCCTTTTCATTAGGGAAGAAATTCGTATTTTTGCCCTAAAATTCAGAATAGGCAACAAGCAAAGTTCTTATCCTGTCGTTCAATACTATTAAGCGAGCTATAGATGGAGACAAATATATTGGAAACCGAAAGGTTGTATCTGCGTGAAATGAATCAATCAGATTATAAGGCATTAAGCCGGATACTGCAAGATGAAGAAACAATGCATGCGTATAACGGCGCATTTACCGATGCCGAGACACAAGATTGGCTCGACCGACAGGTTAAACGCTATCAGGAATACGGATTCGGTCTGTGGGCAGTTGTGCTGAAGGAAACAAATGAAATGATTGGGCAGTGCGGACTTACCATGCAACCCTGGTGCGGTAGACAGGTGCTGGAAATAGGCTATTTGTTTCAACGGATTTACTGGCATAAAGGCTACGCAACAGAAGCAGCAAGAGCGTGCAAGGAATTTGCTTTCACAAAACTC
>JAGPJL010000037.1 GCA_018054455.1 Parabacteroides sp.
CTGTTTCGCATTCTTCAGCCGAACTTTCTCCTTTTGCTTCTTTCTCTTTAATAGACTTCTCTGTGTCATTTATTTCTGCTTCTGTCATACGTGTTTCCTGAAGGATTCCGGTTACCTCAATCTGAGAACCAATCAGTTCCTGACTGAAACTTTCTATTTCTCCTCCCGCTTCAACCCGTAAGGTAAACTTCTGACTTTCGTCTGCAAGAAAACATCGCTGGCCCGAATGTTTGCAGGCATGGGTTACATAGCCGTGTACCATTACTTTTTTACCTACCAACGCTTCGGCATTAAGTAATAAACTATCCAGTGAATACGGATTCACTTCTTTCACTTCAATTTTCTGGGAAGTGCCGGCTACTCCTGCTTGATTAGACTCTTTTTGGTTGCAAGAAATGACAAGTAAAGCCATCCCGATCGATAAAATAATACTTTTTTTCATGATTCTAAATCTTATAGTTAACAATACAAAACCAGAAGAGGTCAAATATAACTATTTTTAGTTATATTACTTCATTGAAAGGTGATATTGAAATTATTTACTTATAACGTAACTTGTATGTCCAAATATATTATATATTTGATAAATTATTTATTTGAAAAGTAATACCTAATTATTGCAATGAAAAATATAAATGAAAGTGATTGGCAGGAATCAGGACTACAAAAAGAAGAGAAAAGCACCCCCTATAATTATACTAAGAAATTAGAACCTTTTAATTTGAAGCGAACAGGTTTTTTTATGCTTTTGTTTTTGTGCTCCGGTTGGTTGCTGTTTGCGCAAGATGTTAATCAAGCTATGTTATATCCTGAATATCAACAGGGAATCGTTTATTTTAAGGATGGGAGGCGTAGTTCTGTTTTATTGAATTACAATACGGAGGTCGAAGAAATGTTGTATAAAAAGGATAGTATTGCATGGGCTATTGCTAATCCGGAAGAAATAGCGGTGATAGACATTCAAGGCGATAAGTTTGTCTATTTTAAAAGGAAGGTATTTTATCAACTAGTCGAAACGGGCCTCGGAACGTTGTATATTGAATGGAAATCTGTAGTCGTTTCGCAAGGTAAAGCTTCCGGGTACGGAGGGTATTCTTCTACCGCTGCCATTTCCAGTTATTCCTCTATTAGGGAGGGGGGAACAATAACAAAATTAAGTCCCAATGAAAAATTTACTATACAGCCGGGAAATCGTTATTGGATCAAAAATAAAAAAGGAAAATATATGAACGTCACAACACTTTCTTTGATACAAAAGAATTTTCCCGACAAAGATATTAAAACTTATTGTCAGAAAAATAAGCTGGACTGTATGAAGCCATCAGACATGAAGCGTATCATGGCTTATTGTTTTCAGTAAAACCTGTTTTTTTGAGCGCTTATAACCACGGGTTTAGCTTTTAAATTTCTCATGTCTGTTGCATTATAAATTATTTATGCGTAATTGCACAAGTATGTCAAAATAAATTATATCTTTGGATAGTTAATTCTTTCAAATATAATGCCTTATGAATAGAATAAAAGAAGTCGGATTGAATTCTTATTTGCTTTTGAAGAGAACAACATTGGTTTTGCTGTTGATTATGTTTACCGCCTTGGGAACTCAAGCGCAGGAACGACTTCAAGGGCTGCTGTATCCTGACTTTCAGGAAGGAATTGTGTCATTTAAAGACGGACGACGTGTATCTGCTCTTTTAAATTACAGTGTCGATGTGGAAGAAATGATCTATAAAGAGGGAGATCAAATTCTGGCTATAGCTAATCCAGGTGATGTGATAGTGGTGAACATTAAAGAAGACACCTTTGTACATGGTCCTAAAAATATATTTTATCAGGTAGTGCCGGCCGGTAAGGGAGTAATCTATGTGCAGTGGAAATCCTCCATTATCTCGCAAGGTAAAGCGGCAGGTTACGGAGGGTATTCTTCAACGGCAGCAATTACTAATTATTCTACAATCGAACAGGCCGGAAGCGTAAAGAAATTGAAGGCTGATGAAAAACTTCTCATTAAGCCAAATAATTTCTATTGGATCAAGAATGCGAAAGGAAGGTATGTCAATGTTACAACAAGTAAGATGATGCAAAAGAATTTCCCGTCGAAAGACATCAACGCTTTTTGCGATCAGCATAATTTAGACCACACGAAACATGCGGATATGTTAAAGCTGATGGCTTACTGTTTCGAATAAGAAGTAAGGTCCTCCAACTTAAAACTCTTTTTCGGTTTTTGCGTTATATATATAGGAAGGAGGTAAGTGTATGGACCTAGGGAAATGGCATAAACTTTCTGCTTATCAGGAGAAAGCAGAGGGCGGCAGTGTGAGATGCCACATCTGCCCTCATAATTGTTTGATACGCGAAGGAGCTGCGGGGATCTGCAAAACAAGGGTAAACAACGGAGGTATTCTTTATTCCATCGCTTATGGCAATCCGTGCTCGGTAAGTATCGATCCGATCGAAAAGAAACCACTGTTTCACTTCTTCCCCGGTGAAAGAATCTATTCATTGGCTGTTGCCGGCTGTAATTTCCGATGCCTCAACTGCCAGAACTGGCATATCTCTCAGATTTCGCCAAGAGAACTGGATCATTTGGATCTGATGCCGCCTGAGTTGGTACAACAAGCCATAGCACACCGCACGAAGTTGATCGCATTTACCTACACCGAACCAACCGTCTTCTACGAGTATGTGTATGATACAGCCCAATTAGCACACGAGAAAGGATTGAAAACGGTTTTTATCTCCAATGGTTACATCAATCGGCAACCTTTGCTCGACCTTTGTCCTTATTTGGATGCCGCCAATATTGACCTGAAATGTTTTGATGATGCCATTTATCGTAAACTAACAGGCGGACATCTGCAGCCTGTGCTTGATACGCTGAAAACCCTTAAAGAAAACAATGTTTGGCTGGAAATAACCAACCTGCTTGTGCCGACTTTTTCTGATAACACAAAAATGATTGAAACCATGTGTGCCTGGCTTGTCGAAAATGGCTTCTCGGATACTCCGCTGCACTTCAGCCGTTTTTTTCCAAACTTCAAGCTTAGGGATTTGTCACCCACACCGGAATCGTTACTTATTCAAGCAAAAGAAATAGCAGAGAAAGCCGGGCTGAAGTTCGTATACGTAGGCAATATCCCGGACATGCACGGTGAAAACACGCGCTGCCCTCACTGTGAACGCATGGTTATAGAGCGTTTTGGTTATACGGTGACTAAATTCAAATTAGAGAGGGGAATATGCGAATTCTGCGGAAAACCTGTAGCCGGTGTATGGCAATAAACACGCTTACTCTTTCTCTCCAAAAACAGTAGCGGTAAAGATGTATATGTCTGCATTCTTCCAGCCATCCCATCCTATGCCGGCTTTATCCCGGGCACAATGTCCGAGATAATTCTCCATATCCCAGCCAGTTTCTGTGGCTACCTGAGGTAAGAAAACCCCTCTGTAAAATCCTTTCACGATAAAAATTCCATGCACACCCAACTTGATTTCAGCGATGTCCTTAATCTTTCGCAGAGGAGACAACACCGATATTTCGATGTCAATATCCTCCAGTTCCTCTTCGGAAACAGGGACGAACCGGCTATCGCGTTTGGCTGCCCAGACTGCCATTTCATGCACATTCTGGATCAAGGGCTTGTCTTCTTCCATGTGGCCAAAACATCCGCGCAGCTTTCCCTGGTTATGTAAGCTAACAAATGCGCCACATTTTGTTTTAAGTGTGGCAGAACAATCCTGGATATTTAAAAGAGGAGGCTCAACTTTCTTGAACAGTTTTTCGACAGACTTTCTTGCTTCTTGAAGTAACAGCTCCTTCTCCATGTCTGTTAGATGAAACTCCCTTGCATCTTCTTTTTTTTCCATCAAAACAATTGACCAGTAACCAACCACCTGATCGCGTTCTCCATAATTCCGGACATCGCCCGAATTGCTGTAATTGATTCCCTGATAAATAAATTGATCCTCATTTTCGGTCATGTAAAGGAGCGTAAGCACCGAAGTCCAGCCACACAGACTGGTAGCCAGATTGGGAATGTGCTTGCGTGTATTTTCTGTCAAAACAGACAACAGCTGGTCTGGCTTGTTGGAAACGATAGCCTGTTTGGTTGCCAGATCGACCGATTTGGCATTCTCGTAAGATGGGTAATGCGAAAAGTCGGAACTGATTACAAATAAATTGTCTTCGTTCAGATAAGGCTTCAAGGCCAGCGCAATCCGTTTGCATACAGGCGGCTTTGACGTTCCAAGAATGATGGGAACGATCTTGTACTTTCCTTTCAGCACATAATGCAAAAAAGGAAGTTGCACTTCAATGCTGTGTTCATTCAGATGAGGCGATCTGTCGTCCGAGAATAATTCAGGATAAAGCTCCACCAACGTTTTACCTAATTCGGTATCCACCACCTCTTTCCCGTAGGGCATTATAAAATCGCCGTCGCAATAAACAGAGGCTCCTTCGAAGCGGGATTGATGTGAAGAGGCAATCAGGAAAACGCGTTTCCATTCCACACTGTTATCAATCTGATTGAATGCAGAAGCCGCTATTTTCCCGGAAAAAACATATCCCGCATGCGGACTGATAATAGCCCTTACATGTTCATATTGCTTAGGTGCAGCCTCAGCAAATAGCGTAGATAGTTCTTTCTGCAACACATCGGGATTTGCAGGATAGAATTGTCCTGCTACCGCAGGATGCCGATTGATCGTAATTTCATTGTCATTCATATACTTCCAGGTTAGAAACATAGATAACGCTATCTATATAACAATCGGAAGCTACGGTTTGATTTTTGTTTATGGTATCCATGAAAATAAGTTTGTAAAATAATAGAATGATGGGATAATCGTTCTGATTAACTGCGTACGGGTTTAAAACAAAACGATTTAGCTGACTGTTTATTAATTAATGTAGTCCTTGTGACGAATAATAATTACAAATATGAAAGTCAGATTAATCTTACTCTTCGGCTGTTTGCTTTATTCTTTTTCTTTTTTCGGACAGGAGTCAGTAAAAAAGAGTGGAGCGAAAGTTTTGACAACCCCGCGTCAGACTCAGGGGGCCACTTTTGGTGAAAAGGTTCAGCAGGGTCGTGCTGCTGTTCGGGAGTCAGACATATTGCAGCAATCTGAAATCAAAATTAATGACGGGATGCCTAACCGCATTTCGATGAACGTGACCGTGGCCTCCTCAAATAAGCGGAGCATTAACGACGGAAAGAAAGGTATTCTTAATATAATCCGTATTGAAATGAATTCGGAAGGATGCCAGGTAATTTTCCCTGATAACGTTTTTCATGTGAATACGGCTGACAAATTAATCACTCCGCATCCTGTTCAAGGGTCGGCTCGCGTGAACGCCGGCCTTCACCAGGCAGGAGGTGCCATTGCTTCCGGAGCCCAGCTTTTGGGTGGAGCATTGCCTGGAGGTTCAATCATTTCCGCTGCAGTCAGCAGTGTGGGTACTCTTTCAGGTGGAGCTGGAGGTGGAGCCGCGTCGGCATCCTATGCTGCTACTGGCCGGCAGAGTGCTGAACAGGAATTAGTTTGTCCGATAGCAGACAGTGACATTGACGCTACGCTTGATTTACCGGACGGAGATTATCTGCTTAGCTTCGTTTTGGTTGAGAAAGCTACCTCGGGGTTGAAGGATACGTTGAAAACGCAAGTGAAAATTTATTTTTCCAAAGCGGGAAATGTATTGAAAACTAAACACGATACTGCGAAGAATAGTATCAACAACGTTCGATAATAAGTAAAGAGGAGGTTATCCGATTGATAACCTCCTCTTTTTGGTAATTAAATAAATAGTAAGAGTATTACTGCAAAAACGATTCCGGCTAATGCAGTATACATACCCTTTCTAAATTGTTTTGAACGGGTAGTGAACATCCAGAATGAGGATACTGCCATAAAAAACAGAAGAATCCCAATAGCAAGTGAAAACCAATGGAGCGGATTCTTGCTGGGAATTTTATGTAAGCTGACTAATTTGTTGATTGGAAAAATCAACTCTTTAACCGTATATTCGGCTTCTCCTGTAGATGTATTGAACGAGCCATCCTTAAAATAAATAACATCCCCTTGTGTTTCCAATATTTTGAAGTCTCTTATTTTAAGAGAGCTGCCTATGTCGGACGATTTTGTATCGGTCGGTAATGTTACCTTGATCTTTTTTTCGTATTTCAGAAAATCGGAATCCCTGAATATTAAAGCAATTCCGCTGATCGCGTAAATAACTATAAACCCGAGTATAAAGAAGCCAATGTGTCGATGGAGCACACGCATAAGGTGATTAAAAGACTTTTTTGTTTTCATATAAAATGATAGATTGATTTTGTAACTATTCTTATCTTTACTTTTCAAATCTACTAAAAAGATAAGAATAATTGAGGTAAAATAGATTGTAACTTCTAAATTGGGCGATGAACCGACAGAATGAGGTTGTAGAAAGTCGATATTCTGATTTCACCGTGATTTCACGGGAAAGAAAAAGCACCTGCGAAATGAATCGCAAGTGCTTTCTTGTTTGTGGTCCCACTTGGGCTTGAACCAAGGACTCCCTGATTATGAGTCAGGTGCTCTAACCAACTGAGCTATAGGACCTGTTCAGACACTGGGTCTGAAATCGGGTGCAATATTACGGGTTTTTATCGGAATACGCAAGCATTTTTGTAAAAACTTGTTTTATTCTTCCTTCTGTTCTCCTGCAAATTCCATCAAAAAGGCCTTGATGAAGCCATCTATATCTCCATCCATTACAGCTCCAACATTGCTGGTCTGGTAATTGGTCCGGTGATCCTTTACACGGCGGTCGTCAAATACGTAACTGCGTATTTGCGATCCCCATTCAATTTTTTTCTTGGCACCTTCGATTTTGGCTTGTTGGGCACGACGTTTTTCAAGTGCTATTTCATATAGCTGTGAACGAAGAAGTCGCAACGCATTCTCGCGGTTACCCAGCTGCGAACGGCTTTCTGTATTCTCAATAAGAATTTCGCGCGTTTCGCCGGTATCCGGGTCTTTGTAGTTATAACGTATACGAACACCTGTTTCTACCTTGTTAACGTTCTGTCCGCCTGCACCTCCCGAACGAAAAGTATCCCAGGTATAATCGGCCGGATTAATATTGATTTCGATTGAGTCGTCTACCAAAGGAGTTACGAAAACCGATGAAAAGGATGTCATACGTTTACCTTGAGCGTTGTAAGGAGAAACACGTACCAGACGATGTACTCCGTTTTCGCTTTTCAAATATCCGTAGGCCATTTCGCCTTCTACCTGCATTGTAACAGTTTTAATACCTGCTTCATCTCCATCCTGCCAGTTCGATATTGTAATCTTATATCCCTTGCTGTCACACCAGCGTTGGTACATACGGCAGAGCATAGAAGCCCAGTCCTGACTTTCGGTTCCACCTGCTCCGGCATTGATTTTCAGAACAGCACCGAAACGGTCCGCTTCATCACGAAGCATATTTTTAAGCTCCAGGTTTTCCACCAGATTCACGACACTCGCATAAGCAGCATCTACCTCTTCTTCGGTGGTAATTTCTTCTTTGTAAAAATCATAAGTAAGCTGAAGCTCCTCGCATGCTGTATGCATTTCATTATACAGCTCAATCCATTTCATAAGGTCTTTCACCTTTTTCATCTGTTCTTCTGCCCGTTTGGCGTCTTGCCAGAATTCAGGATCTTCTGTGCGAAGTTTTTCTTCTTCTAGTTGAATTGTCTTGGCATCGATGTCAAAGATACCCCCTCAGCGCCAGATCGCGCTCCAACACATTGTGTAGTTGGTCTGATGTAATCATTTTATATCTGTTCTAATTAATATTGGGTGCAAAGGTACGAAAAAAGAGCACTACTCCTGATACATAGCTTCAATTTGCGCAGCATACTTTTCTGAAATAACCCTGCGGCGGAGTTTTAGCGTATCTGTAAGCTCACGATTTTCCATAGTAAATGGCTCGGCAAGCAGCGTAAATTTCTTGATCTTCTCGTAGGATGCCAGATGACGCTGATGTTCTTCCACGCGCGATTCGATTAAACGAATTACTTCGGGATTGGCGATCAGTTCTTCTCTATTGTCGAAGGCCAGGCCTTTCTGATTAGCATAAGCCTCTACCATTGGGAAATTTGGAATTATAATTGCACTCACAAATTTACGTTCGTCTCCAATTACTGCAATTTGTTCGATGTATTTATCACTTCCCAGAAGCATTTCGATAGCCTGCGGAGCAATATATTTGCCGTTCGATGTTTTGTACAGATCTTTTATTCGCTCTGTAAAGTAAAGGACATCACCTTCAAGACGACCGGCATCACCTGTCCGAAACCATCCATCTTCTGTAAATGCCTTTTCATTGGCTTCGGGTTTCTTGAAGTAACCTGCCGTAACAGTTTTGCCCTTTACAAGAATTTCGCTGTTGGAAGGATCTATTTTTACTTCCACTTCGGGCATAATGGTACCAATGGAACCAAGAGTATATCCTATTGCAGGGAAGAAACAAACCGTTGCGGTTGTTTCACTTAATCCATATCCATAGCGAATCGGGATATTTACCGATTGCAAGAATTCATTGACAGAGTCCGACAAAGGAGCTCCGGCAACTGGGAATAGTTTGCCTCGTTCAAGACCCAGCACTCGCTTTAGCATAGCAAACACTGTTTTGTTGTAGAAATTAAACTTCAACTCAAGCGAAAGAGGAGGAGTGATGCTTTTGTTTTTATATTCCAGATTGTAAAGTCTGCCAGTTTTGATGGCATCGTTGAATATACTTTTTATTAAACCCGGAGAGTTGTTGATTTTTTCCTGTACGCCAACATATACTTTTTCCCAGAAACGGGGAACATTACACATAAGGGTAGGATGTATTTCCGGAAGCGTCTGCTGGATCATTTTTGGATCCTTGTTGATCGCTATTTTTACCCCCCTGTAAATACAGAATGCTACCCATGCCTTTTCAAAAATGTGAGTCAGGGGTAAGAAGCACATTGATGTGTCCTTGTCTGTAACTTCAGGCAGACGTGCTTCGTGGATACGCATAGACTGCATAAAGTTTGAATGATGAAGTAAAACGCCTTTAGGTTCTCCGGTTGTTCCGGATGTGTACATAATAGTGGCAAGATCATCTTCTGAGGCTTCCTTCATTCTTACTTTAACAGTTGCCTCTGCCTGGGCATTGTTTCCGAGGCGCAGAAAATCGTCGAAGTAAATAGATGTCTTATCCTCCGGATTCATCTTTACTGCTGAATCAAAAATAATAAGCCTGGTTAGTCCGGGTGTAATTTGTTGTACTTTGAAGGCGTTATTGTATTGCAGTTGTTCGCCTACAAACAGGGTATGGATATCGGCGTCTTTTACGATGTATTCAATCTGAGCCGGCGAGCTTGTTGCATACAAAGGTATTGGAACTGCCCTGTTAGCGTAGGCCCCAAAATCAGTGTATAAGCATTCTCGCATGTTTTGTGAATATACCCCGATATTCTCTTGAACGCCTATTCCAAACTCAGCCATAGCTTCGGCTGTAAGCATAACCTTATCTGCGAATTCTCTCCAGGATATTTTCATCCATTTCGATGTATCGTTATTGCGGTATTTCAATGCGATACGTGTTCCGTACTTGTCTGCCTGACGATGTACTATTTCGGCAAAGTGGTAATATGACATATCTGTTTGTTTTATATTGATTTATTTTGCATTCATTACACAAAAGTAAGCTTTTCTTTTGATTTCAAACTGACTGTGGTTTTTTTTTACACAAAAGCCGCATTAATGTGCAATATATTTTAGAGTCAACAGATTTTGTACTAATTTTTGTACTGATTGTGGTGAAAGAACGTGAATAAACCGCGTAAACTGTTAAATAGTGATAAAATATTAATAAATAAAGGTACTATGTATTGCATAGTATAATGGCATTACATATATTTGCATCATAAAACAAGAAACAATGAATGCAGAAAACGTAAAATCACAAATGAGGAAAGGAACCCTGGAGTATTGTATACTTCTTCTCCTTTGCAAAGAGCCTGCTTACACTTCTGATATTATTCAGAAATTACAGGAGGCCAAACTGATCGTTGTTGAAGGGACTTTGTATCCATTGCTTACCCGACTAAAAAACAGTGAATTGTTGGGTTATCAGTGGATTGAGTCTACTCAAGGGCCTCCCCGAAAGTATTACCAGCTTACTGAACAAGGAAAACTTTTTCTTGGAGAGCTTGAAAATGCCTGGGAAGAACTTAATAATACTATCAACCACATTAGAAACAATTAATAATAACAAAAATGAAAAAAACGCTTACCGTTAATCTGGGAGGATCCGTATTTCATATTGATGAAGATGCTTACCAGCTTTTAGACAAATATTTGTCCAATCTTCGCGTCCATTTTCGGAAGGAAGAGGGATCGGATGAAATAATGAACGATTTTGAATTACGTATTTCCGAACTGCTTGGCGAACGGATAAAGCTTGGCTTTGAAGTTATTACAGTCGAACATGTGGAAGAGGTGATCAAACGTATGGGTAAACCGGAAGAGATTTTTGAGAGCGATAGCGAAAAGGAATTTTCTTCAGAAGAACCAAAGATAAAGACATCGACTGGTGGGAGAAAACGATTTTACCGCGATCCGGACGATAAGATTTTAGGAGGTGTGGCAGGCGGTTTTGCAGCATACATGGGTTGGGATCCAACCGCTGTTCGTATAGCCCTGTTTATTTCGATGTTTTTCTGGGGAGTAATGATTCCAATTTACTTTATTCTTTGGTTGATTATTCCATTGGCACGTACCGCAGCAGAAAAACTTGAAATGCGAGGAGAGAGTGTTACCGTCGAAAATATAGGAAAAACTGTAACGGATGGTTTCGAAAAGGTGTCTAATAATGTAAATGACTATGTTAGCTCGGGCAAGCCCCGTTCAACATTGCAGAAACTGGCAGATGCTTTTGTAATGGTAGTGGGAGCTTTACTGAAAATTGCAGTGATACTGCTCGCTATTATTTTAATACCGCCAATGTTGATAGCTCTTTTTGTATTTATTATTGTGGCTGTTGCATTGATTTTTGGAGGAGGCTTTGGTATTTTGTATCATTTAATGCCTTTGGCCGACTGGAATACGATACAGAGTTATCCTGAGGCTATAATTATAGGAGCAAGTGTTTCGGCTGTATTAGTGGTTGCAATTCCGATTGTAACAGCGATTTATGCTATATGCAGCCAGATTTTTAAGTTTAAACCTGTTCCCGTGCTTGCTAAGTGGATCTTGTTTATAATATGGATAGTAGCTTTAATAAGCTGTATCACTATTGGATGGAATTATGGATTGCCAGCTGTGCTAAACCTTGGATGGGATCAATGGCCTGCCGGTTGGGATTCGGTCAGTATATCTCTTTGGTAATTGTTTTTAATGTAATGTGTGTTTAAAAAAGAAGGCCGCTCTGTCTCAGAGGGGCCTTTCCTTAAGGTTAACAAATTTATGAGTAAAAACCACTAATGAATCTTTAGTAAACGGTTCATGCGTATTATTAAACGTCTTATCTGAACCGCGTGCAAATATAATCAATCTTTTTATTTTCCAAATAATAATTGATTTTAAAACTCTTTTCTGATTTTTTCCGCTATTGCGGCTAGTTCATCTGAAGAAACTGCCATTTTTTCTTTACCAAAATAAATATCTGACTCCTTGTTTAGAGGGACCAAATGTATATGAGCATGAGGTACTTCCAGACCAATTACACTAAGACCTACTCTTTTACATGGTATGGCCTTTTCTATTGCCTGTGATACACGCTTGGAAAAAATAATCATGGCGCTTAAATCAGCGTCATTTAAATCAAATAAATAATCCACCTCTTTCTTGGGTATAACAAGTGTGTGACCCTTAGCAAGTGGATTAATGTCCAGGAAGGCAAAAAAATCTTCGTCTTCCGCTACTTTGTGGCAAGGAATTTCCCCTGCCACAATTTTGCTGAAAATTGTTGCCATATATATTTTAATTAAATGGAAATATCTTCAACCTGGTAACTAACAACACCCGACGGAACTTTTATTTCAACAACATCGCCTACTTTCTTTCCCATCAATCCTTTTGCAATGGGTGTACTTACGGCAATTTTGTTTTCTCGCAAGTTCGCTTCAGAGTCAGAAACCAATGTATAACTCATAACCATGTTATTCTTTACGTTCTTGATCTTTACTTTGCTCATGATCTGAATTACATCACTTCTTAATTGTGACTCATCTATCAGGCGAGCATTTGCAATCAGACTTTTTAGTTGAGCAATTTTCGCTTCCAGAATACCTTGAGCCTCTTTGGCGGCATCGTATTCTGCATTTTCAGAAAGGTCTCCCTTGTCTCTTGCTTCTGCAATCTGACGGGATATCTCCGGACGCTTTGTGGTTTCCAACAGACTAATATCTGCTAAAATTTTGTTGTAGCCTTCCTCTGTCATGTAACTAACAGCCATACTAAATCCTCCTAATTATTTCTTATTTTGTGAATATTGAATACTATATAAAAAAAGAATCCCGACCAACGAAATGGCCGGAACTCATTGTCTTATTTTTACTATACAAAGGTAAGTCTTCTTTTTTGAAGAAGCAAATGTAAAGATGTGCTTTAAAACATAAATTTCTGAAACAGAGGCTAAAAAGTCTTACAGCAGACTTTTTATCGAAGATTCCAGGTTGTTGATATTGTCTAGTCGTTTAACCAGATTACCATTTTTGTCTAGAATAAACACGGCTGGTAATTGCTTTACATTATACAATGCTGCTGCTTGCGAATAAACAGATTCCGGATCGCGAACACACATCCATGGAAGGTTGGAAGCGGCGTTTTTCCAAAAGTGAACATCGGTATCAAGCGAGATCTGATATATTTCGAGACCTTTATCGTGGTAATTGTTATAAACTTTGCCAAGTTCCATGTTTAATGACGGAGACCATTCTGCCTGATAAGCAGTAAAGTTAACTATAACCACTTTGCCTTTGGCCAAGTCCGATAATTTTGTATTCTGGCCGGTAACAGTTGGTAAATCAATATCAAGAAAACTTATTTCTTCCGTCTTAATGTTATCAAGATTTAGCGGACGCTGACCACGAAGAACTTTGATTGATTGCAGGGCCAGATTATGCAAATGTTTTGATCTGGGACTTTCCGGATAAAAGTGGTCATAGCTTGTTGCAACAGCGCCATAGGCCTTTGAGTCTGCTTTGTCGTACAAATCAAAGAATAATAAACCGTCTATTTGCTGGAACAAGGCAAAATAAGCTGCAGCCGACATTGGGGCTGAGAAAATATATTTTCTTGCTACATTTTTGTAGGCTTCGGCGGCTTCAAGTACTTTGCTTTTATAAGTACTGTCTGCTATTTCTTTTGTGCCGTATGCTTTTCGAAGTTTGCTGATTTCCATATTGGCATCAAGCTGAGCCAAGGTGATGTCTTTAATCGCTTTGCAGCTTTCAGATCCTTCTACGGTATATGAGGTGGCAAAAGTGCCTGCATCTGCAATAAGTTTTACAGTTTCGGTCGAGTCAATGGCAACGTTGATAAACTGTTTGTTCAGTCTAAGCCGGTAAAACTCCGGATGAGTAGTCCCAGGTTTTTTGAATTTGAATTTACCATCAGCTGTAAGTTTTACCGAGTCTAGCATTTCTACGACCGAAACACCTACATTTTCAAAGTACATGGTTTGTCCGTCTGCGCCGGATACAATCCCTTTTACGGTGAACTCGTTCGACTTGCCGCATCCTGTGCACAGAAACAGCAAAAGAGTAAAAGCCGAAAGCAGTAGTGTGGATATTTTTTTCATTATATTTTTAATATCGTTTTAATTTTTGCTGCAAATATACATTAATTTGCAATTGATGTGCTACAAATCCGTCTTTCTTCCTCTTTTTTTTCTTTAAAATGGCTTTATTCATCGTTATTTATTTTCATTTTCACATAATTAGAGGTAAACTTTCATTACCTTTGCCCCAATTTAAGAGATTAGAAAAAAAAGAAAAGAAGATTATGCTTAATCCAATTAACAAGACGATCGAGTTAGGTGATGGAAGAACCATTACCATCGAGACCGGGAAATTGGCAAAACAAGCGGACGGTTCGGTAACTGTCCGAATGGGCAATACTGTATTGCTTGCTACTGTTTGTGCTGCCAAAGATGCAAATCCCGGAGTTGATTTTATGCCGTTGCAGGTAGAATATAAAGAGAAATTCTCAGCAATGGGCCGATTCCCAGGTGGTTTTACAAAAAGAGAAGGAAGAGCATCTGATTATGAGATTCTTACTTCACGTATAGTAGACCGTGCGCTTCGTCCTCTATTCCCGGATGATTATCATGCTGAAGTTTTTGTAAACATCATATTGTTCTCTGCTGATGGCGAAGATATGCCTGATGCATTGGCCGGATTGGCTGCTTCTGCTGCCCTGGCTGTTTCAGATATTCCTTTTAACGGACCAATTTCTGAAGTACGTGTTGGTCGCATTAATGGTGAATTTATTGTAAACCCAACTTTCGCTCAGCTTGAAGAAGCTGATATCGATATTATGGTAGCTGCAACGCTTGATAATATCATGATGGTTGAAGGAGAGATGAAAGAAGTGCAGGAGTCGGATATGCTTGATGCAATTCGCGTTGCTCACGAAGCTATCAAGGTTCATTGCCAGGCTCAGCTGGATCTTTCAGCGGCTGTTGGTAAACTGGAAAAACGTCCTTATTGTCACGAAGTGAATGATGACGAACTTCGTAAAGATATTCACGATAAGTGTTTTGCAAAAGCATATGCTGTAGCAACTTCTGGAACTGACAAACATCAGCGTTCGGATGCATTTGATGCCATTATTGAAGAATACAAAGCTTCATTAACGGAAGAAGAAATGGCTGGCAAAGGCGAAATGATTGGTCGTTACTACCATGATGTGGAAAAAGAAGCTATGCGTCGTGCCATTTTGGACGAAGGCAAGCGTCTGGATGGTCGTAAAACTACTGAGATCCGTCCTATCTGGTCGGAAGTTGACTGTTTGCCTGGTCCTCACGGTTCAGCTATTTTTACACGTGGAGAAACTCAATCACTTACTACAGTAACGTTAGGAACAAAATCTGACGAGAAAATGGTTGACGACGTGTTAAATCACGGAAAAGAACGTTTCCTTTTGCATTATAATTTCCCTCCGTTTTCTACAGGCGAAGCTAAGGCGAGCCGTGGTATCGGACGTCGGGAAGTTGGACATGGAAATCTTGCTCACCGCGCATTAAAAGGTATGTTGCCTGTCAACTATCCTTATGTGGTTCGTGTGATCTCTGATATTCTTGAATCAAACGGTTCCTCTTCAATGGCTACGGTTTGTGCCGGTACGCTTGCATTGATGGATGCCGGTGTTAAAATTAAGAAGCCGGTTTCAGGTATTGCAATGGGTCTTATCTCTGAAAACAAGGGAACGAACTATGCAATCTTGTCTGATATTTTAGGTGACGAAGATCACTTGGGAGATATGGACTTTAAGGTTACTGGTACCAGAGACGGTATTACAGCTACACAGATGGATATCAAGGTTGACGGACTTTCTTTCGAAATTCTTGAAAATGCATTGGCTCAGGCAAAAGCCGGTCGTTTGCATATTCTTGGAAAGATTGAAGAAACAATGTCTGAGCCTCGTGAAGATCTGAAACCTCATGCTCCTCGTATCGAGACTTTGATTATCGCTAAAGAATTTATCGGTGCTGTAATTGGTCCGGGTGGTAAGATCATTCAAGGTATTCAGGAAAAGACAGGTGCTACGATTGCTATCGAAGAAGTTGATGGTGCCGGTCGTATCGAAATCTCAGGAACAAACAAGGCTTGTATTGACGCAGCAATCGCTACTATCAAGGGTATTGTTTCTGTTCCCGAAGTAAATGAAGTATATCAAGGAAAGATTTCTTCTATCATGCCTTATGGTGCTTTTGTTGAGTTCCTTCCAGGTAAAGACGGTCTGCTTCACATATCTGAAATCGACTGGAAGAGACTGGAAACAGTAGAAGAATCCGGTTTGAAAGAAGGCGATACAATTGAAGTTAAATTGGTTGATATTGACCAGAAGACAGGCAAGTTCAAACTTTCACGTAAAGTATTGCTTCCTCGTCCTGAAGGTATGCCCGAAAGTAGTGAGCGCGGTCCCCGTCCGGAACGCGGCCCAAGCCCGGAAAGAGGTCCCCGTCCAGAACGTGGTCATCGCGACTAAGTAATTTATTACATTATTATATAAGCCCCGGCAGTTTTCTCTGCCGGGGCTTTTTTCAATCAGAAATATAAAAAAACAGGTACTCCGATCAACGGAGTACCTGCATATAATAAGGTGTATGAATACTTATTTGCTAAGTATGCAAAGAGGCTTCAGTTGTTTGAAGAAATCGTTTCCTTTATCATCTACAAGGATGAATGCAGGGAAGTTTTCAACTTCGATCTTCCAGATAGCTTCCATTCCCAGTTCAGGGTATTCCAGACATTCCACTTTCTTGATACTGTCTTGTGCAAGAATTGCAGCAGGGCCACCAATACTTCCAAGGTAGAAACCTCCGTGCTTCTGACAAGCATCGGTTACCTGCTGACTACGGTTACCTTTGGCAATCATGATCATGCTTCCACCGTTCTCCTGAAACAAGTCAACGTATGAGTCCATACGGCCTGCTGTTGTAGGACCGAATGATCCGGAAGCCATTCCGGATGGTGTTTTAGCAGGACCAGCGTAATAGATAGGATGATCCTTGATATACTGAGGCAATCCCAGACCTGCGTCAATACGTTCTTTCAGTTTGGCATGAGCAATATCGCGACCTACTACGATTGTACCGTTCAATGACAAACGGGTCGAAACCGGATATTTGCTAAGTTCTTTCAGAACATCGGCCATTGGCTGGTTCAGGTTAATTTGAACTGCTTCACCTTCGCCTGCACGACGTAATTCTTCCGGAATGAAACGAGCCGGATTTGTTTCCATCTTTTCAATCCAGATACCGTCTTTGTTTATTTTAGCTTTAATGTTACGGTCAGCAGAGCAAGAAACACCCATACCTACCGGACAAGAAGCACCATGACGGGGAAGACGAATTATACGTACATCGTGTGCAAAATACTTACCGCCAAACTGTGCACCCAGACCCATGCGCTGAGATTCCAGTAATACTTCCTTTTCAAGTTCAATATCACGAAATGCCTGACCACCTTCGTTACCCGAAGTAGGGAGGTTGTCGTAATATTTCGCAGAGGCAAGCTTAACAGTTTTTAGGTTCGCTTCGGCTGAAGTACCCCCGATACAGAAAGCAATATGATAGGGAGGGCAAGCAGCCGTACCTAATGTCTTCATTTTTTCAACCAGGAACTTAACCAGCGAAGTCGGATTCAGTAACGCTTTGGTTTCCTGATACAGATATGTTTTGTTGGCAGAACCACCTCCTTTGGCAATGCAAAGGAACTTATACTCATTTCCCTGAACGGCGTACAGGTCAATTTGTGCAGGAAGATTACAACCTGTGTTGATTTCCTTATACATATCCAATGGTACATTCTGGGAATAACGCAGGTTCTCTTCAGTATAGGTTTTGTAAACCCCTAAAGACAACGCTTCTTCGTCGCAGCCGTCTGTCCATACGTTCTGACCTTTTTTACCAGTAATGATAGCCGTGCCGGTATCCTGACAGGTAGGAAGCTGGCCCTTGGCAGATACTTCCGAATTGCGAAGGAAGGTAAGTGCTACAAACTTGTCGTTTTCACTTGCCTCCGGATCAGATAAAATTTTAGCTACCTGTTCCTGATGCGCAGTACGAAGCAAAAAGGAAGCATCACGGAAAGCTGCATTCGCTAGCTTTGTAAGTCCTTCTGATTCAACTTTCAGGATTTCTTTTCCTTCAAATTCACTTACAGAAACATGTTCTTTTGTAAGCAGATAATACTCCGTATCGTCCTTTCCCATAGGAAAAGGCGCTTGATACTTAAAGGGAGGTGTTGCCATATCTTTACTATTTTTTAAATAATTGTTGATTTCTGTTTATCCCACAAATGTACAGAATTATTCTATACTTACAGTTTATACAAAACCTAAAAGAACTTAAGGATGTGTTTCGCTGAGGGAGTTTACCGTTACAAAACAACGTTCAATCTATTGATCAATTCATCCCCAAGGGCTTTCTTTGTCACAATGTGTTCATTTACTGCAGCCACAAAAGGATTGTTTTCGAAATCCCCGCGAACACCTTCAAAATCTTTCATTTTGTCAGACGTTGAACCATCTACACCAAAGCTGATCTTGGATGTAAGAGAAAACTCTTTTTTTGCATCGGCGTACAGTAATTCGTCCAGGTTTACAACAGATTCTTTCCATATTTCAACCAGAGAAATCAGTTTCTCCGCATCGATGGTTTGCAGATTCACCTTGTAAGCAGATTCGATAACACCATATGCCCAAGTCCATTCCATGTCGTAATACTTTTTATGTAATCCATGAAAATAAGCAGAGATCTCTTCCAGCGAATGAATCTCGCCAGCCTCTATACGACATAAATACTCTTCAATCAGGTCCTTGGGAACAATCATTCCGGATAAATCAATCCATTCACCTTCACCTCTGGCATCGGTTGGACGAAGTTGTTTCCAAACCTCCTCCATGGATGAGAAATTGGTTCCCTCTAATCTTTTAATAAGGGAATTTCCAAGAAATTTATTAATAGCTTTGTTGTATAAGTCCAGCCCTTTTCGAAGAGAAGAGCCTTTGATACGTGTATTCTGATAATAATAAATCTCCGAAGTTTCGCCTACAAGCAATTGCAGGTTTTTCAAAACCTCTACCGCCTTTATCATCTTACTGATCGTATACGGACTCAGTAAATTATAATTAATCGGATCCAGGTGTAAGTCAGCTTTGCGCTTGTCTCGCTTCGGCCACTTCTGAGCATCGCGGATAGTACCCACGCTTCGCAGATTCACCCCCGGAACCAGGTATGTTTCATCATCCTTTTCGATAAGGTACGAGAAAGGCATATCCGATGTATCACAGTGGCGATAATGTCTTCCCATTACTAACGAAAAAGCACCTACTCTGGCTGGCCATATCAAATACGAATCGCTTGTTGTCTTCGAACCTCTTTCCACAATGCCTTGATGGATTGGACCAAGCTTGTACATGTGGTTGCTTTGATTCGAACCGCTTCCGGCGTTCAGAAAAGAAAACATTCCCGCAATCAGCAAACTGCTTTTATGCATCGAGACAGTGAATGGACCTGCAAAGATAGCGCAGGCTTCTCCGTTTTCGAAAACACAGTTACTGAACAGCAGCGAATCGTGCGCAGAGAAGTTATGTGTAACATGGCAGGCCTGGCCTACAAAGCAACGAACCAATTTTGCTGCATCTGCAAGCACAACACCTGGAGATAGAATAAAATCCTGGGCAATTACACTGTCACCTACATATACAGGTTCTTCAGGACGGCTGTTTACCGATCCGTTTTCCAGTCTGGTGCAGTTTTCTATTGTGGCATTGCTTCCAATGTAAACATTTCTAATAGTTCCCGTATTTGTAATCCGGGTATTATTTCCAATAGTTCCGAAAGAAGAGGATACACCTTTCGAATACTCTTCAATAAGTTTGCTGATCTGTTTTATAAGTTCAGGTCTGTGGCGGTATAAGGCAATTATATAAGCCAGCGGGGCCGGTAAGGTATTGTACATTGGGACTTCCCTTCCTCCCGTTTCATTTAATACAGCAATCAGAGTCCCGTTTCCAAAAGAAGAGTAACCATCAACCAGCATCACATTGATATGTTGAATAAGGCAATTGTCACCAATAACATAATTCGCTATGTAATTCTGCACATTCTCGATAAGGCAATTATCACCCAACGAGCAATTATGTAATGTTACATTGTGCAAACCTGCATGTTTTGTTACTCCGCCAGGCAGAACAAACTCTTTGTTGAAAGCTCCCAGAGATACCTCTCCTGAGAAGTGGGTGTGGGTTACATGTTGAATATCAAATAAATCAGGCACAAAAACGGAACCCCAGTTGTCCGCTTTACATGCATTTGCCTGCAGTACGGCAATTTCTTCCGTCCGCAGGTTACGCTTATTACTCATATGTCTAACGAATTAAGATAACAGTATTCTATTCATCAAGATTTCCATCGTCAACATCATCATACTGTTGAAAGAGGAAATCATTGTAAGGGAAACGCGTGGTGTGGATCTCTCTAACCCGCGTATATAGCATTGTTTTTAGTTCATCTACATTTGTACGGTTTTTTGCCGAGATAAAGATACAATTATCTTGCAAACGGTTCATCCAGGTACGTTTTAGTTCGTCCAGACTCACATTCTCGCGTGTGCTGGGGGTTAAATCATCTTCATCCTTTTTTACAAACGAAAAAGCATCTATTTTATTGAACACAATAATCATAGGCTTCTCTTGCTTATCTATTTCAGCAAGTGTTTTGTTAACTACTTCAATCTGTTCTTCAAATTGAGGATGCGATACATCCACAATATGTACCAGTAAGTCAGCCTCACGAACTTCGTCCAATGTCGATTTAAATGATTCTACCAGTTCTGTTGGCAACTTACGGATAAAACCAACCGTATCAGATAACAGGAACGGGAGGTTCTCAATTATCACTTTACGTACAGTCGTATCAAGTGTGGCGAATAATTTGTTTTCTGCAAATACCTCACTTTTGCTGATAAGATTCATCAACGTAGACTTACCCACGTTGGTGTAACCCACCAAAGCTACGCGTACCATCTTTCCACGGTTTTTCCGTTGAATAGACATTGTCTTGTCGATACTGATAAGGTCCCTTTTTAGCAACGAAATCTTGTCCAGGATAATACGTTTATCCGTTTCAAGCTGCGTTTCTCCCGGACCACGCATCCCAACACCACCGCGTTGCCGCTCAAGGTGTGTCCATAACCGGGTAAGACGTGGCAGCATATATTTATACTGAGCCAGTTCTACCTGCGTTTTTGCATGGGCTGTCTGTGCCCGTTTTGCAAAGATATCCAGAATAAGGCTTGTACGATCCAGTATCATCACCTGCAGTTCCTTTTCAATGTTCCGTAACTGCTTCGGCGACAACTCATCATCAAAAATCACCACCCCTATTTCGTTTTCAACCACATATTCTTTAATCTCCTGCAATTTACCCTTACCTACAAAGGTTACCGGATTGGAGTAATCCAATCGCTGGTAAAACATCTTTACAGGATCTACCCCTGCCGTATCGGCCAGAAACGCAAGCTCGTCCAGATATTCTCTGATTTTTTGCTCGTTCTGGTCTGGAGTAATCAACCCCACCAATACAGCTTTTTCTGTTTGTGCGTCTGATATGATAAATTCTTTCATGGTACAAAGATAGTAAATTCAAAGATTCGTTTATCTTTGTAACTCATTTTGTAACCATAAATATCTTAACTATGAAGAAGAGCCTGTTATGCCCTGTCTTTCTTTTGCTTTTTATCTCTATTCAGTTGCAAGTCAACGCACAAACAATCCCACCCAGTCAATGGAATACATGGATAAACGATCCTGCTAAAAATGTCCTTGTAAAAGATACATTTAGGGTTCAAAGTTTCGAATCAGGCGCTCTTGATACCTGGGGGTATACGCTGTCGGGAAACGGAGCGGCTCTGTCTGATGTGGCTGCTTTTGGTCCTAACTGGACACATGGAACTCAATCGATGAGATTACCCTCCGGAAGTGCAATCACTTTCGATTCGTTGAATGTTTCGGGCTATACTAATATGTATATAAAAGTATATCACACAGGTAAGGATTTGGTTGCGGGTCAGAACCTGTCATGCAGTTATATTAAAAACAATGTGTTGACAAATAAAGACCTTAAAGATGTTGCCTACACTGCTCCTTATGATTCATCAGTGATAAGTTCGACCAATGGGGTTACTTTTTCAGTATCACCCGTTTCGGCCTCTTCAGGAGGGTATTACGTAGATAATGTATTTATTTTCGGAAGCATACCGGCTTATTCACTATTCTCCGGAACAGGGAATTGGAGCGATTCAACAAAATGGAGTAATCTTCCACCTGCACGCAAGCGGAGTGCCTTACTAGCAGGAAACGTAACGGTTCAGAATTCGCAGCAGCTAAAAGGTCTAACTATTGGAAACGGATTACTTACAATCTCAGAAGGAGCACAGTTAACGATAGATAGTACGTTTACAGTTTATCATAGTGCACAGACAAGATCAGGTTTTGTAAATAAAGGGGATGTTATTATAAAAGATAAAATACAGTTGATTACAACACTCGCGGAAAAAGGAAAATGGTACTTTATTTCTTTTCCTTTCGATGTGTATACGAAAGGTATTGATCCCCGGTTTGTTTTAAAAGATAATCAGTCCACGCAAAGCGGCAATTTTATCTACGCTCAGCAATACGACGGACAGCAACGTGCTGCCAGCGGAAGCAACGCAAATAACTGGAAACCTTTGGCTTCATCCCTGGGAGTAGGAGAGCAATTGGTTTTTCAAAAAGACAAAGGCTATCTGATAGCGTTAGATGGAGCTGCCAGCGATACAACGCTTACTTTTACCTCTCAAGCAGGAACTGCAGGACTTGATTTTGCCAGACAGGCACGGATTTCAGTTCCACATTATAACTATAACGGGAATGCGTCATCCGAACACAGCGGGTGGTATCTTTGTGGAAATCCATTTCCGGCGCCTATGTCTCTGAATAAAATTCAACCAAATACTACTTTGGGTAATTTTGTGTATTGGTATAATGGTTCAACCTACCAAGTCTTCGATGCCGGAAGCACTCAATCGATACCTGCCTACGGGGCTTTCTTTTTTAAAACAACAGCTCAGGGAGAACTATCCGTTTCATCATCCGATTCTTCCGAACCCAAAGCAGAATATTCCGGGGATTACTTATCTTCTATTTGTATAACCTTACAGAATGAAACCTGTCAGGATCGGACAGAACTGAGATTTCGTTCGGATGCAACAGCAGGAATCGATGTGGCATTTGATGCTTACAAATTAACCAGCCTGCGAACCGATGTTCCGCAGATAGGAAGTTATACTTCTTCTGGTAAGCTGCTGGCAATTAATTCACAGTCTTTGTCTGCAGATGAATTACATGTGCCTTTATTTATTCAAACTCCGGTGACCGGAGATTACACGCTTTCTTTCCAGACAGCCTCATTTGTCGATTCAGATTACGCTGTTTTCCTTTCGGATAAACAAACAAAGCAAGTGTTTTCCGTTACAGAGAATAACACGTATTCCTTTTCAGCATCAGCAGATCAATCTGATAGGTTCGAGCTGATTTTGCAGAAGACTTTACCAACAGGAGTAACTCAAATAAGCGGATCATCTTTACAAATACAAGGCAACTCGATTGCATTAACAAATATGCCTCAGAAGGGACTGGCTACAGTAATGCTACTTACCGGTCAGCGGATTTGGCAACAACAGGTTCCTTCGGGAAGCAGCCGGATTTCCATGTCTCTTAATCGGGGAACCTATATCTTACAACTCCGGGCAGGTAGTTTTTTGGACCAACAGTTATTTATTATAGCACAGTAGGGATTGAAATACTTATTGTATATTTGCCGATAGAAAATAGGTTAGTATGAAAAAGATCAATTTTACGTCTTTAATCCTGATTGCGTATCTGGTGGTGATGAGTGTGATGGGATGGCCGGGAAACAAACCGAACCCGGATTATAAATCGTACTTTCTGATCATGGGGATTTCTGTGGTTGCTATTCTATTACTCCGCTATGTCCAGATCAGGCGTAAGAAGTTTCGTGATCAGCAGAAGAAAGAGTTTTAGGCCGCTGCCTGGATTTCAATGATTCCAGACAACCATTAACTGAATGCCTTTCCCTGCGAAACGGTTAGAGCTGAGGCTTTGAGTTATCAACCGGACCTTATCAGGATTCCAGTAGGCCATTATGTGAAATGTAAAATGGTTTAGTTGTCGCTGCCAGTCGGCGAAATAGTAACCTTCGGTATTGTTCCAGTCGTAGTAGGCAACTGTCCGGAGATTATCAAAAAGGGTGAGTGGATACGACAGGCTTATTCCGGATAAGGAGAGCGTGTTATCCATAGCAAATGCTTTCTGGTCTGATGCGTAAATAAATTGTTCGAATGTTAGTCCCAATCCGTTTCCAATCGCAAAGGTATAATCGGTTCCTAACGTGAGCATTTCCTGGTTAGTCAAAACTCCCATGTTCT
>JAGPJL010000136.1:0-4531 GCA_018054455.1 Parabacteroides sp.
CGTAACTTCGGAAAGAAATCACTTACAGAACTAGATGAACTGCTTGAAGGCTTGAACCTTTCATTCGGTATGGATATCACGAAATATAAATTAGATAAAGAGTAAAGCGATGAGACATAATAAAAAATTCAATCACTTAGGTCGGACAAATACTCACCGTGAGGCGATGCTTTCCAATATGGCTACTTCTTTGATTATGCATAAGAGAATCTTCACTACTACTGCGAAAGCTAAAGCTCTTCGTAAGTTTGTTGAGCCTCTTATCACTAAATCTAAGGACGACAGCACACATTCACGTCGTATTGTCTTCAGTACATTACAAGATAAATATGCTGTAACTGAATTGTTCCAGGAAGTATCAAAAAAGATTGGCGATCGTCCAGGTGGCTATACAAGAATCCTTAAGACAGGTAATCGTTTAGGTGACAATGCAGCAATGTGCTTCATTGAACTTGTTGACTACAACGAAAACATGTTGAAAGATAACGTAGCTAAAAAAGCAGCTAAAACACGTCGTTCAAGAAAGAAAGCAACTACAGATGCACCTGCTGCTGAAGTAGCTGAAAGTTCTGCTGAATAAGTATTACGGCTTTTAAAATAGTAAAAGGGGGAATCCATACGGGTTCTCCCTTTTTTATTGCATTATAACCAGGTCTTGTATTTATTTTGCACATCTTTATATAAATTTCACCAACATTCCGATGCTTGGGTTTGTTTTATATGAGTAGATTATTTATAACTAATTTCTAAATATGATAAGTATGGATATTGCAAAAATTATCGGACGTGAAGTGTTAGACTCTCGTGGTAATCCCACAGTTGAAGTGGATGTATGGTTGGAATCAGGCGCATTTGGTCGTGCAGCTGTTCCTTCCGGAGCTTCTACCGGCGAAAACGAAGCTATTGAATTACGCGATGGAGACAAAAAGCGTTACGGTGGTAAAGGCGTTCTTAAAGCTGTAGCAAATGTAAACAGTGTTATAGCACCAGCATTATTGGGTTATAACGCACTTAAACAAGTTGAAATTGACCGCAAGCTTATCGAATTAGATGGTACTAATACCAAATCAAATTTGGGAGCTAATGCTATGCTGGGTGTATCTCTTGCAGTTGCAAAGGCAGCCGCAAACTATTTGGATATTCCTTTGTATCGTTACATTGGAGGTACTAATGCGTATGTATTGCCAGTACCAATGATGAATATCATTAATGGTGGGTCTCACTCCGATTCGCCCATTGCATTTCAGGAATTCATGATTCGTCCTGTTGGAGCTACCAGCTTCCGTGAAGGATTACGAATGGGTGCAGAAGTTTTTCATTCATTAAAAAAGGTATTACACGATCGTGGTCTTAGTACAGCCGTTGGAGATGAAGGCGGTTTTGCTCCGGTTTTAGACGGAACAGAAGACGCTCTGAACTCTATTCTATCTGCGATTAAAGGAGCAGGATACGAGCCGGGTAAAGATGTAACAATTGCTCTTGACTGTGCTTCTTCCGAGTTTTATAAAGATGGTATTTATGATTATACTAAGTTTGAAGGTGCTAAAGGTGCCAAGAGAACAGCCAAAGAACAGGTTGAATACCTTTCTGAATTAGTAGCTAAATTCCCTATAGACTCAATTGAAGACGGTATGGACGAAGGCGACTGGGAAGGATGGAAATTACTTACATCTGCTCTCGGAGATAAGATTCAGCTTGTGGGAGACGATTTGTTTGTGACAAATGTTGATTTTCTTAAAAAGGGAATTGAAACAGGTTGTGCAAACTCTATCCTTATCAAGGTAAACCAGATTGGTACACTTACAGAAACTCTCGATGCTATTGAGATGGCTCATCGTAACGGATATACATCTGTTACATCTCACCGTTCCGGCGAGACAGAAGATGCAACCATTGCAGATATTGCTGTGGCTACCAACTCGGGTCAGATTAAAACGGGTTCACTTAGCCGTTCAGACCGTATGGCCAAATACAACCAGCTTCTTCGTATTGAAGAAGAATTGGGTAATCGTGCCGTTTACGGATACGCAAAACTTAAAAAAGCAGCTTGCTGCTAAATTTTAGACAAACTTTCAATTATCGGAAAAGGGGCTCCTGTGACGGGATCCCCTTTTTTTTATTTAGTAGTCCGTCGTGGCAGATGGTAATTATATTCATCTAATTCAATGCATTGCCATATCCTACAAAGTATATTGTTATGCAAGGTAGTATATTTATGTTGATTTTCATGTAACGCTTTCTATTCTTCTTGCGTCTTATATTCAGAAACATGAAAATTAAATAGTAAGAATATGAGCAAACTACTTTTTTCCACCTGTCTGTTGTTCCTTTGTACGACGATTCTTTCCGCACAAAATATACAGATCTTCGGACGTATAATGGATGCACAAAGCAAACAACCTCTCGAATTTGCGAATGTTGTATTAACTACGGCAGACACCACCTTTGTAGGAGGTGCTTCTTCTGATAAATCAGGCGATTTCATTGTAGCCAATGTTCCCGCAGGCGATTATCGTTTGGTCGTTTCAAGCATTGGTTATCAAACAGCCGAAACTGTTTTACCGGGAGTAACCAAAGCTCTCGACTTAGGCTCTCTGGAGCTGGAAGAAAATTCTGTATCGCTTAGCGAAGTTACAGTAAAGGCGTCGAACGAAAAGAATAAAGCCGACCGTAAGATCGTGTTTCCTTCCGAAAGTCAACGTAAGTCATCTGCCAATGGAATAGATCTACTCCAACAATTGCAATTGCCTCGTTTGCAGGTAAACAACCTATATCGTACTGTTTCTGTTCCCGGTGGAGGAGAAGTACAGCTTCGAATCAATGGTATTATAGCTACCAACGAAGAAATTATCGCGCTTTTGCCCGACGATATTATTCGGGTAGAGTATCATGATAATCCTGGCTTGCGTTATGGCAATGCAGCCGTTGTACTTGATTATATTACCCGCCGTAAAGTATCGGGTGGTAATGTGTCTGTCGATTTCACAAATGCCGTTAACAGCGTTTGGGGCGAAGATCAGATCTCGGCCAAGTTGAACAATAAGAAATCGGAATTTTCTGTTTCTTACAGATTAGCTACCCGCGATTTTTATCAAATGTGGCGGGATAATGAG
This sequence comes from Parabacteroides sp., assembly GCA_018054455.1. Taxonomy (GTDB): domain Bacteria; phylum Bacteroidota; class Bacteroidia; order Bacteroidales; family Tannerellaceae; genus Macellibacteroides. Next base: position 3,114 of record JAGPJL010000136.1, read on the forward strand.
GAGCTTTTTACTTTTGCTGACGGATCAATGCTCCACCGCAAGGAAACCGGTCATCCGGGTCACTTAGGAATGTATTGGCAGAATGCTTCCTTGCAGTATAACTATCAGCCCAATGATAAGGCGGTTTTTAATGCAACCTTTCGTTACCATGGAAATAATCAGTCGCATTTTGATTACAACAGTGATCTGTATGAAGTTGAACATCCTGAGCAGATGGTACGGCTAACAGACAAGAGTACGGCTATTACCAACCGACCTTCGCTCGACCTCTACTATCAGCAGAGTTTACCTAATAAGCAGCTGCTTGTATTCAACCTTGTGGGAACCTATATCGGATCAGAGTCGGGGCGCTTGTATCAGGAACGACGCAACGATCAGTTGCTTTCCGATATCAAGAACAATGTGGATGGTAAAAAATACTCAGTGATTGGGGAAGCAATTTATGAAAAACAGTTTGAAGCCGGAAGTTTGAGCGGAGGAGTTAAACACACGCAGGCCTACGCCGATAATACCTATACAAACGGTCACAGCTATCTAACCGAAATGGAACAGTCAGACACCTACGCTTACCTGTCATTTAAGGGAAAGTTTAAACAACTGGAGTATATGTTCGGGGTAGGGGGAACCAGATCCTGGTTTTTCCAGAAAGGAGATGGAGACGGATATCAGACTTATTCTTTCAATCCTAAACTGACCTTGCAATACAATTTCCCGTCAAATGCTTATTTACGTTTGCAAGGTGGCGTGTACAATACAGCTCCGTCTCTTTCAGAAATTAGTGCTGTAGATCAGCGGATCGATTCATTGCAGATTTCGCGTGGTAATCCGGAGTTACGACCCTATACAACTTACAGCCTGAATTTATCGGGAGAGGTTCGTAAAGGTATCTTCACCGCTAATTTTTGGTCGGCTTACGAATACAAGCCAAAAGCTATTATGGACGAAAAGTTTATTGAAGGAAGCAGCTTTATCAACACCTTCGATAACCAGAACAAATGGCAAAGGCTGTCTGCCGAGACCACACTTAAGGCTCAGCCGTTTAAAGATGTGTTGCAATTGTCTGTTACCGGAGGCGTAAATCATTACCTTAGTGATGGCAACAGTTACAGCCACGAATATACGAATTGGTTTTACCGTGCGGATATGTCGGCCAAGTACAAGAAATTTATGTTAGCATTCCAGATTCAAAGTAACTGGAACTGGTTCTGGGGCGAGAATATATATGGAGGCGAGAATTATCATATTCTTCAACTCAAATATAACCACAAAAATATATCCGTTGGGGCTGGCGTATTTAATCCGTTTGCCGACAACTATAAAACAGTAAACGAAAACTGGTCGAAGGTGGCTTCCGTAAAAAGAGCAATGTATATCAACGAATCTTCAAGAATGATAGCCCTTTCATTCACCTGGAACCT
>JAGPJL010000136.1:4631-7187 GCA_018054455.1 Parabacteroides sp.
TGTTCGTATGCAAAGTAATAGAAGTCTATTGGGATAATGCTACTTTACTGGATAAGAAGAGATTAAAGACTGAGTAAAAAATAAGCGAGCCGACTAACCACTAGCCGGCTCGCTCCCCCTATTGAACCTATTATTATAAGAAAGCAAAAAATGTTTCCTTTACATATATACGGTATAAATTGAAATTAATACTCAATATAAGAGGACGAATCAATAGAAATAACCGGATTATTGTTCCCGGATATAGCTTCGACCTCCAAATAGCAGGGCTCATCAAAGGGCCAGTAGTCCTTGAAGTCGACCGCGTTTCTATCGTATAAATAATCATCGTACACAAAAAAGAGTATTCCATCCAGCGATAAATGAATTTCATGCTCTTTCCATTCACAGACAAGCGTATGCAATTCGCCAGTCAGCCCCGATACCTTTACGGATGTTCCTTTTTTATTGTCTGTTTCTTCGTTCAATTTGCGGGTAAATACACCGCCCTTAATCATTTCAGGCTGACTACCAGCATAAGCCATCATCGTAATCTCTTCGTTCCGAAGACTTGATTTCCCGGATGCCCTAACGGGAACAAGCCGGATATACGCTTTGTCGTTCGGCGATGCAGAAAGCAACTTCATCTTTATTTCAAACTTTCCTCTTGTTTTTTCCAGTTTGCCCCGTGTATCGGCTAAGCCTGTACTTATTAAAAGCTTCCCTTCCGGGTTAACCGAAATTGTGTGATTATTTATGCCATTCCATGGAGAACTTCCTAAATCATCCGAAACTATCTTCATCCTCTCTCTTCTACTCTTTACAAGTAGCGACAGCCTATCCATCAAAGCTCTGTCTTCTGGATTAGCCGAGCGGGCAAAATCGATGATAGCTCCACCGCCTTCATAGTAGGCAATAGCCGCATCAGCGTACACGTTATTCGATTCAAACTTATCCAGATAGGCAACCAATCGCTTGTGAAATGAATTTTTTGCTCCGGCCAAAGCCCGATCGTCGAACTCAACTTCCAACCCCATATTGTGGGTATAAGCCAAAGCACACGTATTGTCAATACGTTGGTCCGGAATCTGAGCATCAAAAAAATGATTGGGCTGGGCATAAGCAACATCAAACCCAAGGCTTTTCCAGTCGCTGTATCCCATGGCATTCCAATAGGGAATCCAGTAGAACTTTTTGTTCAGCGAACGAACATAATCACCCAAAGGAACAGTTTGCAGTCTGCTTGTTACGATATCTTCGGCTACCCAGTAAAAACCCGCCAGCTCAAGATTGCTGTATCCGGCATTGCGAAACCGTGTTTCAACTTCATCTATAAACCATTTACAAGCAGCGTATTTGTCGGCATCCTTCGAAAAATCCAACGCTTTTCCGTTAAGCAAACCCCAATCCTTTTGATCCGGAATAGCTTCCGGAACACTGAGAACCACCCTGTGCTTAAAGCCAGGATTACCCTGAATTTGTTTTTGTTTACCAATGCAACTGTTAAGGGCAGATAAAGCCTTACCCTCCTCAAAAATACGCCCTAACAACCATTCCCATTCTTGTTTCCGGGCACTAAGTTTTTCGTAGCGGGATGTATAGCAACGTCCTTTCCCATCTTTGAATTCCAAAAACAGGAAACCGTCGAAAAACCAATCCTTATTACCTTTAGAATCTTCATGTATTACATAAGGCAGAAACTGATCCTCTGTCCAATCCAGCCGATGACTCCCTCCCTGATATATTAGCACCAAATCATGGATATCGGTACTCATATATCCTTTAACAACAGGTTGAGACGATAAAGCCCCACTCCCAAGTAAAAGGCAGGCTGTAATTGCTATATATTTAAAATAGCAGGTACTCATTGTATGTTCATTTATTTCTTGTACACTTTTACATAGTCCACTTTAAACGTATCAGGAGCACAAGCTTTCTTGAATCCCTCAAGTTTATCGCGAATTTCCATACTAAGAATTATGTATTGATCAATTTTAGAAATACCTTTTGTCTGTTCAAAAAACTTAAGCCCATCAATAAAGAAGGCATATTTTGTATCTGTCCATTCAAGTCCAAAGGTGTGAAATCCTTTGTCCAAACCTTCTAGTCCACTTTTCATAGGTCCTACTGATTGCATATCCGGACCATATGCCCAATGCACTGCATGCTGTAAGGTATCTTTACCCATTTCGTTGAAGTATTCAAATATATCGATTTCAGCTCCAAACTCAGCAGGATCTGTTCCTTGCGATATTTTGGGAGACTGCATCCAGAAAGCAGCCCATGGGCCAATGGATTTTTGAAGTTCGGCGCGGCATTCGAAATAACCGTAGGTAGTTTCATACTTTCCTGCAGATCCAATCATGGCGCCAAGAATGCTATCACCAACAATATCATACATCAACAACAAGTTCCCGTTTTCAAGCTTAACCATTGATGTGTCATTGTATCCAATTCTACGCGGACCTGTTCCGCGGTATTCCCATTTGGTTGTGTCAAGTTCTGTGCCGTTGAAATCGTCTTGCCATGCCAGTTTGTATCCGTTGTTTTCGGGAACAAACACTTCTTGCGTCATGG
>JAGPJL010000038.1 GCA_018054455.1 Parabacteroides sp.
AGTACCAATCCAAAGAAAAAAGACCAAACCAATACCGGCTGATTTTCCAGCAAGTAGGTAATAAGCTTTGCCAACGAAAAAATGCTTATACCGATACCTGAAACAAGTGCCAGTAAAAAATTAGCATTAATTGCTTTCCAAAAAGCAGCTATACGGAAAGTAAATAACAACTTTAGATTAGTTGGGTTGATGCTTTTAATTGAATTGATCAACTCTTCGTAAATACCCACGATAAATGCCACTGTACCACCGGAAACGCCGGGAACAACATCAGCCGCACCCATTGCAATTCCTTTCAGTAGCAATAAACCATAATCATTAATTGTTCGTTTCATATACTAATTGCTGTTTTCTTTCTTCAATAAATAACGTTTCGATAGAATCTGGAGATATTTTCTCCCTTTAAAATCAGGATTTATCGAATTAAGGGACCTTTCGTAACGAAATAGCTCATTAAAATCATTCTTTTCTATCAAAGCCACTTGTTTCGTGAATTTTTCTTTGTTTCCTGTTTCCAAATAGGTTTTTGCTAAAAGCAGGCGAAGTAGCGGAAATTCAGAATTTGATTGTTCAAGAGCTTCAAATAATTTGACAGCATGTTTACTATTTCCAGATTGAAAACTAGTTAAACCTTGTATGAACAATACGGATTCATAAACATTTTTCTTTTCACCACAATCAATTCTAATTCTATCTATTTCCCTGTTAATATTAGACTCGTCAGACTCGTGGGAAAATAGTTTGTTGAACATCATTTCCATTAAAGTAAACTCTTTAACTTCAGGATACCTTTTTGCCTTTAGTTTAACTACTTCCATTACTTCGTTGTCCAAATCTAATTGTGCGCAGGAATGAAGATACCCACCTAATATTGCCGGATCATTTTTGTCTCCGTAAACCTCAAGTATTGACTTAAGGAGGGTGTATGCTTTTTCAAATTGTTCGGTTGCAATATAACAATTCGCAAGCAAAGGTTGAATAGAACCATCTGGTGTTTCTCTTATAATTTCAAGATATACCTCAATCGCCTTATCATAGCTTTCGTTTTCCATCAGGCAATATGCCTTCATCTTTTTTGCTTCGCTATCACCTTCTTTGCATGTGAGAGCAAAATCGAGAGCCTCTACGGCTTTCTCATATTTCGATAGCTTAGTATATATTGTCCCTAAAAGGAGCCATACTTTATACGAATATGGATTATCATCAATCAACTCATTTGCTAAAACAATCGCTTCCTGATCCTTGTCAGTAACATGTAAGAAATATAAGAGAGATTCTTTCAAATGTCTGTTATCCGGAAACAGTTTCAATCCTCTTGTAGTTAAATTTATTCCTTCAACAGAGAAATCGTTATCTGCCAGCAGGGACGCAAATGACTCATATATTTCTTTAAGATCATCATTATCATCTTTTTCAAGACTATCCAAATAGGCGTTTACTTTATAATATTGCTTCATAAAACAATAGCATTCCATACGTACCAAATGAAGATCCGGATCATTTATATATCCTATTTCATCGGCGTATTTTAGGGCTGCTTCATAGTTCTCATTAAAACATTCTCGTTCAACTCTCTTAATCAGTAAGGATTGGTTCTCTGGATGAAGCCTTAGGCCCAGATCTAAAATCGGACTTAAATATTCTTCTGCGTCTTCATCACTAATCCCAACTAAAAGATCCTCTATTTCATCTGCATCGAAATAGGGATCTTTGCCTTCCGCCATACTTGCTTTGAACTTTTCAAACAAGTGCGAAATGTTTTCATTCTTCATTTATATACTAAAAAATATTATGATTTGTCTTTTACTTTACTCCATGTATCTTTCAGGGATACGGTGCGATTAAAAATAAGCTTTCCTTCTTTACTGTCCGGGTCAACATTGAAATAACCAAGACGCTGGAACTGGAAATTATCTAAAGGCTTTGCATGCAGAAGCTCCTTTTCAACACGACAGTTTGTTAAAACTTTTAGAGAATCAGGATTAAGCAGCTCAAGGAAATCTTTGTCTTTTTCTTCAGCTGGATTTTCAACCGTAAACAAGCGATCGTATATACGAACCTCAGCAGGTAGACTGTGTTGAGCCGAAACCCAATGTAGAGTTCCTTTTACTTTGCGATTGCTGTCGGGCATACCACTTTTAGTCATCTCATCATATTCTGCATAGATCTCTTCAATCTCGCCGTCGGCATTTTTTTTACATCCGGTACATTTTACGATATATGCACTTTTGAGACGAACTTCCTGACCTGGAGTCATACGGAAAAACTTTTTGGGTGCATCTTCCATAAAATCTTCTCTTTCGATAAATAGTTCTCTGGTAAATGCAATCTCGTGACTTCCCTGTGATGGGTTTTCAGGATTGTTTACAGCTTCCATCATCTCAACTTTACCTTCAGGGTAGTTGGTTAGGATGAGCTTAACAGGATCCAAAACTGCTGATACTCGTTGAGCTGTAGCATTTAGATCTTCGCGAACAGCATGTTCCAAAAGAGCTACATCAATAATACCATCGTATTTTGTATATCCAATTTTATTAATGAAGCTACGTATCGATGACGATGTAAAACCTCTGCGGCGATATCCGCAAATAGTAGGCATACGAGGATCGTCCCAACCATTTACCAAACCTTCTTTCACCAGTTGGAGTAACTTGCGTTTACTCATTACTGTATACGTAAGATTCAGCCGGTTGAACTCAATCTGCCGGGGGCGGTAATCATCGCTTTCCTTAAGCTGGTCAATGAAATAATCATATAAAGGACGGTGAACCTCAAATTCCAGTGTACACAAAGAATGTGTAACCCCTTCAAAATAGTCGCTCTGACCATGGGCAAAGTCGTACATGGGATATGCTTTCCATTGCGTACCGGTACGATGATGCGGGTGTTTGATGATACGATATATAATCGGGTCGCGGAAATGCATATTACTGGAAGCCATATCGATTTTGGCACGAAGTATCATGCTGCCTTCTTCAAATTCGCCTTCATTCATACGGCGGAATAAATCAAGACTTTCTTCGATAGGGCGATCTCTGAATGGACTGTTGATTCCTGGTTGCGTAGGTGTTCCTTTTTGCTGGGCGATAACTTCGGCACTCTGTTCGTCTACATAGGCTTTGCCTTCCTTAATTAATTTTACAGCAAAATCCCATACTTGCTGGAAGTAATCAGAGGCATAGTAAATGTTTCCCCAATGAAAACCAAGCCATTCAATATCTTCTTTGATAGAATCTACATACTCCACATCTTCCTTAACAGGATTTGTATCATCAAAACGGAGGTTACAAATTCCGTTATAATTTTCGGCAATACCGAAGTCGAGGCAAATGGCCTTTGCATGTCCGATATGTAAATATCCATTGGGTTCCGGCGGAAAACGGGTTTGAATTCTTTTTCCGTTTTTACCTTCAGCCAAATCGCTTTCTACGAAAGCCTCAATGAAGTTAAGACTCTTTTTACTTTCTTCTTCCTTAATAATGTTTATATCGCTCATACGTCACAAAGTATAATAATATATTATTCTTTTTTTAAACCACAAAGATAGGGTTTTCTTTGTTGAATTAACTAATTTTGCGCCCAAAAAGAACATAATGGATGCAGAGATAAAGTCGAAGATGATTACCCGGGTTAAAGAAAATCCATATTTAAATCACCTTGGAATTGAGTTTACAAGTGTTGAAGAAGGTAAAGTTGTAGCCAAAATGCCTTTAGTAGATGAACAAAAACAATATAGTGGAGTAATACACGGAGGGGTAGTGGCTGCTCTTGCAGATACAATTGCTGGTTTTGCAGCCTATACAGTAACCCCTGTTTCCCATGATGTACTTACCGCGGAACTTAAGGTCTCCTTTTTACGTGCCGCATGGGGAAAAGAACTTATTGCTAAAGGCTATGTAATCAAATCGGGCAAAAGAGTCCAATTTTGCGAATGCGAAGTTTATTGCGATGAAATATTGGTAGGGAAAGCATCTGGTACATTCTGTGTTGTAAATGAATATATCAAGCCAGTTCCTTCACAAGAATAAATAAAGAATCATTGAAAGTTTTTATCCAATCAGGAAAGGAATTGCAGATTATTCTGCAATTCCTTTAGCTATCAGACTATACCCTTTGGCATTTGGATGTAAACCATCTGTAAAAAGGGATTCATCAATTTTCCCATTTGAAAGTAGTAGGAATCTACTTACATCTGTAAAAGAATATCCGTCCTCTTTGGTTAGTTGCTGAATGCGCTTGTTCAGGTCTGCTACCTTTTTTTCCGTATCACGTCGAGGAAGAATGCCTACTACCTTTATTTTAGCTTCGGGTTGACGCTGGCGGATAGCCTTCAGCAAAAAGCGAAGACCATTCATTATCTCGTCGTCGCTGTGCGCACCCAGGTTGTTTGTGCCAATTTTAATTACTACCTTTTCGGCATCAAAGCCATCTAATTCGCCATGATATACACGCCAGAGAACGTTTTCAATGCGATCCCAGCCATATCCAAAATTTCTGAATCCCGCTGGTTTCATAACAGCTTCCCAGCTATCCTTTCCGGTTGCATGAGGACCTTTAGGTTCGCCTCCCCAAAAGTGCATAATAGAATTTCCTAATACAATTGCCTTCGGAGGATTTGTTCTGTTTAGAGCAAGAATTTCTCGGTGACGTGCCTGCCATTCGTAATTGTCGGGTTCCCGTCTTTGGGTTACAGGTTTAGTGGTAACCGTATTGCCAACAGGCATATGCAGAATTTCACGAATGATCTTGCAATATGCATCCGCATAATTCTGCATACCCAGATCTGATGGATGCACATAGTCTACCCATCCGTCGGTCGATAACTTCAAGTCTTTGTCAGACAGATACCAAATATCTTTAATTCCTTCGGTTTGCAAAGCTTTATAAGCCATCTGGGAAGCTTTATTTAAACGAGTGTAATCTTTCATTCGTACGCTATCCAGGCTACTGCTGCTATATCCTGCATGCTCTACCAATAAAATTGGTGTAGCGTGTTTGGATCTTATTTGCTTAACTGCTTCGATTATACGAATATAAGCTTCATTATCACTGGATTGGGTGAGATTGGGGAGGCAATCTAAAATATATAGTTTTGCATCCAATTCGTTCAGGTAATTAATAACCTCTTTTTCTAATTTGCCGTTGCCTGAGAATCCCATATTAATTAGTGGATAATCCAACGTGCGAGAAACAATATTTGTCCACGCCATTGCAGGTCGCGAAGCACATGCCCCTTGGGTAATGGAAGTGCCATAGGCCACAATGGGTTTTTCTTCTCTAACAGGGATAAACTTCAGTTCGGTATTTTCCGGTACACCAACTTGCAACCACTTAACGGTGTTATAGAGTGGGAGATAGAGTCTATATTCGAATCCCCGGTTGTGAAATTTATCTTTGCCTATATTCGTAAATGTGTAGCTAATTGTGTCACCCCATTGATAACTTCCAGAGGCATTCATCCAATTTCCATCACTGTCTATTCCATATAGATCTATGCCTGAAACTCCGGTATTAGGCATATGAGGCATTGATAAAGGACCGGATACTCCATATCGTACTTTTATTTCAGGAGCATTTGAATAGAAGTGAATAGCTAAACCTGCCGAATTAAGTGAAAGATTCCATAACGGTTTGCGGACCTCGACCTCTGCCCTTTGAGGCAAACGTGAATACGTATTGCCAAGTTCTTTTATCCATCCTTGATTCTGAACAACCGGAAACCCTGCCTCCATTGGGGAGTACCATTTTGTTTGAGCATTTGCCGGTAAGAGAGCAAGGCAAAAAAATAAAAGATTGAACAATTTAGCGTTTAACATAATGTTAAAATTAATCGTATAACAATTGGGGCAAAGATAATCGATTTTCAATAACAGTTTCTTTCCAAATCCGCTTATATTTGCAAAATTAAATTATAATTGAATAAACCATGAATGTAAAAGTTTTATGTTTAACCTTGTTTGTTGCCGGGGGTATGAATTTGCTGGCACAAAAAAATTACCAGTTACAATCGCCCGACGGTAAATTAAAGGCTGTAGTAGAAGTAGACAAATCCATCGAATTCTCTGTCTCGCATGATGGTACCGAAGTGTTGGCCCTTTCGCCCATTTCCATGTCGCTTCAGGGAGGTGAAGTGTTGGGAGCAGACCCAAAAGTATCAAAGGTTACCAAGGGTACTGTTAATAAAATAATCCCTGCGCAGTTTTATAAGAAAACGGCAGTTACGGATACCTACAACGCGATGACTCTTTTGTTTAAAGGGAATTATTCTGTTGAATTCAGAGCTTATAATGATGGATTGGCCTACCGGTTTGTTACTAAGAAAAAAGGAGAAATCGTTGTCACGGCCGAAGAAGCCTCTTATAATTTCAGTAAGGATTATTCCACTTTTGCTCCTTATGTAAACAGCAGAGCTGCCACTTTCGAAGAACAATACTTCAACTCTTTCGAACAGCCCTATGTAAATGAACCCATCACAAAGCTTAACGATAAAAGATTGATGATTCTTCCGTTTCTTGTATCTTTGGATAACGGGAAAAAGCTATGTATAACAGAGGCTGATCTGGAAGATTTTCCCGGTTTATTTCTGAATAACACTACAGACAAACCATCGTTAAAAGCTGTTCACGCACCTTATCCTAAAGTTGTTGAACAGGGTGGACACAATCAACTGCAAAAACTTGTCAGAGAGCGTGAAAGCTTTATTGCCAAAACATCCGGTACAAGAGCATTTCCCTGGCGAGCGTTTATAGTTTCGGAAAGCGACAAGCAGTTGGCCGATAACGATATGGTATTTCGTTTGGCTTCTCCTAACCGTGTTGGTGATGTTTCCTGGATTAAACCGGGAAAAGTAGCTTGGGATTGGTGGAACGACTGGAATATTTACGGTGTAGATTTCAAAGCAGGCATTAATAATGAGACCTATAAATATTATATTGATTTTGCTTCGGCACACGGTATTGGCTATGTAATTCTGGACGAAGGCTGGTCTGTAAATATGCAGGCAGACCTTATGCAGGTTGTTCCTGAAATTGATATTAAGGAGTTGGTTGCTTATGGCAAATCAAAGAACGTGGATATTATTCTTTGGGCAGGTTACTGGGCTTTTCATCGTGATATGGAAAATGTGGTAAAGCATTATTCCGAAATGGGAGTTAAGGGCTTTAAGGTTGACTTTATGGACCGCGATGATCAAGAGATGGTTAACTTTCTTTACCAGGCAGCCGAAGTGTGTGCCAAATACAAAATGATGGTAGACTTCCACGGAGTATTCAAACCAACCGGATTGAACCGTACTTATCCAAACGTAATTAACTATGAAGGAGTAAACGGACTTGAACAATTGAAATGGTCGCCCGAATCGTACGATATGGTTACTTACGATGTAACAATCCCATTTATCCGTATGATTGCAGGGCCGATGGATTATACTCAGGGAGCGATGCGCAATGCGGCCCGAGGCAGTTATCGCCCAATCAATTCAGAGCCAATGAGTCAGGGCACACGTTGTCGCCAGCTTGCAACCTATGTTATCTTTGAATCTCCGTTTAATATGTTGTGTGATAATCCATCCAACTACATGCGGGAAGAAGAATGTACCAAGTTTATTGCTACTGTTCCTACTGTATGGGATCAGACAGTTGCTCTTGACGGAAAGGTTTCGGAATATGTGGCTATTGCCCGCAAACACGGAAACGACTGGTATGTAGGAGCTCTTACAAATTGGGATGCACGAGAAATGGAACTTGATCTTTCGTTCTTGGGTGAAGGTGACTTTAAAGCAGAGATATTTAAAGACGGAGTGAATGCAGACAGAGCTGGCCGGGATTATAAGAAAGAAGTAATTATGTTGCCTGCCAACAAGAAGCTGAAAATTAAAATGGCTCCCGGTGGAGGTTTTGCTGCGCATATTTACAAATAACAGAACTCGAATTTAATTATTATTATAGCGGCAGTACTTTTTCGAAAGTGCTGCCGCTTTCTTTTTTTACAACTATCTTTTGTATCTTTGTCCTCAAGAATAGGGAAATAAAAACAGAATAGAAAGATGAAAGAAGATATGAACATCCTGTTTCCAGCCGAATGGGCTCCTCAGAGTGCTGTTCAGCTAACATGGCCCCATGAGGACACTGATTGGGCGCCTATCCTCGGGGAAGTAATTCCCTGTTTTGTATCAATTGCACGCGAAATTATCAAACGCGAGCGTCTTCTTATTGTTTGTACCAGCAAAGAAGAGGTTAAGCAGCAGTTGGGAGAAGTGGATTACGACCGTATTATATTCCGGGAAATGGAAACAAATGATACCTGGGCGCGAGACCATGGTGGAATTTCCGTATTTATTGATGGAACACCTGCAGTTTACGATTTTGTATTCAATGGCTGGGGAATGAAGTATGCAGCTGATAAGGATAACCTTATTACTCGCCTTTTATTTATGGCGGATACCTTCAACGATGAAGTGTTGCCACTAAATATGCAGCCTTTTGTATTGGAAGGTGGAAGTCTGGAATCCGATGGGAAAGGCACTCTGCTAACTACCGCCGAATGTCTGCTTTCGTTAAACCGTAATGAATATCTTTCCCGCGAAGAGTTGGAGTTTCAGTTGAAAGATCTTTTCGGATTCAAACGTATCCTATGGCTGGAAAGCGGCTATTTGGCCGGTGATGATACCGATAGTCATGTAGATACTCTGGCCCGTTTTTGCAACGATCACACCATTGCCTATGTTAAGTGCGAGGACGAAGAAGATGAACACTACGCTGAACTTAAAGAGATGGAAGAACAGCTTATCGCCTTTCGTATGGCGGATGATACAGCTTATACGCTGATCCCGCTGCCAATGGCTGATAGTGTTGAGTGGAACGGCGAACGCCTGCCTGCAACCTATGCAAATTTCCTGATTATAAACGGAGCCGTTTTGCTTCCAACCTATAATTCTCCGAAAGACGAAGAGGCAAAAGCTCAGTTGACAAAAGCTTTTCCCGACCGCGAAATAGTGGGTATCAACTGCCTGCCACTCATTAAGCAACATGGATCGTTGCATTGTGTAACCATGCAGTATCCCGAAGGATTTATAAAGTAGTATGCGAATGAAACTAAAAGTAGGATTAGTACAGCAAGCCAACACAGGCGACATTTCTGCTAATATCGCTAAACTGAAAGCGAATATAATACGCTGTGCGCAGGATGGCGCGGAATTGGTTGTTTTGCAGGAATTGCACAACGGACTCTATTTTTGTCAGACCGAAGATACCAATCTTTTTGATTTGGCCGAAACTATTCCCGGACCGTCTACCGATATTTTCGGTGCGCTGGCTAAGGAACTTAGTATTGTTCTGGTGCTTTCATTGTTTGAAAAACGCGCTCCTGGGTTATATCACAATACGGCCGTTGTAATAGAACGTGATGGCTCCATAGCAGGCAAATATCGAAAGATGCATATTCCCGATGATCCGGCATATTACGAAAAGTTTTATTTCACTCCGGGGGATCTGGGTTTTGAGCCAATCGACACCTCTGTAGGTCGTCTGGGTGTATTGGTTTGCTGGGATCAATGGTATCCGGAAGCTGCCCGTTTAATGGCCATGCGTGGTGCCGAAATGCTCATCTATCCAACAGCCATCGGGTGGGAGAGCAGCGATACTTCAGAGGAAAAGGAACGTCAATTGGGAGCATGGGTTATTTCACAACGTGCACATGCTGTTGCAAATGGACTACCTGTTATCTCTGTAAATAGAACCGGTCACGAACCTGATCCGTCCGGGCAGACCAACGGTATTCAGTTTTGGGGTAATAGCTTTGTCTCAGGTCCTCAGGGAGAGCTGATAACCGAATTTTCAAACAATGAAGAAATGGTTCAGGTAGTAGAAATAGATAAAACCAGGAGCGAAAACGTTCGTCGCTGGTGGCCATTCTTCCGCGACCGTCGTATTGATGCCTTTGGCGGACTAACAGAACGTTTCTTAAAGTAAAATGAAACAATATTCAAAATCGGAAGCGCTTGCCCGGATGAACCAGTTAGGGGAAGCGGGCAAGCCTTTTCTGTTTATAATTGATTACAAGCAGGAACAAATTCTGTTGGAAGAGACTTTTGCTGTTAAACCGGATGAATGTCTGTATAATTTAAATGGGTTCACAAATGTGCTGAAGCAAGATGATTCCGTGCTTCCAATTAATTCCGAAGCGATTAAATGGGAGCCCAAACCTATCTCAATGAAATCATATGAAAGCTCCTTCCAAACAGTTGTTAATCATATCCGTAATGGAAATTCGTATCTAACCAATCTCACTTGTTCCACATTGGTTGAAACAAATCTCTCCTTACGTGAGCTCTTTTTCCGTTCAAATGCTTTGTTTAAAATGTGGCTGAAAGATCGTTTTGTATTCTTCTCTCCCGAAATATTTGTTCGTATCCGTGAGGGGCGTATTTATTCCTATCCCATGAAAGGAACAATTGATGCTACAATTCCTGATGCAAGAGAACAGATTTTAAACGATACCAAAGAAGCCGCGGAACATGCTACAATCGTAGATTTGATTCGCAATGATCTTAGCATGGTAGCCGGCGAAGTTGTGGTTGCTAACTATAGATACATCGATGAACTGGTTACTAATCAAGGAAATCTACTACAGGTTAGCTCTGAAATTATAGGAAAACTACCCGACGATTACCTTTCGCATCTAGGGGATATACTTTTCCGATTGTTGCCTGCAGGCTCTATAACCGGTGCTCCTAAGCCAATGACTCAAGCCATTATTGACGAGGCCGAAACCTATCAGCGAGGTTTTTATACCGGGGTGACAGGATATTTTGACGGTCATCAACTTGATAGTGCTGTTATGATAAGGTTTGTAGAACAAGACGGTGAAAAGCTCGTATTTAAAAGTGGTGGAGGAATAACTGCCCAAAGTGAAATGGAACGTGAGTATAATGAAATGATACAAAAAGTATATGTGCCACTACATTGAATCCATCTGCATCGAAAAAGGGTTGATTTACAATCTGAAGGGTCATAATGACAGACTAAACAATACCCGTAAGGCTATCTATGGCGATGTTTTACCGATCAATTTAGCCGACTTTATTGATCCTTTACCGCATAAACTCCGCACCAAATGCCGGGTTGAATATGCCAGAGACGTAATAAATGTAAGCTATGCTCCATATACTCTGCGTCCCGTTTCATCGCTTCGACTAGTAACCTGCAATGATATAAACTACAGCTTTAAAAGTACGGAGCGAAGTAAACTGGATGAACTCTTTGCTATGAGAGGAAGCGAAGACGATATTCTGATTGTAAAGAACAATTGCCTTACAGATACCAGTATCTGCAACATTGCTTTATGGAACGGATCTGCATGGGAAACGCCCATGTACCCCCTATTAAAGGGAACACGACGTGCTCAACTTCTGCTTGAAGGCTGTGTTACAGAAAGAGATATCCTTGTAGAAGAACTGGAAAAATATTCACGTATTCGTTTATTCAATGCCATGATTGACTTTGGTGAGATCGAACTGGAATTGGGTCAGGTAAAGTAAAAAAGGCATGCAAACTATTTGTCCGCATGCCTTTGTAATAACTGATACTTAAATCTTCCTGTTTTTTTATTTCTTACCTTTTACTTTTAATTCAGGTTTAAGTGTAAGTTGCATTCCCAGTTGCTCCATGAATCCAAGGTTATCCTGCAAAATCCATGTTTCTTTTAATTTGCCATTAGAAAAGACTGAAATAAAAATCGCAGCCCTGGAAATTTGTTTTGCTGTTGGTTTAATTCCCATGAAGTCGCTTTTCTGAATGCCAAACTGAGCAATTTTAACAGCTACAGTGTCGCCTTGGACAATCATATTTTCTACGCTGTATTTCAAGTCCGGAAAAACAGCTATATCCTTTTGTATATACTGAATCAGGGAATCCAACGTATAGGCTTTAGGCAAACGAGGCCCCGTCATTTTATAATCCGGTGTATAAAATTCTTTCATTTTTTCGAAATCCCTGGCATTAATTGCTTCAAAAACCTGCGTAATGGTTGTCTTGTTTTGATTTTCTATCGCGCACCTTGCTTTCATTTGATCATATTCCTTTTTATCATCTATTCCAATTACACAGCTTGTTATCATAAAAGCAAATAACATAAGCAAAATAGCACTGATGAATTTAAAGCTTGAAGTTTTCATATTTACCTCCTTTTTATTATACTGAGTTTAATATCCGCTAACATCTAACCTGTCTCCTGTTACAGACTTCCCGGTTAAGGAAGAAGTAGGTACACCATCAAGTATGGCAGCCTTTATTGTTGCAACAGTAGCTCCCGGATGCGAAGCCAGATACAATGCGGCTGCACCTGTTACGTGAGGAGTTGCCATGGATGTACCGCTATAACTGGCATAACCTGAAATTAATGTACCTTTTGTTGATTTGGGAATGCACGACCAGATAGATGATCCGGGAGCTCCTATATCCACAGAAGTTACTCCGTAATTGGAGAAACTTGATAGTCCCCCCGTGCTGGTTATAGATGCTACCGCGATAACGTTAGAGTTTGTATATGATGCAGGATAGGAGGGGGTAGAGTCAATATTCAGACCCTCATTTCCTGCAGCAGCAATAAAAAGAATACCTGCTTCATTTGCCCTTTCAATAGCAGCCATCAATCCCGTAGAAAATCCGCCGCCACCCCATGAATTGTTTGTGGCAACCAGTTTAATTCCATGAATGGTCTTGAGATCTGTAAAGTAGTCGACCGCTTTGATTGCATTCGCAGTGGTTCCACCCCTTTTTCCAAGAAATTTAGCTCCCATCAGCTTCACATTCCAGCATACTCCGGCAACACCTTTGCCATTTCCACCTACGGCGCCTATTGTACCAGCCACGTGCGTTCCGTGATCATCATCTTTACCATCAAAAACAGAATTATCATTTTTAGCAAAATCCCAGCCATATACATCATCTATATAACCATTTTCATCATCATCTAAGCCATTACCGGCAATTTCGCCCGGATTTGTGCCAGCATTGTTTGCCAGATCTTCATGAGTGTACATATACCCTTCGTCAATTATACCAACGTATACAGTTTCGGATCCGGTATGACCATTAGCCCAGGCTTCACCAGCCTGACACCCATAGGCATTTGCCGGTGTAGTGGAAGAGCCATACATGCCCCAAAGCTGATTATTAATATAATAGGGATCATTAGAGACCAGGTCGGTGGTGTAAATGAAGTTAGGCTCAGCAAATTCAATTTCAGCAGCACCTTTCAAATGACCAACAGCATTCAGAACAGCCATCGGAGTTTTTACCAGAACGAGTCCTTCGTTGTCGCCTGCATGTTTCATTGCATGGGTAAGAATCTTTTCAGCAACCACACCGTTCACTTTGCTTAGCGCAACTGTTCGTGCGGAAGAAGAAGCTCCGGGTTTAAATTTTACCAATACTTCATTTGGAACGAAATTCTGTCCCGGAAGAATATTAGTGGCAGCTTTAGTTAATGCAATATCTTCCGACAAAGCATTAAAGTCATCCTGTTCGTTCGAACAGGCAGAGAAGAAAACAACTCCTACTCCTACTAGAATAAAAGTAAACAGAACTGATGTGACAAAGCTTCGTTTCATATATCATAAATTTATGTTATTTAGTCAAAACGATTCAATTTGCAAACAGTAGTTTCAATTAATTAAGAGAAATGGTTTTTCTTTATTTAAAACAAATTCATTAAAGAGAAAGTTTGTGAATATACATCCTTATGTTATACATTATTAGTCTTTTGGGCTATGTTTTGATAAGTAGTAAGTATAAATGAAGAGGGCACCCTTTTGGGGTACCCTCTATTTTGTTCGGGAGTCGCCTCCCGTCCTCATGTGTAAGCTGTGAGGAAGGATTTATAAATGTTGCAAATATAAAATTAATATCTTTTTCCTACAACATTCCAATCTACTATCTTCCAAAGTTCATTTAGATGATCTGCGCGGCGATTCTGATAGTCAAGATAATATGAATGTTCCCAAACGTCGAATCCTAAAAGAGGGGTTAAACCTTTGGTAACAGGATTACCTGCATTACCTTCTTTCGTAATGAATAATTTGCCATCTTTATCTTTCGACAACCATACCCATCCAGAACCGAATAGTGTTACACCACCATTTACAAACTCTTTTTGGAATTCTTCGAAAGAGCCCCATTGGTTTTCAATAGCCTTGGCTAATTCGCCGCTGGGCTTACCTCCACCGTTTGGAGAGAACTGAGTGAAATAAAGATTATGATTTAAAACCTGACCTGCATTGTTGAAAATAGCTCCATCCGATTCTTTTACGATCGTTTCAAGATCTGCATTTTCAAACTTTGTTCCCGGGATAAGGTTGTTAAGATTGTTAACGTAAGCTAGAAGGTGTTTACCATGATGGAACTCAATGGTTGATTTACCAATTACAGGAGCCAACGCATCAGTAGCGTATGGCAATGATACCAATTCGAATTTCATAACTGTTTCTTTTTTATCTGTTATTTGACTATTTGGTGATATTAGCAATAATAAGCTAAGACATAATGTAAGCATAGCTAGTATCTTTTAATTGTTTGTTTAATTACAACACGACTAACCCTGATTTTGTTCGGATAGTTGTGAAATAAATAGTAGATTATTAATATTTTTTGTCTGTAAACGAGTTACATTTTACCTGTAAATATTGGTAGATCTGTTTACAATTCGTATATTTGAACTGTATCTATATAAACACAAATGGTTATGAATAAGTTATTTATATATGGAATAGCTTTTCTATTCATGCTAAATGGATGTGCTACGATGGATCAGACATCGAAAACAATTGTTGCTACTCAAACCGGCAGCGCTATCGGCAGTTTATTCGGTTTTGTTATTGGTGATAATCTGGGAGGCAGGCATGGTTCTTTTGTCGGGTCCACGATTGGCTCAGTTGCAGGTACAGCTGTAGGTGCACTTGTTGTTGCTCCCCGGGGAAATGAGCGTGAAAAGCGCGTGTACGAGATTCCTGCATTTCCTGCACCTTACTTGGTTATTACTGATATAATTCTGGACGACGAGAACTCAAATGAAGGCATAGATGCAGGTGAGAAGTGTAAACTTACTTTTGTAATATTAAATGACGGCAATGCTTCTGCACATAATGTTACACCAATTATAACCAAAAGGAAAGGTTGTAGTCATTTGAGAATTTCAGATCCAATGGTGATTGAACGAATTGACTCTGGCGAAACTTTACGGTATGTGGTGTATATTTCAGCTTCTCGCAGTATTAAGACAGGTATTGCCGACCTCGAAATTATTCTTGAAGAAGGAAATGGATTTGATACAACCGGAGAGGTTTTTAGTGTTCGAACAAAGGCTGCTTTGCGTTAAAGGTATTGTTTTTAGAGTGTAATTCCTTTTTTCGTATCCTTTTTAGATTAGTTTTGTAAGGTTTATAATTAAATAATTGTTGAATAGACGTTTTTTTATGTTTACTATGCGTTTTATCGGAAAGAAGTTCCTATTTTTGCAAGCTCATAGCATATATTAATAAGTAAAAAAGTTTTTGTAAATGGTAAAGAAAGTTGGTAATTTAATTCCAAACACCTTTTTTATTACAAAGGGAAGTGGGGAGTCTGATCTTGAGAAGCATGCAGGTTCATACCACATGGCTCTTTACGATGCCGGTATTTCAGACTTTAATATCATGACGTATTCGTCTGTTATTCCTGCTACCGCTCATTTGGTTACCATGGATGAAATAGATCTTCCTCCATTTGGTTCGGAAATGAAAACCATCATGGCTGTATCTCATGGATATCAGGATGAGTTTGTTTCTGCAGGTGTTGTTTATGCCTGGATGTACAAAGATGAAAACTTTGATGAGAAGTTAGGTGCTTTAGTTTGTGAAGTAAGTGGCCGCTATCGCATTGAAGAATTGGAATCTCGTTTGATTCGTGTTATTAATGATCTGCACCAGAAAACATACGGTAAGTATTATTTAGGTGAACTGAACTTTATAACAGAAGGAATTACCATCGAAAAAAGATATGGTACAGCTTTAGCTGCTCTTTGTTTTGTTGATTTCCTTCAACCAGCGATTAAAGATTAATCTTTCTTTGCTTTTTATATTACACAAGATAGAGCTGCACTGGTAAATAGTGCAGCTTTTTTTTGTTTACTTGCCAATGTTTTATTTACTTTGTAGACACTTGTAGTATGTATTGCTTATTTTACTGAATATAAAAACTTTCTTTTTGCAGACTTGTTTTAGTGTTGGATGCGAATAAATTCGTTATCTTTCAAAAACTTATTTAAATTCGATTTAATATGGAAGGAAAGTCGCAAGGTATGGCTATCGCCGGTTTGTTGGTTGCCATTGGTTTAGTTTTGCTTGGGTTATGTCTAAAATCGGCCATCGATAATTTTAAAGATAAAGACCGCGTGGTTTCAGTAAAAGGTCTGGCCGAAATGGAAGTAAAAGCCGATCGTGTAATTTGGCCGCTGATGTTTAAGGATATTGGTGATGATTTACCAGTATTATACGTGAATATGGAGAAACAAACGAAGGTTATTGGTAATTTTCTGAAGAGTAATGGCATTGATACGTCTGAAATTTCAGTGGCTGCTCCCGAAATTATTGATATGAAGGCCGAACGTTATACCAATGAAAAAGCTGCTTATCGGTACAATGTTACTTGTGTTCTTACTGTTTCATCTAATAAAGTAGACCTTGTTCGCGAACTTATGACAAGACAAAGTGATTTGCTTAAGCAAGGTATTGCCATTTCGGGAGGAGATTACCGTTTTAGTACCCAGTATTTGTTTACTAAACTAAATGATATCAAACCTGAAATGATTGAAGAAGCGACTAAAAATGCCAGAGCTTCTGCTGAAAAGTTTGCTGCGGATTCTGATAGTAAGCTCGGCAAGATTCGTACGGCAAATCAAGGACAGTTTTCTATATCAGACAGAGACGCAAATACTCCCTATATTAAGAGTGTACGCGTTGTTACAACAGTAGATTATTATTTAAAAGACTAGAAAATGAAGTTTATAGGCGCACATGTTAGTGCATCGGGTGGAGTAGAAAATGCACCTTTGAATGCACACGAGATAGGGGCTAAAGCGTTTGCCCTGTTTACAAAAAATCAACGCCAGTGGAAAGCAGCTCCGTTAACCGATACCAGCATCGCTCTTTTTAAAGAACGTTGTGCCGAATTTGGTTATCTTCCTGCTCATATTCTGCCGCATGATAGTTATCTTATTAATTTGGGACATCCTGAAACCGAAGGTTTGGTTAAGTCACGTGAAGCATTCCTGGATGAAATGCAACGTTGCGAAAAGCTGGGACTCGACCGGCTTAATTTTCACCCCGGAAGTCATCTGAGCCTTCTTACAACAGAAGAGTGTCTTGCACGTATTGCCGAATCTATCAATATTACGCTTGATCAGACAGCAGGCGTTTGTGCTGTTATAGAGAATACGGCTGGTCAGGGAACCAACCTTGGACATACTTTTGAACAACTAGCTTATATTATTGATAGAGTCGAAGATAAATCGAGAGTGGGGGTGTGTATTGATACGGCTCATACACTGGCTGCAGGATACGATATTAAAACGACCGAAGGTTTTACCGAAACTTTTAGTAAGTTCGATGAAATCGTAGGATTCTCTTACCTGAAAGGTATGCATATAAATGATTCCAAGAAGGATTTGGCTTCACGTGTAGACCGCCACGACAGTATTGGTAAGGGGTTAATGGGCATGACTACTTTTACAATGCTGATGAATGATCCTCGTTTCGATAACGTACCTATGATTTTGGAAACGCCGGATGAAACTTGCTGGGCCGAAGAAATTCGATTGTTATATGAATTAAAATAAACAGGAGTTATAAATGTCTTTCTTGTTTTTCGTAGAGAACCACAGGAAAAGGTTACAAATAGATTCAATTTACTAATCAACTATTAAAAAATAACGTATGTTTATTTTAATGCCTATTGTTTTTGTTTTGGGAATCTTAGCCATTGCACTTGAGGACAAAATAAAAATTAATAAAGCCGCAGTAGCCTTGTTTATGGCTATTTCGATGTGGATGATTCTAATGGCAGATGCGTATTCAATCTTTATTGAGCGCTCAAGCCCTTTGTTTCAGGAATTTCTAACTAAAAATCCTTCAATGGTAAGCAGACCGCTTACTGAGCAGTTCATATATTTTATATCAAACCGTTCCATTGTATACAATTTAGGGAATGTTTCGGAAACACTATTCTTCGTAATGTGTTCTATGCTGATTGTTGATATTGTAGATAAGCATGGTGGTTTTAGATCGATGACCGGTTATTTGTGTACAACAAATAAAAGAAAATTACTTTGGGGTGTTTCCATTACAGCATTTTTCTTTTCCGCTTTGCTTGATAATCTGGCTGCAGCCATTGTACTTGTTGCAGTGTTAAGAAAAATTGTTCCAGACCGGACTGATCGGCTTAAATATGCCTGTATGGTGATTATTGCTGCCAATGCCGGAGGCTCCTGGTCACCAATTGGAGATGTTACCACCATTTTGCTTTGGGTTGGTAAGAAAATTACAGCAAGTCACCAGATTTTACACTTATTTATTCCTGCATTGATTAATATGCTTGTTCCTCTTACTATTGCTCATTTTTGGCTTTTCAAGAAAGGGGCTACTTTGCGTGTTAAAAGTGAAGAGGATGTAGATGAGTATCCGGAAATCCCGGTTCGCGCCAGACGAACTATCTTTATTATAGGGGCGCTTTCGTTAGCAATGGTTCCTGTTTTCCAGATGGTTACTGATCTTCCTCCATTTCTAGGTGTTTTACTCGGATTGGCTATTCTCTGGATTTATACTGATATTATGTATAGTAGACAACTTCACATTAAAGAGTCAGATAAATTAAGGATTGCAACGCTGTTGCCAAATATTGATTTATCTACTATATTTTTCTTTTTGGGTATACTGATGTCGGTTGGTGCTCTTGAAACTTCCGGTCATTTGGGTTTGCTTTCCAATTATTTGGATAATAGTGTACACAATCCCTTTCTTATAAGCTTTATGATTGGAGTATTATCTTCGAGTGTGGATAACGTGGCATTAGTTGCTGCAACTATTGGTATGTATCCCACTATACAGCAAACTGCAGACCTTTCGCCTTATATGATGAACTTTATCATTGATGGGGGTTTTTGGACATTTTTAGCTTACTGTGCTGTTACTGGTGGCAGTATACTGATTATTGGTTCGGCTACGGGTGTTACCGTAATGGGTCTTGAAAAAATTGATTTTATGTACTATACAAAACGTTTTTCGATTCTTGCATTAATTGGCTATTTATGTGGTGCGGGAACGTATTTGTTGTTTTTTATTTAATAAATAATGATGAAGAATAAATTGATGGTAATGGCTGCATGTGCAGCTCTTTTAACTGGTGCCAGGGCTACAGCTTGCACCAGTTTTCTTGTGGGAAAAGGAGCCTCGGCAGATGGCTCGGTGATGGTAACCTATGCTGCTGATTCGCATAGCTTGTATGGAGAGCTTTATCACTGGCCAGCAGCAACGTGGCCTAAAGGTTCTATGCTTGAAATACGGGAGTGGGATACGAACAAGCCTTTGGGTAAAATACCTCAGGTAGAACAAACCTATTCGGTTGTAGGTAATATGAACGAACATCAGGTTGTTATTACTGAAAGTACATTTGGAGGTCGTCCCGAACTTGAGGATTCTACAGGTATAATGGACTATGGAAGCTTGATTTATGTAACCTTGCAACGTGCTAAATCTGCCCGGGAAGCTATAAAAATAATGACTGATTTCGTAAAAGAGTATGGTTATTATAGCAGCGGCGAATCTTTTTCTATTGCAGATAAGAATGAAGTCTGGATTATGGAGATGATTGGTAAAGGAGTTGGTAATAAGGGCGCAGTTTGGGCTGCCATTCGTATTCCTGACGATTGTATTTCGGCACATGCCAACCAGTCTCGTATACAACAAATTCCTTTCGAAGATAAAGAAAATTGTATGTATTCGCCAGATGTTGTTTCTTTCGCAAAAGAGAAAGGCTATTATAAAGGAAAAGATAAAGATTTTAGTTTCGCTAATGCATATTGTCCCTACGATTTTAGTGCTTTAAGAGGTTGCGAAGCGCGCGTTTGGTCATTTATGCGTAAGTTCGACAAAAGTTTGGATGCATTTATTCCCTTTCTTAAAGGAGAATCAAACAAACCTATGCCTTTGTATGTAAAAGCTGATAGAAAACTTACATTGCAAGATGTAAAGAATGGAATGCGCGATCATTTCGAAGGAACTGAATTCTGTATGATGAATGACGCTGGTATGGGAGCATTTAAGTTGCCATATAGATGGAGACCTATGACTTTCAAGGTGGATGGGCAGGAGTATGTTAACGAACGGGCTATTGCTACTCAGCAGACTGGCTTCGTGTTGTGCGCTCAACTTCGTAACTGGTTGCCAGACGCCATTGGCGGTGTGTTGTGGTTTGGTGTAGATGACGCTGCTACAGCTGTATTTACCCCAATGTATTGTTCTATTACAGAATCTCCGGAATGTTTCCGTGTGGGTAATGGCGACATGATGACTTTTTCATGGACTTCGGCTTTCTGGATTCACAACTGGGTTGCTAATATGGCATACAGCAAGTATAGTTTCATGATTGAAGATATTAAGCCTGTACAAAAGGAGCTGGAACTTGGATTCGAAGCAATGCAACCAGCCATCGATAAGGCTGCCGCAGACATGTATGCAAAGAATCCGGCAGAGGCTGTTAAGTTCCTTACCTGGTACAGTTCGAGCGAAGCTAATCGCAGTACTGCCCGTTGGAAAAACCTCGGCGAACACCTTATGGTAAAGTATATGGACGGTAATGTAAAAAAAGAAGAGAACGGACAATTTAAACAAAATGGTTATGGCTTGTCTGCTTCTCCAAATTTTCCTGGTTATGATGAAACATATTATCGCAGCATAGTAAACAGTGCTGGCGAACGATTGAAAGTAAAATAAGGTTATAGATTTAGTATTAGTAATTATTGGGTAAAACTTTTAAAAAAAAGAGTATGAAAAGAGTAGTTTTAGTATTTCTGTTTGCGGTTATGACACTGGGATTGTATGCACAGCAAGGAGCTTCTTCTGTAGGCTTAAGTGTGGGATATGCACTCGATTCGGAGAATACTACAGTGGGAATTGATTATCGCTACAATGTGTCTGATGATGTTCGTATCGCGCCCTCTTTAACTCACTTTATGAAGCATGGAGGAATGAGTGCCTGGGCACTTGACTTCAATGCGCATTATGTAGTTAAATTGGATCCTTCCTTTGGATTTTATCCATTGGGCGGTGTTAATTTGACATTCTTTGATTGGGTTAACGGTTATGATACTGTTAGCCGTCTTGGTCTTAATATCGGTTTGGGAGGCGAAGTGTATGCTTCAAGAGAACTTACCGTAGGGCTCGAGATGAAGTATAATCTGATCAAAGATTTCGACCAGGCATTGGCTGCCGTACGTATTGCCTATAACTTTTAAGCGTTTTATATCTATTTTACCCAATAACAAGGGCGCTCCAAATGGAGCGCCCTTGCCTTTTAATATAAATGTGTAGATTAATCGTTTTCTGCCGGCTGGTACAAGTATCGTTTGATACTCCTTTTAGGTGTCTTTTCAAACTCTTCCTGATATAGTTTAACTCCCGATATTTTACTAAAAGAAGGTAGTAATTCGTTAAGCTCACGAATATTCTCCTGCATCAGATTTTCGATATTATTATGATCAATATTTGCTTTGTCAATTTGTTCCCAGTCAGGATAAATCAGAGCAACAAGCTTTTTATTCTGTGAAATAATCAATGATTCGGCTACATAAGCCATGTTGTTGAGTTGATCTTCTATCTCTTCAGGATAAATATTTTGACCGGATGCACCTAATATCATTGTTTTGCAACGTCCTCTGATATACAGGAATCCGTCTTCGTCGATAGTCCCCAAGTCGCCGGTACGTAACCAACCGTCTTTTGTAAATGCTGTGCTGGTTGCTTCCGGATTTTTATAATAACCTAACATGACATTTGCTCCACGAACAAGAATCTCTCCAACAATGTTGGCCGGATCTTCAGAATCGATACGAGCCTCCATTCTGTCTACAATACGACCGCAAGAGCCAATTTTAAATATATCCCATTGTGCATAAGCAATCAAAGGACCACATTCAGTCATACCGTAACCAACCGTGTAAGGGAAGTTAATTGACTTCAGGAAATTTTCAACGTCACGGTTTAAGCCAGCACCACCAATACAAATTTCTTTGAAGTTACCTCCAAATGAAGCCGTAAGTTTGGTTGAAACCATATCGAGAATTTTCTTCTCTATAAACGGAACTTTTAATAAGAAACGTGTAAGAGGTTTTTCCAACTCCGGAAAAACTTTGCTCTTGATGATCTTTTCAATGATTAGCGGTACCGCAAGAATTAAAGTCGGCTTTATATTTGTAAATGATTCTGCAATTACTTTTGGAGAAGGAGTCCGGGTAAGAAAATGGATATGACATCCTTTATTAATACCATTCAAAATTTCAAAAGCAAGCCCGTACATGTGAGCCATTGGAAGCATGCAAACAAAATTATCACCTGCATGGATAAACGGAATATTATCGTATGCATACTGTGTATTGCTCCATAGACTACGGTAAGGGATCATTACACCTTTCGAAAAACTTGTTGTTCCAGATGTATAACTTAATACAGCAAGTTCTTCAGGCTTTTCAATATGATACTTAACATCGACAGAAGTGAAAGAACGGGGATATTTTTTACCGAAATATTCATTGATTCGTTCCCGAACTGTATTGACTTCCTTATTTTTTGATTTGATGATTGTGAAATTATCAAGCATCATAAACAACTTAACATCCGGCATTTTACTGTCGTTCATGTTTTCCCAGTTACTGCTTGCAGCCAGTACTGCTTTGGATCCGGAATGATTTACGATGTGGTGAATATTATCCGGCTTAAAATCATGTAAAATGGGAACAGCAACAGCACCGTAAGCAAGAATACCGAAAAAACAAATTGCCCAGTTAGAAGAATTACGTCCTACCAGAGCAACCTTATCTCCCTTTTTAATTCCCGCATGTTCCAAAATAATGTGAAACTTTTCGATTCTGCGGGCAACATCTTTATAATGGTATGTATGCCCATCATAATCAGAAAATGCAGGCAAATCCCAATGCGTTTTTATGCTTGTCTCGATTAATCCTAAGAAACGATTCTCCATATATTTGAAAATATAATAGTTTTCTATACTAAAACAAATAGTGCACCAAAGATTTGTGTTACGTTACAAACACAATTGCCGAAGATAAATAAAAGAATGATTCAACTGACTTTATAATAAAACTTTAACTATAACCTTTCTTATTGCACCGAGTCCGATTCCAGGAGCATGTCCGTCTTCCGGGTAATAAATCACAAACTGCCCCGGATAGATCTTAGTATAAGCCGTAGGACGGTCAACATAAAAAGTAATGTCTTTTTCATGGTTGTAAGGAACAGACACCTGTTGAAGTTCGCTGCCCGCTTTCCATCCAATCTTTTCGACACCCAGCAAGGGTAATTGTATATCAATGTATTTATTGTGGGTTTCGATACTAGCTTCTTCTTTCGCTTTGCCAAATATACTCGCGACAGTAACAGTAAGTTTGTTCTCTTCAAGAATAATCTTGCCATCTTCCATTTTAGAAAAATCAGTTGCCTTTATAAAATCAAATGCTATTTTAAATAGGGGATGAAGGGCTTCAATTCTGGAAGAGTTTGATAAAGAATCAAGTATCATATTGGTTGCATTTTTAGTTTAACTAAACAAATGTCGACATTTTTATTTATAAAACCGGAATGTTTACCTTAAAATAATTCTGGAATTCTACTAAGAAGTTTATTATTAGTGGAATATTGAATGCGTTTCTGATTTGCATTTAACAGTATTCTTTTTACCTTTGATGTTTATAATGAAAATTATCAGTACAGAATTGACTGATTTATCTTTTTACAAATTTGAAATATTGATTAAAATGGGACATAGAAAACAATCATACAATGAAGAAGTAGCCAATACGATTACCCACGGAATGGGGATGCTGTTTGGTATTGTTGC
>JAGPJL010000137.1 GCA_018054455.1 Parabacteroides sp.
TTGGGATACCGAACTGGCTCCAACAATGAGAGAGGTAACGCGCGGATCTTTCAAGACCCATACCAAAGCCATCTCAGCGAGAGTCTGACCTCTTTGCTCTGCTATCGCATTTAGCTTGGATACCTTTGCTATTACTTCGGGAGTAACCTGATCCCTTTGCAGAAATCCGGTAGATTTGGCAGCACGGGAATTTTCGGGTATGCCGTGCAGATACTTGTTGGTAAGCAGTCCCTGGGCAAGCGATGAGAATGCGATAAGACCAACGCCATGTCTGTGTCCCACTTCCAATACTTCCGGCTCGACATCACGAACCAGCATGCTGTATTTACACTGGTGAAGAAGGCAAGGCGTATTGTGTGCAGCCAGGTATTTATAGGCTTCTTCCGCTTTATCAGCCGGATAGTTTGAAATGGATGTATAAAGCGCCTTCCCTTGTTTTACGATATCTACCAATGCCTGCATGGTTTCTTCCAGCGGGGTGTTGGGATCGTAACGGTGACTGTAAAACACATCAAAATAATCCAACCCAGTCCGCTTCAGACTTTGGTCGATGCTGGCATGAAGATACTTACGCGAACCTAAGTCGCCATACGGTCCGGGCCACATCAGGTAACCGGCTTTGGAGGATATAATCAGCTCGTCGCGGTAACCTTGTAGCTGTTTTTTGAATATTTTACCGAAATTGGTTTCAGCCGATCCCGGAGGAGGGCCGTAGTTGTTTGCTATATCAATGTGAGTAATTCCGTGATCGAAAGCGTAAAGAATCATCTTTTCGGCTTCATCCATATTGTCTACATCCCCGAAATTATGCCAGAGACCAAGCGATATAGCCGGAAGAACAATACCCGAACGTCCGCATCGATTGTACTTCATGCCATTCGAATAGCGGTCTTCTGCTGCTGTGTAGTTCATAAAAGGTACGTATTATTGGTTTTACATAGAAATAAAGAACGAAAAAAGAGATTAAAACGTATGCAGCCAAAGAATCTATTCAGACCTTTGGCTGCATAAAAGAATATCATGCAAGCAGATTTTGTTCTGCTTCTTTGATTTTGTTGAATGAAAATCCGTCGATAACCTGTTGCATCAAAGCCGAAATATGGTCGTTGCAAAGATTGCCGATGCTTCCTTCGTGGGTATGATTTACCTCTTTGTTGGGAGAAAACCTGCCCGCTTCTATTTCGAGCCCTACCTGCTTGTAAGCATCCCTGAAAGGAACACCTGTGGCAACAAGTCTGTTAACTTCCTCCACGCTGAATATCAGCGAATATTTATCGTCGGCAAGAATAGATTCGTTTACTTTAACTTCCTGCATCATCATTGTAACCATTCGAAGGCAATCCTTCAGTTCGTCGAATGCCGGAAGAAATACTTCCTTAATAATCTGCAGGTCGCGGAAATAGCCTGATGGCAGGTTATTACTTATCAGTGTGATTTGCTGAGGCAGCGCCTGGATCTTATTGCATTTCGCACGGGTAAGCTCAAATACATCCGGGTTCTTTTTATGCGGCATGATGCTGGAACCGGTTGTAAACTGATCTGGTAATTTAATAAAACCAAAGTTCTGGCTATTAAACATGCATGCGTCAAAAGCCAGCTTCGAAAGGGTGGCTGCAATACCTGCAAGGGCAAATGCAACAGTGCGTTCCATTTTTCCACGTCCCATCTGAGCATATACCACATTATAATCGAGAGAATCGAAGCCAAGCAAGTCGGTAGTCATTTGTCGGTTCAACGGAAAAGAAGATCCGTATCCGGCAGCCGAACCCAACGGATTGCGGTTGCATACCTTAAATGCCGCCTGCATCAGCAACAAATCGTCTGTCAGACTCTCCGCATAAGCGCCAAACCACAGTCCGAACGACGAAGGCATGGCAATCTGAAGGTGAGTGTAACCGGGTAAAAGCACCTCTTTGTAGCGGTTACTCTGACTAAGCAAAACGCCAAACAGTTCGGAAACAAGCTGAACAACCTCTTCGATCTGCGCACGGGTAAACAGTTTAAGGTCTACCAATACCTGGTCGTTTCTGGATCGTCCGCTGTGAATCTTTTTGCCCATGTCGCCAAGCTTACGTGTAAGCATAAGTTCCACTTGAGAGTGAACATCCTCCACACCCTCTTCAATTACGAAAAGTCCGTCTTCGGCTATCTTGTAAATATTTTTCAGTTCAGCGAGCAGAATGGGTAATTCCTCTTTGTCGAGGAGCCCGATACTTTCAAGCATGGTAATATGCGCCATGGAACCCAGCACGTCATATTTTGCCAGGTAAAGATCCATCTCGCGGTCTTTACCTACCGTAAAGGTATCAACCTGTTGGTCTACCTTTACGTTCTTTTCCCAAAGTTTCTGAGCCATAATGCTAATTAATAAGGCAGAGATGCGATGACAACAGCTATCTTATCGAGGGCATCCTGCAATGGTTTGGATACCATAGGTTTGATAAACGGATTAAGCTCGGCCTTGATAGTCATCTTCATCTTCGTGTCACCCTCGGCAGCTTGCTTTAGTTGAATCCACAAAAACAAAGGAACCGGCGAATTCGTTGTCTCGAACTTGATGGTATTGTTAGGTTCGCGTTCAACAATTTTGAACGTAATCTTACCAACAGGGGCGACAGTAAACGAGCACGAATCACTGTCGAATTCAAAATCTTTTATTTTATCCTGGGGAATACGGTCTTTAATCCGTTCCAGGTTCGATAAATCGGAGAGCATGGTGAAGATACGATCTTCATCATGCGGGATTGTTTTAACCTCGCTAACAAATTCTGTCATAAGTTTGCCGGTTAAATTAAGCTTCTGGATTCCAATTCGCAGGATCTTTACGCCACTCTTGCAGAGTTGCGATATCAGATTCGTCGATGTAATTCGTACGAACAGATTCTTCGATAACAGCATCGTAATTGCTAAGCGTTGTCAGCGTTACTTTTGCTTCTTTGAACTGTTGTGTAGCAACAGGGAATCCGTGAGTAAAGATAGCTACCATACCAATCACTTCGCAACCAAAATTACGAACAGCCTCAACAGCCTTCAGACTGCTTCCACCTGTAGAAACAAGGTCTTCCACGATTACTACTTTCGAACCCGGTTTAAGTTCGCCTTCGATAAGGTTTTCTAATCCGTGATCTTTTGGAGTAGCGCGGATGTACACAAATGGCAGTCCAAGTAAATCGGCAACCAACGCACCCTGAGCAATAGCTCCAGTGGCAACTCCGGCAATGGCATCAGCGTTTTCATACTTTTCGCTTATTACGCGGGCAAGTTCCAATTTGATAAAAGTACGAACAGCCGGATAAGAGAGAGTCTTTCTGTTGTCACAGTAGATAGGAGATTTCCATCCCGAAGCCCATGTAAACGGATTAGCCGGTTGCAATTTAACGGCTTTAATTTTCAATAATTTCTCAGCAACTAATCTTTCCAGTGTTTTCATACAATCCTATATATTTGATATCGTTTGCAAAAATAGACAATGAGATTGATAAAGCCTAAGGAAACTGATTAAAATTTCCTATATATTTACGCTATGGATAACGTTAAGATACTAATACGGGTCCCTTCAATAGCACTTAGACAGCTGGCACACGCCCCGATTGTAGCCCCTGTTGTAAGTACATCATCTATAAGCAGAACATGCTTTCCAATCAGCGGTTCTTCCGATTTTACGCTGAAAATATTTTGCACGTTTGTCCACCTGTCGAACACATTCTTATGAGTTTGCGTATTGGTTTTCCTGATTCTCGCCAAGGCTTTGTTTTCTATAGGAAGCAGGCATACCGAAGCAATTCCGCGGGCAATCCACTCGGCCTGATTATATCCTCTTTTTTTCTGTCTTTGCGAGTGAAGCGGAACAGGCAGCAACATATCAATTCCTTCGAAGAATCCCTTTTCGTGCAAGGCCAATGCAGCCTGTCGGCCCAATTGGAAGCCGGCTTCTTTTTCGCCTTTGTACTTGATGGCGTAAATAAGTTGCTGAACTTTGCCTCCCTTTTCGTAATGAAGGAATGCTGTAGCTTTTTCTATTTCTACTTTTCCCGTAAACAGCTGTTCGGCCGGATTAAACGGGCGCAGGTGATAATTGGTACGTGGTAGTTTGTATATACAACTCAGACAAAGACATTTTTCTCCGTCTACCAACAGTTCGCCGCACAAGAGGCAAAGACGGGGGAAGAAAAGTGCAAGCAGATCATGCAAAATCTTCATCTTCACCTCCTCTTACAAGTTGCTTCAGACAGCGGGAGGCAAGATTCGTTTCGAAACCTCTTCCAGCAGCAAACCGAAGAAGCTTAAGAAATTCTTCCCGGTTATCTTTTGCTTTTACGCTTTTCTTTTTATCCTTAAGAATGGAAAACAGGATGTCGTAATAATATTGTTCGTCTATCTGATTCAAGGCATCTTCTCTTATTGAAGCATCGATACCCCTGTTTCTGAGTTCAAAATCGATTTTAATGCGACCCCATTTGTTGAAGCGAAGCTTGTCGTTTACAAAACTACGGCAAAACCTTATCTCATCAATAAATTTCTCCTCCACGAGCCGGCGGATAATCCGCTCTTTCGCTTCGGTAGAAATAGCTGCCGTTTCCATTTTCTTTTTTATGTCGAAAATACATCTTTCTGCTACCGAGCAATAGGCGGCACATTGGTGCAGAAGTTCCGCTTCGTTTGTCTGTTTCATCGTTCGGCCTGTATCATCCGGTCTTTGCCCGGTATGTCTTTTAAAATTTGAATGGAAGAATATCCTTCCTCTTTCAGTAAATCGGCCACCTCATTCCCGTACTGCGCATTGATCTCGAAGTACAGAGAGCCTCCTTTTCGTAATTTCTCTTTTCCGAACCGGGCAATAGTTCTGTAAAAAAGTAACGGATCATTGTCGTTAACAAATAGGGCAAGATGAGGTTCGTAATCCAGTACGTTTGCTTCCATATTCACTTTCTCACCTTGTTTTACGTAAGGAGGGTTGCTCACAATTACATCAAAAATGCCGGGAATATCATCGAAAGCCTGTCGTTTCAGTATGTCGGTCTGTATAAATGTGACCGGCGTTTTATTGCTCTCCGCATTTTGTCGGGCTGTTGCAATTGCTTCAGGAGAGATATCGGCAGCAACTACAGCTGCGTCCGGAAGATGTTTAGCCAGCGTAACAGCTATACAACCGCTGCCGGTCCCGATATCAAGTATCCTGGATGCCTGGGAGTGGTGACGGCCAATAATACGGTCCACCAGCTCTTCTGTTTCCGGCCGGGGGATAAGAACCGATGGATTTACCCTAAATGTGAGGTCATAAAAATAAGCAGTTCCCAGTATATATTGGATCGGCTCGTTTTGTTTCAAACGAGTGAGGATAGCCTCGATTTCTTGTTTTTGCGAATCGGATATTTGTATATCTTTGTCGAAGAATAGACTATGGTGCGACACTCCGCAGCAATTTTCTGTCAGAAGACGGGATAGACTCCGGATTTCTTGCTCGGAATAAATTCCTTTCAGAGAGTCGTGTATATAAGCCAAGGTCTCGTTCATGTGTAAATGTTTTGGTACAAAAATAGTTCAGAATTGGTAAATAAGCAAAGAAAATAATGCAGATTGAAGAGAAATATATGGCACGATGCATTGCCCTGGCCCGAAAAGGAGCAGGCAGTACGTCGCCCAACCCGATGGTTGGCGCCGTAATAGTTCACAATGGCAGAATTATTGGAGAAGGGTATCACCGCCGTTGTGGAGAAGCTCATGCTGAAGTGAATGCTATCCGGGCGGTTAAGGACGAAAGTCTGCTTCCTGAATCAACCATATATGTTAGTCTTGAGCCCTGTTCTCATTTTGGTAAAACGCCTCCTTGTGCGGATTTGATAATTCAGAAACGGATTCCGCGGGTGGTTGTGGGATGCCTGGATCCTTTCCCGGAAGTGTCCGGCAGAGGTGTCCGTCGTTTGGAAGAAGCAGGAGTTGAAGTCGTAACCGGCGTACTTGAGTCAGAGACAAAGGAATTGAACCGCTTTTTCTTTACATATCAGACGACCCATCGCCCTTATGTTATTCTTAAATGGGCGCAGAGCAGAGATGGTTTTATAGACGGTGCCAGAAATGATGACCGGAAAGTACCGGTAGTCCTATCGTCGCCCGAGACGATGCGTATGGTTCACAAACTCCGCGCAGAAATGGATGCCATTATGGTTGGAACCAATACTGTGCTTAATGATAATCCTTCCCTTACAGTAAGGCATTGGGCCGGGAAAAATCCACTTCGGGTAATAGTAGACAGAACATTACGGATTCCGTCTCACTTCCATGTATTGGATGGTTCGGTTCCTACACTTGTTTTTACTGAAAAAACGGTGGAAAGCCGCCCTGGTGTAGACTATATTACAGCGGACTTCTCATCCAATCTTTTACAACAGGTGCTTGATAGTTTGTCGGAGAGGAAGATTCAGTCCCTTTTAGTAGAAGGCGGAACCGAGTTGTTAAATAGTTTTATAAAAGCCGGACTGTGGAATGAAATAAGGGTGGAAACTGCGCATGTATATTTGAAAGATGGTATTCCGGCTCCTGCGATAGATAAATTAGCTTACAGTACTATTTTACGCAATGGTTCAAAAATTGATTTGTATCGTTAATATATTTTTTTTAATGGGCTCAATCTGTGCATTGACACTAAAATATTATAAATATTGATTAAGATGGGGTGTAAAGCAAAAAATGTTTCTACTTTTGTGCCTTATATGATTAAACTTATGCTTTTGATGAAAAATAAATTAGTACTATTCCTTGTTGGTTGTTGTGTCTTGGCTCTTTCCTCATGCTTAGGAAATGATGAAGTGGAAACTCAGACTATCAAAGATCCTCAGGTGAAAGCTTTTTCGTTGAAAAACGATTCTGTTTCCGGATTGAATAGTGTTAAGTTTTCGATAGACCAGTTGAATGACCGTATCTACAATATAGATTCGATGCCTTACGGCACTAAAATCGAAAAAGTTGTTTGTACCTTTACTCCTTCTTCAGGTTTT
The DNA here is from genome assembly GCA_018054455.1 of Parabacteroides sp. GTDB lineage: Bacteria > Bacteroidota > Bacteroidia > Bacteroidales > Tannerellaceae > Macellibacteroides. Next base: position 6,996 of record JAGPJL010000137.1, read on the forward strand.
TATGCATTGCAGGTTTATCAGGAGGCAACAGGTGATACCATCATGTGGAACGGATCGGATTCGCTTAACTTTTCGAAGCCGGTAGTTTTTATTACTACGGCATATGATGGTGTAACTAAAAAAACGTATCATGC
>JAGPJL010000039.1 GCA_018054455.1 Parabacteroides sp.
ACTACGGTCGGTGAAAAGAGATATTTCTGATTGCTCATTTTGTATGGTTTGGAAAGGTCTGTAAGTGTAGATATTGGATAAGAACGAACAACTGTCGCCGCGGCTTACTGCCTGATACATGAAATTTTCATCCTTTACCGGTACAGACACCAGCCCGTCTTTATCGCTGATAGCCGATGCGATTGCTTTAATCTCCCGATTCTTATTTTCAAAGAAACGAACAGTAATGCCTTTCAACGGCTTTCCGCTCTGTAGATCTGTTACTAAAAGTTGATGTTCATTCGATGGGAGAGTACGGGCTATTACTGCCAACCGACTTATAACAAATAGATGGGTGACAGTTTCTGACATACCCGGCGATGCTACTTCGCATTCATACAAGCCAGGCTCCAGAGCCGGAAGAGTGAATGATGTATCTTGTATCTGGTAAGTATTGGGTTGCGACAGGCTATAAACTTGCTGGCGGACCATAACTCCCCGTTTCTCTTTCGTTTCTTTCAAATTGCCCGAAGACAGATAAGCTGTTTCCGGACGAATTAAGCTACGGTAGAGTGATAGGGTAATACGGTTCAGGTTCTTTACCTTTAAATCTAATTTATTCACCGAGCCGGGATAGAATGTTTTATTACCACTTATCTCCAGGCTGGGTTGTTCCATATAAGCCAGCCTGTTCTTTAAAACAGCAATTCTGCTATAAGATGGAAATGCGGCAACGCCTTCAGTGCATAGATGGTGAATGATTGTACGGATGGAATCGCCGTTGCCTGACTGATACATCTCTGATTCCAGTAAATTTATTTGCGCAATACGAATCTCTGTCGAAAAGTCATTGGTTTTATAGCGGTGCATTAAACTATCAAGGGATGCGGCATAGGTTTGTCTTGATTCTTGATCGTCGTTTTCCTGATTGATATACTGTAGATAATCCAGCGCAACTAATAAAGAGGCTTTGGGGTTGTGATTGCTTTTCCTGAAATCGTTTAGCTCTCCGAACAATTGTTCGGCTAACTGTTTTGTCCCATACAAATCTTCTGAATCTCCGAAATTACCCAATATACTAATACCCCGATGAGCCAGCAGATCAAACAAGGCAGGGCGAAGTTCAGGAGAATCATCTCCAGTTTCCAGTATTTCCTTAAATGAAACCGAAGGCGTTTGTTGCAGCACATCGGCCGGAGTAAGAGAAGCCCTGATGTGTTCTTTTATTTTGCCTGCAAAGTGATTGCTTGTCCACTCGCGTATATCTTCAGGAATAAATCCTTCAACAGCCGTACGTCTGTCTATCCGGTAACGGTTATTGCCGTAGTATTCGCCGTACAGTTCGGCAATCATGGAATGAAGTATTGCTTTTGAAGCAGGATCCGTTTGCTTGTCTGCTAACTTCTCCGTTTCGCTTATCAGAGAAGGAAACAGCTCCTGATCCTTCTCCAGTTTGTCTTTAATCTGCTTAATGTGAGCTTTTATGACTTTGCCTTGCGATGAGGATTCAGATTTGTTTACAGTCACATTACTTATGAGTGCCAGATCAGCCTTGGTATAAATAAAAGCAGCAGGAATGCCACAAAGTAAAACAGCAGTTAAGAGAATTGACTTTATCTTCATATCATTCAGTTTATAGTATAACCATTATCAATACACTATAGATACAAAGAAAGGCCAAAAAGCTGTATGGGACAACTAAATTCGTTATAGATAGGTATTATTAATACATAAAAAAGGCATCCCGTATGAGATGCCTTTTTTATATTTAGATCTGAACTCCTTCTTCTTTTGCGATTTCATCACTGGTTGGAGTGATTAGTTTGTATCCTTTACCGTGGATATTGATGATTTCGATTCCCGGATCATCCTTAAGTAATTTACGAAGTTTGGTGATGTAAACATCCATACTACGTGCATTGAAGTAATTATCATCTACCCAGATGGTCTTCAGAGCATAGTTACGTTCCAGAATTTCATTTGCATGAGCGCAAAGCAAGCTAAGCAATTCACATTCTTTGGTTGTTAGCTTTGTTGCTTTATCACCAATGGTCAGTGTTTGTTTTTGTGTGTCGAACAAGAAACTTCCTAAACGGTAGAAAGGAATATCTTTCAGTTTCTTTCCCTTAACACGACGAAGAATAGCTTCGATACGAAGCAACAACTCTTCCATGCTGAAAGGCTTTGTTAAATAGTCGTCCGCACCAATTTTAAATCCTTCCAAAATATCTTCCTTCATCGTTTTAGCAGTCAGGAAGATAACAGGGATATCCGGATTAAGTGCTCTGATTTCCTGCGCTAGCGTGAAACCATCTTTCTTGGGCATCATAACGTCCAGTACACATAAATCGTATTTGCCTTTAGTAAAGCCCTTGTAGCCAGCTTCTCCATCGGAGAAAAGATCAGTAACATACCCTTTTGCCTGTAAGTATTCTCTTAAAAGCATTCCTAAATTTTCGTCGTCTTCGCAAAAGAAGATCTTTAGTTTTTCTTCCATAACTAACTTTTTATAAGCGGTAAAGTAATAATAAATTTAGTTCCTACATTAATCTCACTGTCGGCGCGAATGCTGCCATTGTGATCTTCAATAATTTTACGAACATAAGCAAGACCCAGTCCGAATCCCTTTACGTCGTGTACATTGCCGGTAGGCACGCGGAAGAACCGGTCGAAAACCTTCTTCACGTACTCTTTCTTAATACCTACCCCGTTGTCTTCAATAGAAATCATCAGCTTTCCATTTTCATTCCATGTTCGGGCCATCAATTCAAGTGGAACATCCGGGCGGCGGTATTTAACCGCGTTATCCATCAGATTGAAAAGTACATTGGTGATGTGCATTTCGTCCACGTAGATGCTCGACTCTACAGCCTGTAAATCAATATCGATCGATCCTCCATACTTCTCCACTTTAAGTGTGAAAGTATGGGCTATGTTAACTACCAAATCGTTGGCATCTACCTCTTTCAGCTTAAGGGCAGCCTTTTGTCTCTCGAAAAGAGACATCTGCAATACCTTTTCCACAAGGAATCCAAGTCGTTTTGTTTCGTCGTTAATTACGCCGGAAATATGTTTAAACACATCCGGGCTTTTGGTTATATCCGAATCCTTTAACATCTGCGCCGCAAGCGAGATGGTCGAGACAGGCGTTTTGAGCTCGTGCGTCATGTTGTTGATAAAGTCGTTCTTCATTTCCGAAAGTTTCTTCTGACGGAAAACGATGTACATGGTAAACACGAAAGTTATCAACAGAATAAGAGAAAATATGACAGAAGGAACCAAAAAAGTTACAGAGCTGGAGATATAATCATCTTTGGTAGGGAAGTATACCCGCAGAAAGTTTTGTTTCGATGGCGGATCGTTGGGGAAAAGCACCCGGGTAAATACTTCTGATGCAATCCGGTCTTTCTGTATGTCGTCGCTCTGGTAAACCACCGTGCCGTTTTTATCTATTACCGAAAATTGGTAAGGAAGATTAAGTCCATTGTTAAGGAATTCGGCTTTCATGTAGTTGTTCAGCTTTTTAAAGTCCACCCGTTCCTGGATAGGCTTTAAGCTGGATGTGTACAACATGTTCAGAATAACTTCTTTGATGAGCTCCTGTTGGTATTGATAACGATCTTTCAACGTTTTCTGTAAATCGCGCGAAGTGTTTACAATGTTGTTTGCAGACGATTGGCGCGGATTTGAAGGTCCGGATTGTATGCGGCTAGTATATTCACCTCTCTGAATGATGGATACCGCCCCGTTGGAGTCGGAAATCTGAAGCTGGTATTTCTCCTGACTAATAACCTGTCCGAGGCTCTGTGCATCCTGTGTGTTCTGAAAGACAAAGCTATTTTGATCGCGTCGGATATCTTCTTCCAGGTATTTCTTTGTTTCGTCAAGTTCCAGATTTTTTGAGACCTCGAGCAGACTTCTTTTTACCGTTTCATTAAACTGGTCGTTGCTCGTCTTTAGAATAATGCTTACGTAGGTTACCTGCAGATAAAGCAGACCACCAAATGCAAAAACCATGACCAATGCAAGCAACCAGATAGTAGACTTCCTCATATCAGAATTTTTCTCTTTTATAGGAAACAAATAAAGCGCCTTTTAGTTTAATATTTACACAAAAAAGATAAAAATATGAGGCTTAAATGTTTAAAAACATTTATATGTTATCAATGAGTTCCCTTGTTTTTAAGTAAAATAATGCGAAATCAGGGCTGGATTAAGTTAAAACCAAGGCTTTTGCTGGTTAGATCCAGACCGTCCGACGATTGGTGGCCGAGCGTCCGACGTATGTAGCACGAGCGTCCCACAACTGTCGGACGCTCGTGCTACATACGTCGGACGGTCTATATCTCGCTATGCCGACTCTTAGTATATACAGGTTTATATTATAAAATAAGTGTGCCTTTTCCTTGACGGAGAATTTCGAATGAATCGGAAGTGCAATCAACAACAGTAGAAGCTACCGTGTCGCCGAATCCGCCGTCGATAACTATATCTACTTCAGATTCATATTTTTCATGAATAAGTTCCGGATCGGTGGTGTATTCTATCACATCATCCTCATCGTGAACGGATGTAGTGAGGATTGGATTGCCGAGTTGTTTCACAAGCTCGCGGATAATGTTGTTGTCTGGTACACGAATACCAACCTCTTTCCGGTTTTTATAAATCTTGGGAAGCTCGCTGCTTGTGGGTAAAATGAAAGTGAAAGGGCCAGGCAGATGCCTTTTCATTAGTTTGAATGTGGTGTTGCTAACTTTGGCATATTCGCTGATGTTACTCAAATCGTAGCAAATAATTGAAAGATTGCTCTTTTGCGGGTTTATGCCTTTCATCCGGCAAATTTTTTCGACAGCACGCACATTCAGCGCATCGCACCCAATAGCATAAACTGTGTCGGTAGGATAAATAATCAGTCCCCCGTCCTTAAGCACTTCAATAACCTTGTCTATTTCCTTTAAATTTGGATTCTCAGGATAAATTTTGATTAACATAGCCGAATATTTAATGCCACCCCCTGAGGGGTGGCTGTTTGTTATCCGTAGATAATATTTCCATTTTCGTCGGTATAGTCTTCCATACCGGCACTGTATTGGTTCATTGCGCGAAGGCTCATACCCATACTTGAGAATCCACCGTCGTGAAACAGATTTTGCATTGTAACCTTGCGGGTAAGATCCGAAAATAAGGTAACACAGTAATCAGCACATTCGTCGGCCGTAGCATTACCCAGAGGCGACATTTTATCCGAAAAGTCGAGCAGGTGTTCCATTCCCTTTACACCACTACCAGCAGTTGTTACCGTAGGCGACTGAGAAATGGTGTTAATACGTACTCCTTTTTCGCGACCGTAAATGTAACCAAAGCTACGAGCTATGGATTCAAGCAAAGATTTTGCATCGGCCATGTCGTTGTAACCAAAAAAAGAACGCTGTGCAGCTACATAACTAAGAGCCACTACAGAGCCACCTTCGGCAATAGCGTCTTGTTTCTTTGCTACCTGAAGCATCTTATGAAACGAAACCGCAGAAATATCCAATGTTTTATCTAACATATCGTAATCTAAATCGTCGTATGTACGTTTTTTGCGTACGTTTGGGCTCATGCCAATTGAATGAAGTACAAAATCTATTTTACCTCCCAATATTTCAACAGACTTGGCAAATACTGTTTCCAGATCAGCCACGCTTGTTGCGTCGGCCGGAATAACTTCCGCATTTAATTTTTTAGATAAGGCATCCACCTCTCCCATACGCACAGCAACAGGTGTATTGCTCAATGTAATAATCGCACCCTCTTCTACGGCTCTTTCTGCTACCTTCCACGCGATAGACATGTCGTTCAGCGCACCAAAAATGATACCCCTTTTGCCTTTTAATAAATTGTGACTCATACCTACTTCTATTTAAAATATGGCACAAAAGTAAATAAAATGTGCAATATAAACAACCTTATTCTCTGAAATACACTCTTTTTACTCTCGGCGAGATTGAAGTAAGTATTTCGTAACTAATTGTTTCCAGTGTGTCCGACAATTCGGATACAGGTAACTCGTCTCCGAAAATCAAAGCCGAATCTCCTTCATTTACTTCGATGTCTGTTACATCAATCATACAGGTATCCATGCAAATATTACCTATAGTGGGGCATCTTTTACCGTTAATTATTACCTGACCAGCCCCGTTTCCAAGGTGACGGTCCAGGCCATCTGCATATCCGATTGGAATAATGGCAATACGTGAATCGCGCGTAACATAGCTTTTGCGGCTATAACCGATCGAATCGCCGGCCGGGACTTCCTGAATCTGCAGTATGGTTGTTTTAAGTGTACTAACATTACGCAGGCCTTTCTGACCGCTGGCACTTACTCCGTACAACCCAATTCCCAATCTTACCATGTCCATTTGATAGTCGGGGAATCTTTCGATTCCGGCCGAATTAAGGATGTGTTTAATTACCTGGTATTCCAATCCCTTTTCCAGTTCGGCCGCTGCTTTCTGGAACGTTTCTATCTGTTGTTTGGTAAAGTCGTCGAATACGTAAGAATCGCTTCCGGCCAAATGCGAGAATACAGAACGTACAGCCACTCCGCTTTGCAATTTGAGATATTCGCAGATAGCCGGAATATCTTTAGGTTGGAATCCCAGCCGGTGCATGCCTGTATCTATCTTTAAATGTATAGGATAAGAGGTTATTCCTCTGCGATCGGTTTCCTTAATCATGGCTTCCAGCAACCTGAAACTGTAAATTTCGGGTTCCAGCTGGTTTTCAAATAAAGCGTTAAAGCTGCCAAACTCAGGATTCATCACAATTATGGGGATGGATATACCCGCGTGACGAAGATCGGCTCCCTCGTCGGCAACAGCTACCGCCACATAATCGCACCGATGATCCTGTAAAGTTTTAGCCAGTTCGAAAGAACCTGCTCCGTATCCAAACGCCTTTACCATGCAAATCATCTTCGTTTCCGGCTTAAGTCTGGAGCGGTAATAATTGAAGTTATGTACTATGGCATCAAGATTTACTTCCAGGATGGTTTCGTGTACTTTCTTTTCAAGCAGTTCGGTAATCCGTTCGAAGTGGAATCGCCTGGATCCTTTTATTAATATAAGTTCGTTATTAAATTTCTTAAACGAAGGCGACAGGATAAAATCCTCCGTAGTAGGATAAAATTCTTTTTGCATTTCGAAAAAAGAGCCGAATTCGCGGAGATCCCTCCCTATACCTATTATCCGGTCTATCTTCTTACGTCGTACAAGATCGGCCACTTTTTTATAAAGTGATTTGGGAAGTGTTCCCGATTGCAGAATATCCGACAGAATAAGTGTACGTTTCAGCCCGTTATCAACCTGTCTTGTCTGAAGAAAGTCCAATGCAATACCCAAAGAATTTATGTCGGAATTGTACGAGTCATTTATAAGCAGACAGTTGTTTATGCCTTGTTTAACCTCAAGTCGCATGGCAACTGGTTCAAGATGAAGGAAACGATCCTCGTTATTCACACTGGTTGGTTTAAGAAAAAGCATAAGAGCCATGCAGTGTATAACGTTTTCAATAGAGGCATCGTCTGTAAATGGGATCACATATTTTCGGTTGTATCCCAATAAAGTACAATGTATGATAGTCTGATTTTCTTTCTTTTCTATTGACTTTATAAAAAGCGGCGATTCAGAGTCGGTACGACTCCATGCAATAGCTTTGTGAGACAAGCAGGCAGCTTCAATACAATTGGAGATAAACGCATTGTCGCCATCATAAATGATGGCTTCGCTGTCTACAAACAATTGCAGCTTTTCAAGGCATTTTTGTCTTGTCGAGATAAAGTTTTCCTGATGTGCTTCACCAATATTTGTAATAATCCCGATGGTGGGAGCAATAATCGGCTGCAATCGTTCCATCTCGTCCGGCTGGGAAATGCCTGCTTCAAATATACCCAATGTGTGTTTTGGATTAATCTGCCATACAGACAGAGGTACGCCCAGTTGTGAGTTGAAGCTGCGAGGCGAACGAACAATGTTGAATTCTGTATGCAAAAGCTGATATAGAAATTCTTTAACGATTGTTTTGCCATTACTTCCGGTAATGCCAATAACAGGAATGTCAAATTTCTTTCTGTGATGGATTGCTAATTGCTGAAGAGCCCGCAGCGGGTCTTTAACCAGCAGAAAATTAGCATCTGTTAAGTTGGCAAACTCCGGAGCCATTTCGCTTACTACAAAGTTCCGAACACGAAGCTTGTATAATTCGGGGATATATTTATGTCCGTCGTTCGTTTTGGTTTTAAGTGCAAAGAACAAACTCTGTTCCGGGAATGAAACTGTCCGGCTATCTGTAAGCAGAATTGTTATCGCGTCGTCGTGCAATTCATTACCCTTGGCACCGATAATTTTAGCAACCTCTTTAATTGAGTATTCCATTTTATTTCAATTTAGACTTCAACGCTCTTATTTCGTTTTGTGTATCAAAGGACGGTATTTTCTTCGTAATATGTTCTATTTTTAACAAAGTTTGAACGATAAATTTCTTGTATGCTTCGCTGTCTGGCTGAAACGGCTTGTGATTCATGGCTTTCTGTATTTCGTCCCATTCTTTCATAATTTTCCGGGTATCGGAAGTCATAAAGCTTGAAGCAAAACGTTCCCATATATAATGTATTGCCAGTGGCGAAGGATGCACCATATCTTCAGCATAGAAGCGATAGTCACGCAGTTCATCCAGCATAATTTCGTAAGCGGGGAAATAAGACGTTTGTTCAGGAAACAAGCCTTGAAGTTGTTCGACTGCCAGTAATAAAGTTGCTTTACTAACCTGATTGCCGTGAGCTCCGTCTTTAAGATGCCGGATCGGACTAATGGTGAAAATGATATGCAGGTTGGAATTAACCTTTGTAATCTTGTTGATAAGATTTGTCCAGGTGGAAACAATGGTTTCAACAGATAATAATTCCCGTTTAAAAAGTTTATCAGGTAATTTATGGCAATTAGCTACGATTCGGTTGTTTTCCTTTAACCTATAAACATAAGCACTCCCAAAGGTTATAAAAAGAAATGAGCTTTCTTTCAGGTGTTCGCAAGCTTTGTGTACCTTGGTGTTGATTTGATTGAGGCATTGTTCTTTATCAATAGATGAAAACCGGCTATGATGATCAAAACTATGAAAGCAACCTTCATGCTTGAACAAATCGGCAGCTTCATATTGTTTTCTATCTAATAGAGACTGAATGGCTGATGCTACGGATAGCGGATTATACAACGTGCCAAATGGATTGGTTTCCGAAAGAAATTTATATTCTTCCAGTTTCTTTCCTATGTTTTCGGCAAAACAAGAGCCCAATAATACCATTTTCTTTGAGTGGGATCCTTGTGTAGCATATGTAGAAAGTAATATGGGGGTGCTGAATTCCATGATATAAAGGTGTGTATAAATTATTGCGTAAGCAAAGTTATATTATATGCTCTTAATTCTATACATTTGCATCAAAAAAATTCCAGAGATGGCTTCCAGCAATGAAGAGTGCATATTAAACAAGATAAATTCTCCGGCCGACCTGCGTGCCTTGCCTTCCGGAAAATTAGAACAGGTATGTGCCGAACTGCGTCAATATATAATCGATGTTTTATCTGAAAATCCAGGACATCTTGGGGCAAGTTTGGGTACCGTTGAATTAACAGTTGCCTTACATTATGTATTTAATACACCAGACGATCGCGTCCTTTGGGATGTGGGTCACCAGGCGTATGGGCATAAGATACTAACGGGGAGACGGGATGAGTTTCATACGCTCCGTAAATTTAAAGGGATTAGTGGATTTCCTAATCCGGCAGAAAGTAAGTATGATGCATTTATTGCAGGCCATGCTTCCAACTCCATATCCGCCGCACTTGGAATGTCGGTGGCTTCATTAATTAAGGGAGAGGATAATCGCCATGTCGTGGCAGTTATTGGCGACGGTGCGATGACGGGTGGTTTGGCTTTTGAGGCATTGAATAATGCTTCATCGGATCCTAACAATCTGCTTATTATTTTAAATGATAATAATATGGCTATCGACCATAGTGTTGGTGCCCTTAGTGAATATCTGGTGAATATTACAACAAGCCAGACATATAATAAGATGCGTTACGATGTGTATCGCGGTTTGCGTAAACTTAATCTGATATCAGAAGATCGAAGAGGTAGTATTCTTCGGTTCAATAATAGTCTGAAGGCTTTGATTACGCAGCAACATAACCTTTTCGAGGGATTTAGTATCCGTTACTTCGGTCCCATGGATGGACATGATGTAAATTACATGGTAAAGGTGCTCAATGATATTAAGGATATGAAGGGCCCCAAGCTTTTACATATCCGAACTGTTAAAGGAAAAGGATTTAAACCAGCCGAAGAGTCAGCCACAGAATGGCATGCTCCTGGTAAATTCAATAAAGAAACCGGCGTAAGGATTGTTGCTTGTAAAACAGATGAGCCACCTCTGTTTCAGGATGTATTCGGACATACGCTTGTAGAGCTGGCAGCTAAGGATGAACGTATTGTTGGAGTTACTCCGGCTATGCCAACCGGATGTTCGATGTCTTACATGATGAAAGAGTTTCCGAAAAGGGCTTTCGATGTGGGTATTGCCGAAGCACATTCGGTAACTTTCTCGGCCGGTATGGCAAAAGAAGGAATGATTCCTTTCTGTAATGTCTATTCCTCCTTTATGCAACGAGCCTACGATCAGTTGATTCATGATGTGGCTATTCAAAAGTTGCACATGGTTCTTTGCCTCGATCGCGGTGGTCTGGTAGGCGAAGACGGAGCTACGCATCACGGAGTATTTGATTTGGCTTATATGCGTCCAATACCAAATCTGGTGATTGCTTCACCTTTGGATGAACATGATTTGCGCAACCTGATGTTTACTGGTTATAAATATGATGGACCTTTTGTTATTCGTTACCCTCGTGGTAAGGGCGTATTGATTGACTGGCGGAATGAAATGAAACAATTGCCTGTCGGAAAGGGACGAAAACTCCGTGAAGGTACCGATCTTGCTATACTTTCTATTGGCGCGATTGGTAATGATGTTCGCAAAGCAATTGAGATAGTATCAGAAAAAGGAATTTCGATAGCTCATTATGATATGATTTACCTCAAACCGATTGATGAAAGTTTGTTGCATGAGGTGGGTCAGAAGTTCTCCAAAGTGATTACTGTAGAAAACGGTGTGATTCAAGGAGGATTAGGTAGCGCAGTTCTTGAGTTTATGTCCGATAATGGATATATGCCTCAGGTTAAAAGAATTGGAATTCCTGATAAATTTATTGAACATGGCTCTGTTCCTGAATTGAACAGACTATGTGGCATGGACACGGAGAGCATTGCAGAATGTATCCGTTCGTTTGTGTTGGTTGAGCGGAGTAAGTGAATGTTTAGTGGTTTGCTTAAATAAGACTTTTATAATAATTCTATGAAAATTGTCATTGCCGGGGCAGGCGAGGTGGGAACTCATTTAGCCAAAATGTTGTCGCAGGAAAACCAAGATATTATCTTGATGGACCCAAATGAGGAACGCTTGAAATTTACCAATAACATGGAAGTTCTAGCGATGGTTGGAGATCCTACTTCCTTAAGAGATTTAGAGGATGCGGGAATAAAAAATGCAGATTTGTTTGTAAGTGTAACACCCGAAGAACCTACTAATATTACAGCTTGTATGCTGGCTCATAGTCTTGGGGCACATAAAACATTTGCACGTATTAATAATTACGAATATCTTCTGCCCAAAAATAAAGAGCTTTTTGAAAAGCTTGGGATCAGTTCAATGATTTATCCCGAAATGCTTGCTGCAAAAGAAATTGTAACAGCGGTTCAGCGTCCGTGGACACGACAGTACTGGGAATTGTTCGGTGGTATACTTATTCTTATTGGAGTGAAAGTAAGAGATAACGCACCGATTGTAAACAAAAAACTGACAGAGCTTAATCTTTCTCAGAAACTGTATCACATTGTTGCGATTAAAAGAAAAAGTGAAACTATAATACCTCGCGGTACCGACCATATTGAGTCCGGTGACATCGTGTTTTTTACTACAACACGCGAACATGTTAATGAAGTTCAGCTTCAAGCTGGGAAGACTGATCCCGAAGTGAAAAAAGTGATAATTATGGGAGGAAGCCGTATAGCTCTCCGTACCTGTCAGTATTTGCCAAGTAATATCCGGGTAAAAGTTATCGAAACGAATAAGGAAAAGAGTCAACGTATTGCAGAAGTTGTGCCAGGAAATGTGTTAATAATTAATGGTGATGGGCGTGATACAGATTTGTTGATTCAGGAGGGAATAAAAGATGCTCAAGCGTTTATAGCTCTTACAGAAAATGCCAGTACTAATATTTTGGCTTGTCTTGCTGCCAAGCGTTTTGGTGTGTATAAGACGATTGCCAAAGTGGAGAATATTGACTATATTCCCCTTGCAGAAAGTATGGATATTGGAACTATTATCAATAAAAAGCTAATTGCGGCAAGTCATATTTATCAGTTTTTGTTGGATGCAGATGTTTCGAATGTGAAATGTCTGACATTTGCTAATGCTGATGTTGCAGAACTGGTGGCTCGTCCAAATTCAAAGATTACCAAAAAACAAGTTCGCGATCTGAAGTTACCGAAAGATATTACTCTTGGAGGGCTGATTCGTGATGGCAAACCGATGATGATCGATGGAGATACGCATATTCAGTCGTTCGATCACGTTGTTGTTTTTTGTCTGGATACGGCTATGCGTAAGGTAGAGGAGTTTTTTAATTAATCTTTTGGGTTAGTAGTATGTCTCAATTGAATATCCGGTTTATTATAAAAATGCTGGGATTGATGTTTATCCTGGAGTTTTTATTCCTTTTGTCGGCTGTTGCCGTTGCTTTATATTATGGAGGTGATGATGTGTATCCCTTGTCGCTTTCCTCTGTAATAATGTTTTCTGCTGGTTTGGTTTTTTATCTAATTGGATTTCGAGCAAACGAACGATCTGCAGGTCGAAGAGAGGGTATGATTACGGTTTCTCTTACATGGGCTTTATTGTCATTTCTTGGAATGCTCCCTTTCTTTTTAGGAGGCTATATTACCAATCCTGCCGATGCTTATTTTGAAACAATGTCTGGCTTTACTACCACGGGTGCAACTATCATTTCTGATATAGAAGCTTTGCCAAAAGGAATTTTGTTCTGGCGAAGTCTTATTCAATGGCAGGGAGGTGTGGGTATGATCGTTTTTACTGTTGCTCTTATGCCTATTTTTGGTGGTGGTGCTTCCGAATTATTTGATGCCGAATCGGCAAGTATCACGCACGACCGGTTCAGACCAAGAATTACACAGGTTGCAAAACGATTATGGGGAGTGTATGTGCTTCTCACAGCCATTCTTGCTTTACTACTCTGGATTGGTCCGATGGATTTATTTGATGCAATTTGCCATTCGTTTACGACGCTTGCAACCGGAGGTTATTCAACGAAAAACAGCAGTATAGCTTATTGGAACTCTCCTTATGTTGAATATCTGATTACAATCTTTATGTTCGTAGGTGCTGTTAATTTTACCTTGATTTACTTCTTCTTTAAAGGGAACTTCAGGAAGTTGTTTCATGATGAAGAATTAAGGTGGTTTTTCTTCCTTGCCTTAGGAGCAATTACAATCGCAACCGGCTGGGTTTATTTTAATGGGTTCGAAGCAGGAATTGAACTTTCTTTTCGTAAAGCGGCTTTTCAGGTTATGACCTGTCTCTCAACTTGCGGATTTGCTACTGCCGATTATATTCCTTGGGGTCCTTTCTTTTGGTTAATTGCCCTTTTGCTGATGATTATATGTGGTTGTTCGGGATCAACAGTAGGTGGACTTAAAACAGGAAGATTTGTTATTTTGGTAAAAAGCCTTATGAATGAATTCAAGAAACAAACTCATCCCCATGCTGTAATACCAGTACGGATGGATGGACACGCAGTTTCTGTTGATATTGTGCGCCGTGTACTTGTCTTTTCGTTTGTATATATCTTAATGATTGTAGTGTGTTGTTTTCTGCTAATGTTTAATGGCGTTGGTTTTGAGGAGGCAATTGGAAGCTCTGTATCGTGCGCCAGTAATTCCGGACCTGGACTTGGAACAGTTGGTCCTGTTAGTAATTATTCAGGACTTCCTGATTTTTCCAAATGGGTGCTTTCCTTTTTAATGATGACAGGACGCTTGGAAATCTTTACAGTGTTGTCATTGTTCCTCCCAGGTTTCTGGAAGCAATAAATAGTATTAGAATTATAAAGTGCGTGAATGTAAGCTGGAAGGTAAGTTACCTGATAGCTACTTTACGCACTGTTTCTTCAATGCGGATTATGTAATATCCCTTAGCTATATTTACCAGGTATTCGCCGGAAGATTGTTTCATGTCGATTTCTCGTACCTTGATCCCAACCACACTGAAGATTTCAAGCTTACTGCCTATCGGAGCATTGGCAATTGTTATACGATTGTCGGAAACAGTTATTTGAATAGAGTCTGTTTTTGCTTGGATTATAGCCGCATCTTTCTGCCTCGGATACTGCTGCTGAGCGGTAACCGAACCTTGAATTGCAAAAAAAGCGATCAATAAGCAATAAAATATGCCTCTCATCTTATAACCCTAATTTCTGACAAATGTATGAATAATTCCTGAAAGCAATCGAGTGAACAGACTTTTTTCTTACTAAACGGAGAGAGTAAGTCCTTCTTCTCCGAGAATTGTGTCAGGGAATATCTCCTCAGCTTCTTTCTTTAGCGTATGCAACTCTTCGTATCTGGCAGAATAGTGTCCAATAACCAGCCTTTTTACATTGGCTTTTCTAGCTATTTCAGCAGCCTGCCGGGCAGTTGAATGGAATGTTTCTTTTGCTCTGGCAGCATCTTCATTAGTAAAAGTCGCTTCATGGTAAAGTAAATCAACACCTTCGATGATTGGTATAATTTTTTCTGAATAAGCTGTGTCGGAGCAGTACGCATATTTTTTCGGAGGAGTTGCCGGTCGGGTAAGTCTTGCGTTAGCAATCCGTTCCCCGTCGGAAGTAATAAAGTCTTCTCCACGTTTAATTGAAGGGAGATCTTTTACCGGTATTTTGTAGAAGTCGGTCATCTCCTTGATAATATGGGCTTCTTTAGCTTTTTCTGCGAATAAGAACCCAGAAGTTGGAAGCCGGTGTTTCAAAGGAATGGAATAAACGGATACGGATCTATCTTCCCATATAAGTTCGCTCACATCAGGAGTAATGTGATTAAATCGAACAGAGTATGGAAGTTCCCTGCAAAAAGTAGAGAGAATTGGCTTCATATACGTCTCTATTTCTTTAGGTCCATGAATGACCAGCTCGCCATTGCGTCCTAACATACCTAGGGTAGAGATCAGTCCGGGTAATCCAAAACAATGATCCCCATGCATGTGAGAGATAAAAATATGATTAAGACGGCTGAATTTTATTCGCATCCGGCGCATCTGTATCTGAGTACCTTCTCCACAATCAATCATATAGAGTTTGTCTCTTAAGTTGATTACTTGTGAGGAGGCAAGATGCCTTGTAGTTGGTAGCGCAGAACCGCATCCCAGTATGTTGACTTCAAAACATTCCATAGAATTTCAAGTTTGAATTGTCTAAAAAGCTTGCTTTGATACACTAGAAAAAAGATATCTTTAGACCGTTCTGTTTTATCTGATTACTTGACAAATATACGGCTTTTTGATTGTATAAGAAGACGTAGGGAGAACCTCTTTTTTATAAACAGGGTTAAATGTAGTTCAATCAGCGGGTTATTATGTGAAAAATAACAAAAAACACGTACTTTTTAAAGCTTAGGTGGTGGATTTAAATTACATTTGTTTCAGCCAAGAAAGAAAATCTAAGCATTTAAGTCTTTGATTAAAATAAATATCTTCGACCTTAACAGAATTTTTGTCTTTTAAAACGGTTAAATATTGAAACGGTGAAGTATAACTTCACCGTTTCTCTTTTTTTAATATGAATGATTTCCCGAGCTCATTTCCTGACTATCTATTTTGTGAAGATCTAACGCCCTCCATGCATAAAAGATATATGCCAAAACAAACGGAACAAGAATAGAAACATAGCTCATCACTTTTAAAGTAAACAGACTTGATGAACTGTTGAAAATTGTGAGAGAACTCTGCAAATCAACAGTCGATGGATAGTAAGCTGTGTTGTTATACCCGGCAATTAGGAATAGAGACAAAACAGTCAGAACTGTTCCTGCACCACAGAACCATATTCCTTTTGAAAACTTTTTCGACACGACAGTCTTTCCGATGCCAAAAAGAACAGCAACAATTCCTGTTAACAGAACCGCCAGAATAACAGGCATTTCAATAAGATTGATTAAATACTTGAATGGCTGCATATATACTTCACCCGTGGTTGGATCAACTGCAAATCCGTCACTAAACATAAGCCTGATAAGGAACGCCAGAAAAAAGAAAAGAAAAAGGAGCGCATTGGGGACGAGCTGTTTTCTGCATCTGGCACCTAGATCTGAGTCGTTGATGTTGTTAATGAAATAAAGAATGGCCTGTACACGTGATAAAAAGAATACCGCTAATCCAAGGCACAGATTCCACACATTGAATGCAGCTTCGAGTCCGTGTAACGGATTGGACCAAGCCGAAATTACAGGCATGCCAACTTCCATTAGCTGATCCTTATTAACCGTAAATTCAGAACCGGTGAAGAACGTGGCAACAGCTGTGCCAAGCAAGACCGGCCCGCCGATTCCGTTAATCATAAGAAAGATTTGATAGGTGCGTTTTCCTAAAAGATTGCCTTTCTTTGACTGAAACTCGTAAGATACAGCCTGAATAATGAAACAGAATAATATGATTGTCCAGACCCAGTAAGCTCCGCCAAAACTAGTTGAATAAAACAAAGGGAAAGAAGCAAAGAAAGCTCCTCCGAAAGTAACCAGTGTTGTAAAGGTGAATTCCCATTTTCGTCCAGTAGAGTTAAGCAGCATTTTTTGTTGAAGCTCTGTTTTTCCAAGAGAGAACAATAACGATTGTCCACCTTGAACGAAAAGAAGGAAAACAAGCAATGCGCCTAATAAGGAGATAATGAACCACCAATAGTGCTGTAGTAATATGTATGTGCTATCCATAGTTTGTTGTTTTTTTAATTAATGAGTCGTGTCTGCAGGGCCTTTCTTTATCTCTTTCAACATGATCCCTATTTCTGCAATTAACAAAATTGTGAAAAGTATCAGGAACAAGAAGAAAGTTAATTGAACGGACGATGTACTAAGCTTTGAAATGGATGCGCTTGTAGGAAGGATGTCCTGTATAGCCCACGGCTGTCTGCCAACTTCAGCAACAACCCAACCAGCTTCTCCTGCGATATAACCTAGAGGGATTGTCCACAAACAAATATAGTGCAGCCATTTTTTGTTTTCAAATGTTCCTTTAATAGAGAGAATTGTGGTTGTAAGGAACAGTAGAATAAAGTAACCTCCCAAAATAACCATAATACGGAATGCATAAAATGTCATCGGAACATTGGGGACAAGATGTGCGGGATCTTTTATATAACCGTATCCAAAATAAGCAAAATTAGCATCCAGCACTTTCCTGTGTTCGTTCATTGCCGTTTCATCCTTATCTTTAATTGCTTTGCGGTAATCCGAAAGGGCCAGTATGGCAATTTTCCCCTTGGCTATTTTCTCCTGAGCAGAAAGTGCGGGGCCATTCTCCGTTTCGTATCCTCCCTCAATGAGGTCGGTTATTCCGGGAACAAAACCATCCACATCTCTTTTAGCAAGAAAAGAAAGTACATATGGTATCTGAAATTTTACCAGAAAAGCATCTGCATCATTCTTATAGCTTGTTTTTTCAGGATTTAGTATACCGAACGCTACTAATCCGGCTTGTTTTTGTCCCTGATACAGACCTTCCATTGCCGCCAGTTTCATGGGCTGCTTTTGAGCAACCTGATAGGCTGAGCCATCTCCGGTCCATGCAATAAGTACGGAAGCTATCAATCCCAATGAGGCGCCAATCTTTATACTGGCAAGAGCAAATTCTTCATCACGTTTCTTAATCAAAAACCAGCTGCTTATGCCCAAAACAAACACAGACCCCATAATCCATCCGGACAAAACTGTATGGAAAAATTTATTAATTGCAACCGGCGAAAGTGCTACAGCCCAAAAATCAAACATTTCATTGCGAACAGTATCCGGATTAAATTTCATACCAACAGGAAACTGCATCCAGGCGTTAGCGATAAGGATCCAAAGGGCGGATAAAGTGGCCCCGATAATGGTAAGCCATGTAGAGGTAAGATGAAAGCGTTTGCTTACTTTATCCCATCCAAAAAACATGACTGCAATAAATGTTGCTTCCATAAAGAAAGCCAATATCCCCTCTATTGCCAGAGGAGCACCAAATATATCTCCAACAAACCAACTGTAATTGGACCAGTTTGTCCCAAATTCAAATTCGAGAATTATACCTGTAGCTACGCCAATGGCAAAGTTAATTCCAAATAGTTTCATCCAGAATTTGGTTGTGGTTTTCCAAAACTCCTTTCCTGTTTTGTAATAGATTGTTTCCATTATCGCCATTATTACGCCCAATCCGAGCGTTAATGGGACGAACAGCCAGTGGTACATGGCTGTAAGAGCAAATTGCGCTCTTGACCAATCAATTAGAGACGTGTCGATACTTTCTATCATACGAAATAGTTTTAATTATTTATTGCGCGATCAATAAGTTCGGATGAAACATGCTCTTCCTTTTCTTCTGTCGTCTTGAATTTTCCAAGATAACTTGGGAAGAAAAAGAGTTTAAGGACGAAGAACATGATAAACAATTTAATCAGAATAATAAGCCAAAGAGTTTTTCCCAGTGTCATCTGACGGAAGCCCTCCATATAAAACCGGAATACTCTAATTATAATAGGTTTCTTTTCCATAATGCCATTTCATAAGTGTATTAAATACAACAATAAAGTGGCTTTATTGTTATCCAAGGCAAATATAAAATTTCAAACGAATATATCCTATTTCTTTTTATTGTATTTATTCACAGTTTTTTATTTTTTATTTATAGTGAATGTTAAAAATGTCTATTTATGGGAAGAAAGACGTTTCCGTTTATTGAAAATAATACAGTATTGGCTACATTTGCCATTATTTGATCAATGTGTAAAGAAAAATCACAACTTATTTATCATTATAAGTGCTAATTTCTAAAAAAATTGTTACTATGTCGAACATTTCAAGAAGATCGTTTCTTCAAAAAGGAACAGCAGCAGCGGCTGCATTGACCATTGTTCCTAGTTCTGTCCTGGGCAAAAGTCATGGACACACAGCTCCAACCGATAAGTTAAATATTGCCGCAGTAGGTATCGGAGGTATGGGTGCAGCTAATTTACGTAATATGGAGACAGAGAATATTGTTGCTCTTTGTGACGTAGACTGGAAGTACGCAAAAGGTACATTTGACAAGTATCCTCAGGCTAAAAAGTACTGGGATTACCGTAAAATGTATGATGAATTGGGAAAATCTATTGATGGTGTTTTAGTTGCTACAGCAGACCACACGCATGCGATTATCTCTTCAGAAGCTATTTCAATGGGTAAGCATGTGTATTGCCAAAAACCATTGACGCACTCTGTATATGAATCTCGTTTGCTTACAAAGCTGGCTGATAAATATCAAGTTGCAACTCAGATGGGTAACCAGGGTTCGTCTGGCGAGGGTGTAAACCTTACATGCGAATGGATCTGGAACGGTGAAATTGGCGAAATTACAAAGGTTGAAGCTTTTACCGACCGTCCTATCTGGCCACAGGGCTTGATGACTCCCGAAAAAGCTGATAAAATTCCTTCTACCTTAAACTGGGATTTATTCTCAGGTCCGGCAGAGGTTCGTCCTTTCAATAACATTTATCATCCATGGAACTGGCGCGGATGGTGGCCATACGGAACAGGAGCTCTTGGTGATATGGCTTGCCATATTCTTCATCCTGTATTCAAATCATTGAAATTAGGATATCCTACAAAAGTTCAGGGTTCTTCTACGTTATTGTTAAGAGACTGTGCTCCACAAGCTCAGCATGTAAAACTTACTTTCCCGGCTCGTGATAATATGGCTAAGGTAGCGATGCCTGAAGTTGAAGTACACTGGTTTGATGGAGGTTTGAAGCCAGATCTACCAGCCGGATATCCTGCAGGAAGAGAAATGAACGACCAGGGTGGTGCTGTTATTTTCCACGGAACAAAAGATACATTGATTTGTGGTTGTTATGGTGTTAACCCATGGTTATTGTCAGGACGTAAACCAAATGCACCTAAAGTATGTCGCCGTGTTCCTAACAACGCACACGAACAAGACTGGATCCGTGCTGCTAAAGAACCTGCAGCTAGCCGTGTTCAAACTGCATCTAATTTTGCAGAAGCTGGTCCATTTAACGAAATGGTAGTTATGGGAGTATTGGCTGTCAGACTTCAGGCTCTTAACAAAGAATTGTTGTGGGATGGTCCTAACATGCGCTTTACTAACATTAGTGATGACGAAACATTGAAGATTGTTATCCGTGACGGATTCAAGATTCATGATGGTCACCCAACATTTAATAAAACGATGACTGATCCTATCAATGCTAAGAAGTTTGCTGAAGAATTGATCAAGCACAACTATCGCGATGGTTGGAAACTAGTTGATATGCCAAGATAATTTTTAATTAAAATAATAAAATGAAAAAAGTTGTATTATTAGCAAGTGCCGCAATTTTGATGGGATGTTTCACTTCATGCGCAGGTGGTAATAAAAAAGCTGAAGAAGCTCCTGTGGTAGATTCAACTGCTGTTGCAGCTACTCCCGAGTACAAGCTAATGGATTTACCTACAGTCGATCTGTCTACATTCCCAAAGGATAAAGATGGATGGATTACATTGTTTGATGGTAAGACATTGAATGGATGGAGAGGTTATGATCGTGAAGACGTGCCAGCCGCATGGGAAATTAACGACAAAGCTATCCATATCAAGGGTTCAGGAGCTGGTGAAGCTGGAGCAAAAGATGGTGGAGACTTGATTTTTGCTTCTAAGTTCAAAAACTTTGAACTTGAAATGGAATGGAAAGTTGCCAAAGGTGCTAACTCAGGTATTTTTTATATGATTCAGGAAGTTGAAGGACAGCCTGCTTATATTTCTGCTCCTGAGTGTCAGGTATTGGATAACGAAAATCACCCTGATGCTAAATTAGGTAAAGATGGAAACCGTCAGTCTTCTTCATTGTACGACATGATTCCTGCTAAACCACAAAATTCAAAACCTTTTGGTCAATGGAACAAGGTTAAAATTATGTGTTACAAAGGAACAGTTGTTCACTACCAGAACGACGAACAGGTATTGGAATATCACTTGTGGACACAACAGTGGAAAGAACTTTTGGATGCAAGCAAGTTTAGTAAAGACAAATGGCCTTTGGCTTATGAATTGTTGATTAACTGCGGTGGCGAAAATAAGGAAGGTTTCATTGGTCTTCAAGATCATGGCGACGATGTTTGGTTCCGTAATATCAAGATTAAACTTTTAGACTAATTAATTTTGTCTGAATATAAGTTTATATAACTAATCAGAATGCCCGAAGCCTGGACTCCTTGCTTCGGGTATTCTTCGTTTATAGCTTTACCCGACCAAAATTAGTTGCATTTAATTATTTTTATTTATAAAGAATCAAATGAAGAATTCAACGAACTGTTGTATATACACGAAGGCTCAAACCATATGGTTAGTGGTTTTAAGGGTGTTTATCGGCTGGCATTTCTTGTATGAAGGGCTGGTGAAGATAATGAATCCAAAATGGACTTCAATGGCATATTTGTTAGACTCCAAAGGTCCGGCGTCCTCTTTTTTTGTTGGGCTTACTCAGGATCCTGCGACTATGAATCTTGTGAATTTTTGCAATGAATGGGGACTGTTTCTTGTAGGTCTTGGGCTACTTACCGGTTGTTTCTCTAAATTGTCTTCTATCGGAGGAATTGCCTTCCTCGGAATTTATTATTTGTCTCACCCTTCATTTGTTGGAGCAGGATATATTATGCCTTTTGAAGGAACTTATTTATGGATAGATAAAAATCTTGTAGAATTAGCAGCTCTTATTGTGTTGCTTGTTTTTCCTACATCAAAAATTATTGGTATAGACCGATTGTTAGTGAAAGCTATGCCTGCTGGAATTTTGAAACTTAAATTGATTTGATGAGATGTCAACTGAAGATGTAAACAAAACTCCGGAGAATAACAAGCCAGTATCATCCGGTCGCAGAGATGCTTTAAAAGCATTGGCAACTGTTCCCTTGCTGGGAGCCATGGCTTATGGCGTATATCAAAGACAAAAGTACGAAAGAACGCGCAGAGATATGTCTGACGTCTTTCAACTAAGTAAAGAGGGGCCAACCATGTTGGAAGCTCAACCGGACGGGAAAAAGATTCGTTTGGGATTAATCGGATTCGGAATCCGTGGCAAGCAGTTGATGCGCGCTGCCGGATTTGCAGAGCCGTCCTGGATCGATACATTGATCGATGCGAATAAAAAAGATAAGAAAGATAACCGCTATCAGCAGTATTTGGAACAAGAAGACCTGAATATTGTTGTAAATGGGGTTTGTGATATATTTGATGTCTACTCTGAAGCGGCTGCGCTGGCAAGTTCAAATATTCATCGTGAAGGAAGTAATGGTAAATTCGGACCTGCCCCAAAGCGATACCGAACTTATCAGGAACTTTTGGCAGCCGATGATATTGATGCTGTGATTATAGCAGCACCTGACCATTGGCATAGCACCATGGCAATGGCGGCAGCCAAAGCTGGAAAACATGTTTATGTTGAAAAGCCTCTTTCCTGGACTGTGCCCGAAACTTATATGGTTCGTGACGTAGTAAAAGAAACCGGAATTGTATTTCAGTTAGGACATCAGGGCCGTCAGACAGACAGTTACCAAAAAGCAAAGGAAATTATTGATAAGGGATTAATAGGCCCGGTTAATCTGATTGAAGTGTGCACAAACCGCAATGATCCTAACGGAGCATGGGTGTATGATTTAATTGAAGGAGCCTCTCCTCAGTCTATCGACTGGAAACAGTTCGAAGGCGATCCCGAACGAATTAAAGAGTATAGGGATTACATGCTTACCAATAAGCTTGAGAAGTATATGGGACCGGACGACCGGAGTAAATTCAGTCTGGAACGTTTCTTCCGCTGGCGTTGCTGGTGGGATTACAGCACAGGTCTTAGCGGCGACTTGCTGACGCACGAATTCGATGCCATTAATCAAATTATGGGTGTGGGAATACCTCATTCTGCAGCTTCTTCGGGAGGTGTTTATTTCTTTAAAGATGGCCGTACTGTTCCTGATGTTTTGCATACAACCTTTGAATTTCCTGAAAAGAATTTTACAATGTTGTATAGTGCTACTCTTGCCAGCAGCCGAAACCGTGGGAAAGTTATTATGGGACATGATGCCTCAATGGAAATTTCGGATACGCTGACTTTAAAGGTAGATGCTCAATCAACCAGATATGCGGATAAGATAGCCAAGGGAATAATTACTCCGGACCAGCCATTCTATACATATATCCCTGGACAGGATAATTCAGATACGATTACTTCTGCAACAGAGTTATATTTTGCTCAGCGAGGTTTATTGTACACCTATGTGAACGGAAAACGTTACGATACGACTTTCCTTCATATTCGTGAGTGGCTTGAATGTATACGTCAGGGAAAAACACCAAGTTGTAATATAGATCAGGCATTCCAGGAAGCAATTACTGCACATATGGGTACACGAGCATTCCTCGAAGGACGCACCATGTATTGGGATAAAGAAAAAGAAGAAATTGTGAGGGGATAACTTCACTTTTTATACTATTAAAGAAGAGGGTGTTTTAAACGAAAGTTTAGACACCCTTTTTCATTTAGTAATATTCAACGTGTTTTTAACTGATAAC
>JAGPJL010000138.1:0-5227 GCA_018054455.1 Parabacteroides sp.
GTTGGTACATGGAACGGTGTTTGTGCACAGCCGGATTATGTAAAAACTTTTGATGACGCTGATAAACGTAAGGTGGGTTCATTCCTGATGGGTGAAATGAAAGATCCTGCTACGGGTCAGGTGTTGATGACTGCTCATAACCGTCCTTTGAATCATACGATCGACTTAACAATGATTCCCGGAACAGAACGCGGAGGTACTACCTGGGGTGATGTAAACCAGGAAGATGGTGCCCGTGTAAACAAATGGGAGTATGAAGTAGGATTGGCTGCTTCTGATCAGGAAAATGACTTTGCTATTTTCCGTTTGGCAGATGTTTACCTGATGAAGGCTGAAGCATTGGTTCGTCTGGGATCTGATAACGCTGAGGCAACCCGTTTGATTAATATTATTCGTGCCCGTGGTTTCGGTGACACCAATCACAATTATACTTCTGTAACATTGAAAAATGTTGAAATGGAACGTAAGTTTGAAATGGCTTGGGAGATGTGCAGTCGTCAGGATAATATCCGTTTCGGTACATTCCTTGATGCCCGTTTCTTAAAGGTGAAATCGGAAGAATACCGTAAGTTGTTCTGCGTTCCGCAGGATGCATGGCAGACTAATAATAAGTTGGTTCAAAATCCTGGATATCCTGCTTTTAATTAATAGGATACTATCTAATAAAAAAGGCGTTCCGGAATTCCCGGAACGCCTTTTTTATTCGTGGAATTTAATCTGCTCTCCTTTGCTTTGGGTGGCAGCATGTTGTATGTCGTAAGGACTTACTTCTATTTCTCCTTTGATAAGTTCGGGAATGTTATAGGAGTAGAGCTGGAAATCATACAGATCGGGATCTTCCTGAGGCAACAAAAAGGGTTTGGATGTATTGCCCTGCTCGTCCACATGCACTATGTAAGGCAAAGTATAAACGCCGTTCTCACGCCGGCTGCTAATAACAAACCAACGGCTGTTGCTGCTCCATGTATGGTAGCTTTCTGTATCCGGACTGTTTACCCCTTTCATGTCTATTGCTTTTCCGGTTTTCAAATTTATCATCCGTATTTCTGCATCTTTGTGCCAGATAGGGAATTGCCCATAGGCTGTTTCTGTATACATCATGAACTTGCCATCAGGAGAAATGCGGGGGAAGGAGGTGCTGACACTATCGGCAATAACCAGCGTATCGACTTGCGAACCAATTACCCCCTCCTTCGCATCAAAGGATACCCGGCAAAGATTGTAGCGAAGTTTATCATACTCCTCAGGCATTTTCAACGCGGGAGCCGAACAGAAATAAAGCCATTTTCCATCCGCCGAGAAAGAGGGGAATGTTTCATAGGCATCCTTTGTTATAATTGATGCTTTGGAAAGAATTTCTTTTTTGGCAATGTCGTACACCACTATATCGGATTCGGTATCGAAGACTTCCATTTTCTTTTTGGGAACAGCATGAAAGAATTGCCGTATTGTATTGACGGATGAAACGATATAGTTTCCGGAAGGATGCCAGTAAGGGTAGGTGAGATTACTGATAGTCTTATCCGTTTTAGTCTGCAGCTTCTCTATTTCGCCCTTCGATACGATGTATGTCCCGCCATTGTCGGCCCGCATATGAAACAACATTTGCTGAGGGTTGCCACCACAGAATGAATGGCAGTTTATGCAATTGTAGCCGGTCATTTTATTGACAATAACCGGCTTTTCCTCAAACGACTCCAGGTTCCGCTGGTAAATACCAACGATATGCCACTTTTCGTAACCGGGTTCTATTAAGCGATAGGCCATGTGTGAATCAATAGAATCCGGACTTACAAACAATGAGAACGTTTTCCAGGTAGTCCACTTGTTTTTGTTTTTGGTAGATACCTTAAACCGAAGCGAATCTCCGGCGGATTCGGTCAACAGGGCGTGCCATTTACGAAGATTAATCCGAACTTTTCCATCACCGAAACATTCTATATGCTTATTTCCTTTTTGGTTTGTTATTTCTACATAACTTTTTTCACACGGCGTATTGATCCTGAAATTTAACGGAGCCATATTAATCGGAATACTTATTCCCGTATAGTCGGGGAATAGTCCGGGCAAACTGTTTGCGACAACCGCATCCCCGGGATATTCTTTTTGCAGGGATGGAATAATTAGTAGTCCGGTAACTAACACTGCTCCGGCAACGCATCCGATAAGTATTTTTTTACGTGATTCAACTTTCTTCATAACTGTTCCTGATTTGGCATATTCTCGAATTGTGCGTAATAATAGTAAGTGTTACCGAACTGTTTCTTAAGCAACTCCTGACTATTTCCTGCTGCATTGCAAAAGCCAATAAACCGATCGTAAACGGCTTTATCTATTTTAAACGTCTTAAAGGCTTCCGGGTCCGGTTGTACCGCAGCGTAAAAAAGACAAATAGCTTCCTGATAATGAACAGGTAATGTCTTGTAAAATCCTTTGGCAGTTTGCATGTATTGCATGAAAGCTCCGAGGTCTTTATATAATAGGACATAGGCCATGGTGTATTCTATTGCCGCCTTATTGCCGGGATGATCGTCGAGTAAGTATGCAAGCGCGTTGGGTAACGCTTTCGCGGGATCAAACGGATTATCTGTAGTTACATTTACAGCTCTTTTTTGTACAATCCATGGCGTTTTGCCGGCAGTCTCACGGTTCAGGTATTGCCGTTTTTCGTTAGCCCAATCTCTATAGAACAGAGAGGCTTCCAGTATGGTAATGTATTTCTCTGCCGCTTTATATTCTTCGTTAACCAGATAGGTTTCTACCAAACGTTTCATAAGACGGGGCTGAACCCTCCGTTCTGAACTAAGAACACCAACAAAGGCATAACGCTGGGAACTGTTTATGTGCCCTATTTGCCAGGCAACCTCGCTGGCAGTTATCAGATCCACCCTGGTTACAGGATCCTTTGGAATAAGTCCGTCTACCCCCGCCTGCCTGAAATCAAACTGCTTGTTGGAAAGCTGATTTGTGTGAGATAATGCCAGATTCACATAGATAAGAGCATTCTGATCGTTTACTGCCTGTTGTTCCGCATGATCGACTATCTTTTGCCACTGACTGTTGCGGGCATAGTAATCGTATCGGTAGGTTTGTTCAAGTGCATTTCCTCCATAGACTATTCCGGCTATAATCCCACCTGTAAGAATTACAAAGGAAATAACCAACTTGTGCCCTACTTTAGGTTGCCATTTTTGTAAAAGAACAGAGAGAGTTGCAACAAGGGGAAACGCCAGCCAGAATAACCGGAAAGAACCGGGTTGAGGGTATTCAGGATGATACAGGTACTTACTGAAAAAGGCTTCTTCCATGGGAACGACAAAAAGCGTACGCATGGCTATGAGGGGAAGTAGCATACTTCCGCCGATATAGATGGTTACCGCCATGTATTTGCTTTTTGATGCGGACTTAAATTCGTAGAATGAGAGGAGTATGGCTGCCAGAAAATGTGCGGGAGTTGCAAGTAAATAGCATGTAACCAGGATTCCTGCAGCATAGGCATACCGCCAGTTGTTACGAGGAGAATAGGTATAACCCACTACGGCCAGGATTCCTGTTAGCATGGATAACGGGATCGCTACAGTTTCGGGCGGATAAATCCAGAAAAGGAAACAGGGCAGTATAGACCAGAGAGCAGAAAGAAGGTATCCGCACCTTCTGAAAAACAGATGGGCGGATACCGTTATAAGTCCGAGAAGAGAAGCCAGGCAGACCGAAGCAACATGGGGCAGGTAAAAAAACTGCATCAGTGCTTCGTTAAGGTATTCGTTCATACCTCCCGGTTCTCTGCAAAATTCAAGAAAATAGGAGTTGGTATACAGAAACAATCCAAATTGTTCCATAAAATGATACCAGTACCGATAATGCAGGTCGAAATACAAAAAACTTCCTGCAAAAAACATTCCAATCAGAATAAGGTTTCCAAAACGTTGTGGTCTCATGAAAATTTACGTTGTTAAGCACCGCCTCCTTCCGTGCTCTGTCCTTCGCCGCCGGACTTCTGGTCATCGTTGGAGATACCGCGTTTTACTTTTTTAATAGCACTTTTTAAATCGCCGAATCGCCAGGATACACTTAGACTAAAACTCCGGGCAGACATACGGTTTACGCTTTTACGATAAAAGTTAGCATCCTCCGTTGTCGACTTCATTTCCTTTGTTTTCCAGAATGGATCCTGAGCTGACAAAGATACAGTAAGTTTTTTCTTTAAGAAGTCTTTGTTAAGCGTAATTCCCGTAAAATAAAAAGCAGAAGATTTTCCCTGCAGCATAATGCGGGGTGCAAAATATCCGCCATTTAGATTGATGCGGAAATCTTTGGGCAACGTATATTGTATGCCTGTAAACACTCTGTAATTATATCCGCTGTTGTTTCCCCAGTTATCACTCTTCATATTCGTATAATCGATTCCTCCGTTCATATAGATTCTGAAGGTAGAGATCGGATTCCAGCTTCCGTAAAGGAATGCGCCAACGTTTTGATTTTTACCTATATTGTCGTAGGTACTCTGAGTAATACCTGGTTTTTCAGGATCGATAAAGGTGTATTGTTCTATGCCATTGTTCACAAATGAGTAGTTTACGCTGGCGTTTATGTTTATTTTCTGAGTGAACATGCTGTAATTCAGCGTAATGTTATTGCTCTTTTCGGCATCCAGATCCGTATTACCATACGAGATATTCAATGGGTCGGTTGTGTTTACGTAGGGATTCAAATACCAGATACCCGGTCGTTGAATGCGCATGTTGTAACCCAAACGGAGACTCTGACTCATATTTAGCTGATACGACAGCGTGGCTGATGGAACCACGTTGAAATAACTGGCATCAAAAGCATTGTCACTTTCAACATTCAGGCTGGTTCCTTCTGCACGTAATCCTGTTTTGAAAGCGAATTTATTCCATTTCAGATTATATCCCGCGTAGCCTGAATAGATATGCTGTGTATGCTTGAAACTGGCATTGGCATCTCTGGAGAGTGTATCATTTAGAAAACGCTCAGTCTCACTGTCGCTTTGACGTAAGATGTATTTGGCCCCAATTTCTACCGATTGGTTTTTGTTCAGGGGACGTGTATAGTCCATCTGTGCGGTATGTTCGTTTGTTGAAGCATCGTTAGTTGTCCTTTCCGTACGATCTGCATAGTTTACCAGACTGTTGATGTCTGTGTTATTTGTGCTTCCTCCGGGAGAATTGTTGAATTTGTATGAGAATGTAAGCAATTCATCTTT
>JAGPJL010000138.1:5327-7025 GCA_018054455.1 Parabacteroides sp.
AGGTTGTAGGTAATTTTGTCGACTTCAACCTTTACAAGTGGTTTTTGTGCGGTTACAGTTACTTCGCCAAGTCGTTTGTTGTCTTCCATCATAAAAAGCTTACCCAAGTCGAGCTTCTTTTTCTCCTCGGATAGCGTAAAACTTGTTTTTGATGTTACTTTTCCGAGAGATTGCATCGTGATAATGTAGGTGCCCGGCACTTTCATCTCTGCTTCGAACTTCCCGTCAATATCGCAGGCTAGTAGTTTTTCTGCCTTTTGAGGCGACTGGCTTAAAGAAATGGATAGTGTTGCATAAGGAACGGTCTCGTTGGTGATCGAATCAATCACCTGACCTTTGATGGAGAACGGAGAACTTTTGTCTGATTGCGCCTGCATGAATAGGGTTGATAACAGGGCAAAGAGAGAAAATAAGATAATTTTTTTCATCAGATTAAATAAAAAGGTGAATACTGGAATAAATTAACTAATAGCCGGCAAATATACAACGATTAACTAATGTGTATCTGTTTCTGCAGTTAAAGAAAATTAAGATTACCCGCTTGATAGTTATCTTTAGTTATAGAACGATGATTATTATGAAAAGTAATCCTATACGCAGTTCATATATCTTATAATCTTTTTTATTACATTTGTCTTTAAACCAATTAAACCCAATTACGTATGAAACCTTATGTGTTACTTTTCGTTGCTTTGTGCTTTGTTTCCGGACTCTTTGCCCAGAACCTGCAGGAAATAAAGTTAAGTGCGCCTGATAAAGAGCGGGGTGTTACCATTATGAAAGCTTTTGCCAACAGACATTCGGACCGGGTGTTTGCCAATAAAAAACTATCAACCAAAGACCTCTCTGATTTGCTATGGGCGGCCAACGGTTTTAATCGCTATGAAAAGGGGATGCGTACGGCTCCTTCTGCCATGAATAAGCAGGATATCGATATTTACGTGATTCTTGCCGAAGGTGCCTATTTGTATGACGCAAAAGCTCATGTTTTGAAGCCTGTGGCTAAAGGAGATTACAGACCACTGGTAGCCGGCGGGCAGGATTTTGTGAATAAGGCCCCGGCTTGTCTGGTACTTGTTTCGGACTTGTCCCGGTTCGGAGAACTTAAAGAGCATACCAAGTTGATGGCTGCTATGGATGCAGGTATTGTTTCTCAGAATATCAATCTGTTTTGCGCCGGAGTGGGACTAAGCACAGTTCCGAGAGCCTCCATGGATCAGGCGGGATTGAAAAAGGTTTTGAATCTAAAGGAATCGCAAATGTTACTTATGAATAATCCGGTAGGGTATCCGGCAAAATAATAGGATGTTGTTATATACAAAAAGCTCCTTGTTTACGATAAACAAGGAGCTTTTTGTGAGCGAAAGACGGGACTCGAACCCGCGACCCTAACCTTGGCAAGGTTATGCTCTACCAACTGAGCTACTTTCGCGAAACCTATTTTTTAAAAGCAAAGCCTGATAAACCTGCGTCTACCAGGCTTTGTACCCGGAGCGGGACTTGAACCCGCACAACTGCAATAGTCAAAGGATTTTAAGTCCTTCGTGTCTACCATTCCACCATCCGGGCGGCCTGGAGCGAAAGACGGGACTCGAACCCGCGACCCTAACCTTGGCAAGGTTATGCTCTACCAACTGAGCTACTTTCGCATTACTGTTTGCGGTTGCAAAGGTAGATAACTTTTTTAAATCAGCAAAT
>JAGPJL010000139.1:0-2773 GCA_018054455.1 Parabacteroides sp.
TTTCGCAATTTATTAGTACTTTTATAGTTGGAGTGTTAAATAAATAACTATATTCGCATTCTAAATAGTAGAATTTTCAAGAAGCGTTTTATTACGAGAAAGCTATCAGTCCAAAACCATCAGATCTATTCACTGATTACCACACTGTATGTCACTATCAAATAATGCTTTTTAATCAAAACCAATTAATAAAAGGATGAACAAACCTTCATTTATCGATCCCGATAATAAAGAACAATTATCGGCCTGGGAACTTGTTGAAAAAACAAACATCTCTTTCTTTCTTACAGGAAAAGCCGGAACCGGGAAAAGCACCTTTATACGGAATATTCAAGCACATTCACGTAAAAAGTTCTTGCTGTTTGCCCCCACGGGAATTGCGGCAATCAATATTCAGGGAGAAACGCTCCACTCCTTCTTCCGCTTTCCATTCGATGTAATATCAAGAGGAATCAATACGGATTTACCAAAAACCCAGCTGGAATTACTTCTGGCTTGCGATGTTATCGTAATAGACGAGGCCTCTATGCTTCGTGCGGATTTAGTGGATGCCCTGAATACCTGTCTGCGGAATAATATACAATCGCACCTCCCTTTTGGCGGCAAACAAATAATATTTATGGGCGACTTGTATCAACTGCCTCCCGTAGTTGCTGGCGACGACAAGGAGATGCTGGCAAAGATATACGGTCCGGGTATACCTTTTTTCTTCAGGGCTCACATCTTTCAAACGTTCACAATTCCCAAAATCGAGTTTAAGAAATGTTACCGTCAGAAAGACGCGCGCTTTCTATCCATTCTCGATGCCATACGAAAAAACAAAACAACTCAATCGCATCTCGACGGGTTGAAAAAAAGAATCGTTCCTATTTCGGAAGTAATAGACGAGGGTATCATCATGCTCACCTTTCGTAACAACACGGCTTTCGAAACCAATAAAATTCATCTCGATAACTTGCCGGGCAAACGGTATACATACCAGGCAATACTTAAAGGGAAGATAAATCCGAAAGATTTTGAAGAACAATTAATACTGAAAGAGGGTGCGCAGGTTATGTTTACCAAAAACGACCCTAAGCACCGATGGGTAAACGGAACCATCGGAAAGGTTTCGGAACTGACCGAATCCACCATTCGGGTAATGGTAAACGGAAATGAATACAAGCTGGAGAAAGCAATAACAGAGAAAGTAAAACAAACCTTCCTACCCGAAGAGCAAGAAATAGAGTCTGTGGTAGAAGGATCCATCGAACAATTCCCCCTCCGTCTGGCTTGGGCTATTACTGTTCATAAAAGTCAGGGACTTACGTTCGATAAAGTATGCGTAGACCTGCGAAATATGTCGTTCGCCAGCGGTCAGGTTTACGTGGCCCTTAGCCGTTCCAGAAGTCTGGAAGGCCTTTACCTTACAGCTCCCCTACAGCAGAGAAGCCTGTTTGTAAACGAAGACGTGGTAGAATTTATGAAGAACGTGAACAACTGTCAGGCTGTTGTTTCCGATCTTATTATAACAGATCAGGCAGATCAGTTATTCAGGAATGGCGACATAGAAAAGGCTGGCCAGATTCTCTTTAATCACTGCCTTGATTTACTAAAACTAAAGACAAACGACGAAGAAGTTTGGATACTCATTGAGAAGGTATTTACGATGCTTGTTACAGACAACATCATTTACAAAGTGGCAAAACAACGAAACGAAGAGATTCAGGCTATTCTTGCCGATCTGCCAAAAACTGATTTCGGTTTACTAATCAAAGCTGTTTTATTGCACTATACCGAATCCAATAAAATAAATGCTTTGCTTACAAGGCTGGATAAAAAGAACATCACCAATAACCTGATTGTATATCTGCAAGCAGAAAGACACCTAAAATCAACAAAAAAGGAGGAAGCTTGTGATTTGTATAAAGTTCAGTTTAGTCGAACATTCGATTTAAAATGCCTGTTTAAATTAACCGACTTTATGTTGCCCCAAGCGGCTTTAAGAGAACTTTCATTTTTGTTACGCATCAATGGCAGAAACAAACAGGTTATAATGAATGCATTTACTCATGCACACAGAAAAGGCGTAGTAAGAAAGCTTCCCAAAAAGAAAAACGACTTGATAAGTGCTTTTAACAAGAACGACGAAGAGGCCTTTGGAAAAGTCCTTCAGAAGCATCTGGAGGATAACGCGTTAGAAAAGCCTTACAAAGTATTTGAACAGCAATTGATAGATAATGTATGGTAAGTAAGTAGCGGTTGTAAGCACCATTTGGGTAGCCCTATAGTCTATGGGGCTACCAAAATGGTGCTTAGCTTACTTTTTTATAAGTTTGGAGACTTCCTGTCCTGCTTTGATTAAATAAACGCCCGAAGCAAGTCCGCTCATATTTACAACCACGTTTCCTCCATTGGACTGAGTTTGGATCAGGATATCTCCCTGTAGAGAAATCACCTGTACCTTTTCGCCGGCAGTCAGATTGAAAACAGTCAGCACATCGCGAACCGGATTGGGGGCGAACTTAATTTTGC
Organism: Parabacteroides sp.; assembly: GCA_018054455.1. Classification (GTDB taxonomy): domain Bacteria; phylum Bacteroidota; class Bacteroidia; order Bacteroidales; family Tannerellaceae; genus Macellibacteroides. Next base: position 2,515 of record JAGPJL010000139.1, read on the forward strand.
TTGCCGAAACATCGATAACAGCATTACCTACGTATTGTCCGCCCAGGTACTGATTATCCAGGTAGCTCAAACGATCGGTAATCCAGGTTGAAAGGTAATTTATTTCCGTGCTATTGTCTTCCATATTCCATCGTTTCCTTTCGCGGGATGCGGCTCCGCTTTTATCGAAAAGATCGTTATACTTCCGGAAACGTTCCATCAGGCTGGAATAGGAAAAAAAGGATCCGCGCAACTCCTTGTACCGATCTTTCAGTTTTGT
>JAGPJL010000139.1:2873-7002 GCA_018054455.1 Parabacteroides sp.
AGCTTTTTCAGTTTCAACTGCTTACGGTCCACCTTCTCGGTCATGCAATATAGTCCGTTGTACGAATCGTTGAGGAAGACTTCCACAAAGCTGCCCCGGGTTCCGTTTATCATCGTGGGTTCGGACGATGCATGGTAAGGTCGCGTGGAAAAATCGTTCCATAAGTCGGTGGATACACGGTTCCTCATGCGGCCCGGATCTACAAACATGGCATCCAGAATCCAATTGTTGTCGCTTCGAAAACCTAAAAAGGACCGGTCTATGGACGTTACTCCATCAACATCCTTCAATTTCAGGGCATACGATTTCTTGGGGAACGTACTCGAATAAGCGCCTCTTGTTTTAATATCCGAAAGTATCACTTCGGTGGTATCGGTTTTGTCTGGTTCGGTGACAGCAATGCGGGTTAGATTATAGACTGTACCGATTGCTGATGAAGAGTAAATCTGAATCAAAGGGAGGCAACTGAACAGAATGGTTCCCGAAGCCACCACGGTTGTTCCGTTTCTAATTTCGACAGGATAGCTTTTGGCTGCTGACACATTGCTAAAATTGCAGGTAGTGCCGCTGCTTATTTCTGTGTTGTCTATATATAATTTACAGGCGGCATCCAGCAGCGAATAGCTAACGGTCATAGTTACGTCCGTTCCGATTTTTCCTTCCGGAACGGATAGATAGAATTCTTTTGCCGATGTATCTACCACAGGTGTTTTACCATCGAAAGTAAGCCAATGGGCGTAGTTAGTGAATGAGCCTAAGGTCTTAACGTCTGTAGAGGGAAGTACCGGTATTGCAAAAGAAATATTGCAAAATACAATAAGCATGAATAATGCGAGTGTGAGTTTTTTCATAGTAATTCAAAGTTTATTAACAGTGGCTGCGATTGCCGCAAATGTACCAATTAAACAAACAAAGACAAAAACTATTGAAATAAATAAGGATGATGGTACTTTTTAATTTGTGCGCGTGTGCATTGGTCTTGTCCGATTGCCTGGAATTTTGTATTTTTACCCCTGATTAGGGATTATTACGTACATGATTACTTATCCCGGCCAAGGCTAAGTCTCTACTTATTACTAACATAAACACAAAAAAAGCATTATGCTCAGACTAACGAAAACAGGTATGCTGTTTCTTTTTAGCGTTTTGATGTTGCTTTCTTGTTCAGAAAAGCAACTTGTAAAAGGAAATTATCAGGTTATTCCTCTTCCGCAGGAAATCAATCCGAATAACCAAACCTCATTCACACTAACCGCCTCCGCTGCCATCTCTTATCCGAAAGGAAATACCCGGTTGGAGAATGTCGCCAATCTCCTTGCAGGATATATTGAGTCAAGCACAGGAAACAAATTAAAAGTGGGTGCCGGCGAATCTGCCAGTGGAATCAATCTGGTTATAGACAAGGCTATCGCAAATAAAGAAGGTTATGTGCTTACCATCTCTTCGGAAGGTATCCGTATTGCCGGCGCAACCGAAGCTGGTGTATTTTACGGTGTGCAGACTTTACGCAAATCTATTCCGGCTTCCAAAGGCAAAAAGAATGTGGAATTCGCGGGTGTCACGATTACAGATGCTCCCCGCTTTGGTTACCGAGGCATGATGCTGGATGTTAGCCGCCATTTTATGCCGGCCGACTCGGTTAAGTGCTACATCGATATGCTGGCTTTGCACAACGTAAACAGATTGCACTTTCACCTGACGGACGACCAGGGATGGCGTATTGAAATTAAGAAATATCCGAAGCTGACTGAAATTGGCTCGAAAAGGAAAGAGACGGTTATCGGTCGTAACTCCGGTGTGTACGACGGCAAACCTTACAGTGGCTATTACACACAGGACGAATTGAGGGATCTGGTTAACTATGCACAGGATCGTTTCATTACAATTGTTCCGGAGATTGATCTTCCGGGGCATCAGCAGGCCGCTCTTTCGTCATACCCCGAACTTGGTTGTACGGGTGGTCCTTACGAAGTGTGGACACAATGGGGTGTTTCGGACAATGTAATTTGTGCCGGCAACGATCAGGCTATGCAATTTCTGGAAGATGTGCTTGCCGAAGTAATAGAGATTTTCCCTTCCGAATATATTCATATTGGTGGCGACGAATGTCCTAAAACCGTGTGGGAGAAGTGTCCCAAATGTCAGGCCCGCATCAATGCCCAGGGTATTAAAGCCGACCAGCATCATTCGGCTGAAGCGTATCTTCAGAGCTATGTGATTTCACGCATGGAAAAATTCGTGGAAAGTAAAGGTCGTCACATTATTGGATGGGACGAGATTCTGGAAGGCGGTTTGGCTCCCAATGCGACAGTGATGAGCTGGCGTGGAATGGAGGGCGGTATTCAGGCTGCTCAACAACATCACGACGTAATAATGACTCCTTCTTCTCACGTTTACTTTGACCATTACCAATCTACAGATACTGATCTTGAGCCGCTTGCCATTGGTGGTTTCTCATCTTTGGAGAGAGTTTACTCATTCGAACCTGTTCCTGATATTCTGAAAGAAGAGGAAAAGAAATATATCATTGGTGCTCAGGCTAATCTTTGGAGAGAGTATATTCCCACCTACTCTCATGCCTTGTATATGACGCTTCCTCGTTTGGCTGCTCTTTCGGAAGTACAATGGACAAGCAAGGAGAAAAAGGATTACCAGTCTTTCCTGAACAGATGCGCTAAGCTGACTGATCATTATACGCTGAACGGGTATAATTTTGCCAAACATCTTTTTGATGTAAATGCCAGGTTAACAACCGACACTGAAAACGGCAGTCTGCTTATTTCGCTATCTACTCTTGGCGATGGCGACATCTATTACACAACAGATGGCACAACGCCAACAGCAAAAAGCAACAAATACGAAAACCCGGTAGTGATAAAGCAGGATGCTCACTTCCAGGCAAAAGTAATCCGCACCAACAGCGAAAGCCGCGTGTACTCGGAGAAAATCTATTTCTCCAAGGCAACCATGAAGCCCATTTCGTTGAAAGAACAACCGAGTAAGGGTTATTCGTTCAATGGTGCTCCTGCTTTGGCCGACGGTATCAAAGGCAATAGCAACTACAAAACCGGACGTTGGTTAGGTTTTCAGGGCAAAGATATCGATGCGGTGATCGACTTGAAAGGGGCGACCGAAATCAGTAAGATAAAATTCAGCACCAATGTTGTAAAAGGCGACTGGATTATGGATGCCGGTGAAATCATAGTAAGGGTATCTGACGATGGTAAGACTTTCAGAGAAATTGCCAAAGAGGTGCTGCCTGAAATGAAGGCGACTGACAAAGATGGTATCTATCCTCACGAAATAAGCTTCGCTTCCGTAAAAGCCAACTATGTACAGGTAACCATCAAGAAGGTTTCTTTGCCTTCTTGGCATGGAGGTGCCGGCAGTCCGGCTTTTATCTTTGTTGATGAAATAGAAGTGCTGTAAATTCTTTTCGCCATTAGGTATAAAAAATAAATGAGCCGGAGAGTAATAGCTTTCCGGCTCATTTTTATATTACATTTTCCTGCTCTTTATTGAACCGGAGTTACTGCACCTTCGGCAGGAGCGTCTTTGTAAATATAAAATTCGGAACCATGAATCAGTTTCCAGTCATTGCCCGTCTTCTTAAACATCAATGTCCACACACCCTTATCTGTAATAACGGTACGTCCGTTCTTGTAATTCATCACCAAAGATAAGTCGGCCACATACAAAACCGAATTAAAGAACGGATACGAAAAACGTTCGTTATCAAGGGTAACCTTCTGGCTTGTTATCATCTCAAACCATGATTGCACCCCTTTTTTAAACTCCTGATAATCGCTGGATTGACGGTTTACCACATACGTAAATTCAGGCGAAATCATCATAACCGACATTACACTGTCTGCGTTAGCCGCTTCGCATCCTTTAACCAGCTTATCAATCAGGGCCGTTACCTGTTCCTTCATTTGTTCCTTTTCCTGATCAGTAACCACTGCACTGTTTTCCGATTTGGCTACAAATGCTGTGAATAACAAAAATAACATCAAAAAAATTGATCTAGACTTCATAATTTTCATATTTATTAGTTTAACAGAAAAGAATCACTTAAGATAAAACAAACAAAGGGTGGCTTTTGATTGCCACCCTCTGTTTATTTATT
>JAGPJL010000140.1 GCA_018054455.1 Parabacteroides sp.
AGAAATTCAAGTCTTATTATTTTCCAAAAAGCTTTGTAATCAAATCCTTTCGGCCTATTCTTTGTAACGTTTTTGTTATCTGATTTTTAAATGTCTTATCATACCAAAAGAAAAACTGCCGCTGCGCCAGCTTTTGTTCTTTGGTTTGGGCTGTATATACTTTTTCAAGCGTATATGGGTGAAATCCGGTATAATACATTTCGGTAGCGAGTGTCATCGGTGTCGGAGTAAAATCCTGAACCTGTTCCAGATGAAAGTGAAGATCCTTTGTAAGGACAGCAAGTTCAGCCATATCAGCTTCCGTACAACCCGGGTGACTGGATATAAAGTAAGGAATCAACTGCTGATTAAGTCCCTCCTCTTTATTCACACGATCAAATATCCTTTTAAACTGACCAAACTGAGCAAAAGACGGCTTGCGCATTTGTTTCAATACCGCATCCGACGTATGTTCCGGAGCCACTTTTAACCGCCCTGATACATGATGAGCAATAAGCTCTTTCATATATGTATTGGCTGATTCATTCAATTTATTATCATCGTAACGATTTAACAATAAATCATACCTAACCCCACTTCCAATAAATGACTTCTTTATTCCAGGAATCTTGTCTACCTCTTTATATAGTTCAATCATTGGGGTATGATCTGCATTCAGGTTTTTACAGACCACGGGCGAAATACAGGAAGGCTTCTTACACTTTCTGCAAATACTTTCGTCCTTTCCTTTCATCCTGTACATATTAGCCGAAGGTCCTCCTAAATCACTGAGATAGCCCTTAAAATCGGGCATTTCTGTAATAGCCTTTACCTCTTTCAATATAGATTGCTTGCTTCGGGACGCGATAAACTTTCCTTGATGCGCAGAAATTGTACAAAATGCGCAACCGCCAAAACATCCACGGTGAATATTCACCGAAAATTGAATCATATCAAAGGCTGATATAGTTTTTCCTTTATATTTTGGATGAGGCAGACGAGTATAAGGATAGTCGAAACTTGCATCCAACTCGGCTTCCGTCATTGGAGGAAAAGGAGGATTCACAACGATTACTTCATCACCTACAATCTGTAAAATTCGGGATGCCTCCATCTTATTGGATTCTTCCTCAATATGTCTGAAATTCTTTGCTTGTTTTAATTTATCCTGAAGACACTCTTCGTGCGAGAAAAGATGTATATCATCTTCAAGAGCCATTTGCGCCATATCTTTAGGAGTACTAAGATAAGCTGTTTGCGGTATACTTTTTATTTCTGAAAAAGGAGTTCCCTTTTTCAACTCAGCGACTAAACTACGAAGAGGCTTCTCTCCCATACCATAAATAAGCATATCCGCCCGGCTTTCAATCAGTATGCCGGGCTTTAACTTATCCTGCCAGTAATCATAATGAGTAAGACGACGCAAGGATGCTTCTATTCCTCCTAATAAAACAGGAACATCCGGATATAATTTCTTAAGGATCTGAGTATAAACAATACTGGGATAATCCGGACGCATACCGGCTCTTTTGTCGGGAGTGTAAGCATCATCACTACGCAAGCGTTTGTTGGCAGTATAATGATTGATCATGGAATCCATTGCACCGGCAGAAACAGCAAAGAACAAACGGGGAACTCCCAGTTTTTTAAAGTCGCGAAGATCATCGCGCCAGTTTGGTTGGGGAACAATAGCCACCCGCAAGCCTTCAGCTTCCAAAGTACGTCCGATTACTGCAGGGCCAAAAGAAGGATGATCTACATAAGCATCTCCCGAAAAAAAGATAACATCAATGTAGTCCCATCCTCGTGCCTCTATCTCCTTTTTAGTGGTAGGCAACCAATCTTCCTGTCTATATTTATTCATTTTGCAAAGGTAAAATTTTTTATTGACAATATGACTTAGTGCCGATAAGCGATTTAATCATCGTCTAATCCCCACAGAGAGGTATTACAGAGACATTAAATACCTAAAAAAGGTGATTGTGAGACGAACAGAGAGACCCTAAATTTGTACAAAAAAATAAAGGAGAATAACAAACACGTATGAGTAAAATGAAAATCAAAGGATTTGCATTCATTTTAATTGAAATTTTGACTATCTTTTCTATACAACCAGCGCAAGGAGCTATTAAATCTGGTGGGATAATTACCGGCCATGTACTGGATGAAAATCGTAAACCAATAGATTTTGCAACAGTATATATTGAGGGTACCTCCATCGTTGCATTCACTGATGAACAAGGACAATATAAAATGCAGGAAGTTCCCGAAGGAACCTGTACACTTGTATCTTCCCGGGTTGGTTTTAATCCAATTAAATTAAAAATTACTGTAACTTCAGGTCAGGAGATCAAAGTATCCGATATCGTAATGACAGAACTTAACGAACTTCCTGAAGCAATTGTAATAGGTAAAAGTGAAACACGCAGACAACAGGAACAGCCATTTGCCGTAGCAGCGATTGAAGCTAAACAATCCTACAACAGCATCGGAGATTTAGGAAAAATGATCAATCAAAGTTCAGGTGTGCGCATGCGTGAATCAGGAGGAATGGGATCTGATTACAGTTTCACCCTTAATGGTTTTGCAGGCAAGCAGGTTAAGTTTTTCTTAGACGGCATACCTATGGATAATTTTGGATCGTCTCTTAGTTTAACGAACTTATCTGCAAATATTGCTGAACGGGTGGAGGTATACAAAGGTGTCCTCCCTGTTAATTTAGGAGCTGATGCACTTGGTGGAGCCGTTAATATTGTTACACGTAAAGATGCAAACTACCTGGATGCTTCCTATTCAATCTCGTCATTTAACACACACCGATTATCAGTTAACGGAGCTTTTACCGACAAAAAGTCTGGATTTACTGTACGGGCAAATACGTATTATAATTACTCTGACAATAATTATCGTGTACATGTTCCTATTCTAAACCTGGCGACAAATGAAGTAGGACCAAATCAATGGGTTAATCGATTTCATGATGCGTATCAGTCGGCCGGCATACGTATAGAAACAGGGGTGACAGGGAAAAAGTATGCCGATTATTTGTTGCTTGGAATCATTGCTTCTGAAAATAAAAATGATATCCAGAATGGAGTAACAATGGAATCTGTTTTCGGGGCGAAAACAGCTAACAGTAATTCAATTATTCCTTCAATCAAGTACAAGAAGAAAGATCTATTTACAAAGGGGCTCTCGCTGAATTTTTACGGAGCTTATAATCGTTCTGCTTATCATTATAACGATACAACTGCAAGACGCTACAATTGGCTCGGTGAATGGATTGCAAAAGAATCAGCTTCAAGCGGAGAAACTACTCGTTCGCAGCTCACCAATAAAAACAGGGAATGGCTGGCAAACGGAAATCTGAGCTATCAGGTAAACAAAGAACATTCTGTCACATTAAATTATGTTTTTACAAACCTAACCCGGAAAACATCAGACAAAGAAGATCCTGATAATAAAGGATATAAGGTTCCACAAAGCCTTAGCAAACATGTATCTGGTCTAGGTTGGCGAACGGAATACGGAAATTGGAATGCGACCCTTTTTACCAAACTATACCACATGAAAGGAAACTCTTACGAATATGTTGATCAGTTTACTGACAATGAACGATTAAGCGAATTTACTACAACATACACGAAACCTGGTTATGGTTTGGCTTCAACCTATTTTATCTTACCAAAACTTCAGGCTAAACTTTCTTTTGAGCATACGTATCGTTTACCAGAAGGAACAGAAATGTTTGGCGACGGGCTCTTTACTATTCGTAATTCTGACCTTAAACCGGAAAGCAGTAACAATATAAATGCAGGATTATCATACGAAAAGATTGTTTCCAAAGATCATCTGTTTGCTGTTGATGCAAATTTACTACTTCGTAACTCGGAAAACTACATTCAAAAGGAACTTAAAGACCCCAGTACTCAGTATATAAATTTGGGAAAAGTAAGCACATTAGGAATTGAAGGGGGAATAAAGTATAAGTGGAAAGAATTCTTGCATGCCGGAGCAAACATTACTTTTCAAAATATAACAGATAATATGGAGTATGTTGTTACTTCTGGTTACGTGGGTGCAGGAAAGAAAAAAAATCTGACTTACAAGGATAGGTTACCCAATATACCCTATCTATTCGGGAATGCCGACTTAGGAGTCAAATTCCGCAATATTTTCATTCGTGAAACTGACTTTACAATAGACTATATGGTCAACTACGTGGAAGAGTATTTTCTGTCGTGGCCAAGTCTGGGTTCTAAAAGCAGTAAAAGTATCATACCCGGGCAACTGTCGCACACCATTTCTCTCGGTTACACGCTTCAAAACGGACGATACAATATCAATATGGAGTGCAGTAATCTGACCGATGAAAAACTGTACGACAATTACTTATTACAAAAACCTGGCAGGGCTTTTTCTTTGAAGTTCCGCTATTTCATTGGACGATAATTAATAGTTAAATAAACAAATAATTCTACAAGTATGAAAATGAATAAAACAACTGGTTTACTTCTTATAGGGGGACTTCTTTTCATGGCTGCCTGCAGCAGTGATAATGAAAGCGAAATTCCAGTAGAAACAGGGAATAAAACGTATGCCCTAAGTTTGGGCGTTACTTCCAGCAATGCTACAAGTTATTACGTTGTAACAGCAGACGATCTGATGACCGGAACCATCTCGCCGGTGGGTACAGGAATCGAGCAGACAGGATACAGAGATTTTCAAATTGGTGCACAGACTATATTTAGTATAGGAGGAATGGGGGTGACTGCTGCTAATGCAATTACACTTGATGTAAGTGGTAATCTGCAGCAAAAAGGAAATTTTGTATTCGATAATACACTAAACGGGTTAGAACAAGTTGACGACAATACGATGCTCGGTGTAGAAATGCCCTCTTCTCCTACAGCTGGAAATATGCTTAAATTTTATACAATCGATATTAATAATGTTGCCATAACAAAAACGGTAAGTCAGCCCATATCAGATCTTTCTGTTATAGATTGGCCAAGCTTTACAGGCATGCGCATAAATGGAAACAAGGTATATCTTACATTCTGCCTTATGAATCCAACCACCTACGAAACTCAGTATACAGACACTGCATATGTTGCAGTATATTCTTACCCCGCTCTGGAGTTTCAGACTTTAATAAAAGATACCCGGACAGGTCCTGCCGGATCATGGAATGCAAACAATGGTATAATTAAAACCGAATCGGGCGATATGTATATTATGTCTAATTCTGCAATTGCCAATGGTTATTCTCAAAGCACTAAAGATGCGGGATTTCTTCGTATTCCAAATGGCAGTACTTCTTTCGATAACACCTACTTCTTTAATTTCGAAGAAAAGTCGGGCGGACTAAAGCCAGCACATATAAAATATATTGGAAATGGATTATTGTTTGCGGAAGTAAGCACAAATGCAAATCAAACTCTTGCAGACCGTTGGGGAGATAAAAATCTAAAGTTTTGTATCATCAATCTATACAACCAAACAATCACTGATGTTACAGGTGCTCCTGTGCATGACGGAAATGGTGGACGCAGTTTTACCGCCATGGTAGATGAAGGGTATGTTTATCATCCTGTTTCTACAAATGATGGTATATTTATTTACAAAATAGATCCGTCGAATGCAACTGCTGTAAAAGGAGCGGAAATACTTACTACATTTGTAGGAGGTTTCTTCAGACTTAAATAGGTCTGTCAAGCAATTAGAGAATAAATAATTGTCGGGTCAGTAATTGTTTGCTGATCCGACAATCAGTATCTATACACAATCGCGTTTTGCTATGAACCGAACAATAAAAAAAGTTAGTTTAAAATTACATCTTTGGCTCGGACTCGTTTCCGGTATTATAATCTTTATCGTTTGTATTACCGGGTGTCTGTATGCATTCAAAGATGAGATAACAGATTTAACCCAGCCATGGAGATTTGTTACTTCTGAAAATAAACTCCAATTACTACCTTCGGAGATACTGAAATTGTCTAATGAAAATGAACCTGACAAACAGCCGGCTTCAATAACCTATGGCGAATCTTACGATGCTGTTTCGGTAGACTACTTTGATGCAAACGGCAACTCTTCAACTGTATATGTCAACCCGTATAATGGGACAATTAATAAAAGAATCTCCAAAAATTCTTCTGATTTCGACTTCTTTAAATTCATAATTAAAGGTCATAAATCACTTTGGCTTCCGGCAGATATTGGGAGACCTATTGTTGGCTATGGTGTATTACTATTCGCCATAACATTAATTACAGGACTAATTCTCTGGTGGCCTAAAAATTGGAATAAAAAAACGGTTAAAAGACTCTTTTCTGTTAAATGGAAAGCCTCATTTACACGGGTAAACTTCGATTTACATAATGTTTTAGGTGGATACAGTGCATTGATATTACTTGTATTGGCTTTCACCGGATTAATCCGAAATTTAGATTGGTTCAGCGAATCTGTATATTATATTACATCTGGAGGAAAGAGCCTGATACCTTACTCAATGCCTCAGTCGGATACATTACAAGCAAATATGTCATCAGTCTTTCCTATCGACAAACTTTACACTGATTTAAGGAAAGCCGAGCCAAATGCGAAAACAATTTACCTGGCACTCCCTTCTCAGTCCGATGGCGTTATAAGAGTAAGTATTGTACACGAAAGAGGTTCTTACTATCGCACAGATAATCTTTTTTTTGACCAATATTCACTAAAACAATTAGACGGCACAGGTCCTTATGCCGGAAAATATACAGAAGTTTCGGCAGCTGATAAGTTTAGAAGAATGAATCTTGATATTCACGACGGACGTATTCTCGGAATTTGGGGTAAAATTATTGTATTCATCGCTTCGTTAACCGGAGCATCTTTACCAATAACCGGAGTGATCATGTGGATTAGAAAAAGGAAGAAGGGTATATAGCAAA
>JAGPJL010000040.1 GCA_018054455.1 Parabacteroides sp.
GGATCAAGCTCAACCTGACCGTAATCCGGATTGATTGTCATGTCCAACGTAAAGTCGGACAAGGCAAACTTGGCATCCATACCCACATTCCCTTTCCAGCTATTTCCTGTTTGATAAGGACTACCCGGTAAAACAGGCTCTTTGGTATATTTCCCCATAACATAAGGAAGAAATTCTATCCCCCGGGCTTTGGGTAACTCCGTCATCCCGTGCGCCTCACCGAAAGAGAAAACATGGCCGTTATTCTTCAAAGGAATCATACTCCAGTTCTGAACTTCGTTATTACGGCGAATGATCCGGCGAATATGTAAGCCCCATATCCCATCATCAGAAAGCTGATTATAGCGAAGCTGACTAAAAGGAATCTTCAGTTCGGCAGTCCAACTTGAATCCGCTTTGTTCACATTTGTTTTACCTTCCCATACCGTATTCCAGCTCAGATTCACACTAAGCTTATCTGTTACAACTAAATCGGTTTTATTTCCTCCTGCATTGATATTAAATTCCGGAGCTGCCCGAAAATCATGATACGTATCAAAGGCAATGCTTACCAAATCGCCCAGACTGTTATCATCGCGGTTTCCTATAAAACGATTTATATCACCAGGCGAGGCATCTTTACAATAAATACCGACATAGATATATTTGTCGTCGTAAAACAACTTGGCAACGGTTGGCGAAAGAGAGGGTACCCTCTCAAAAGGCGACACCTGCACGAAGCGCTCGGTCCAGGCTCCCTGCTCCTGCCAAAGGGGATCGGAAAGCAATCCGTCTATTACAGGTTTTTCACCTGCCACTTTCGTTGCATTATATATCCGTTTATACGCTTTGTCGAAAGGCACAACAGTATCTTGCTGAGCATAAGTTGTCCAGCTAAAAAAAAGGCTAACAATAATAAGAGAATACTTCATGGTATATGGTCTAAAGAACGGCACAATATACTAAAAATTAATTTTATAGCAAACAGGCAGCTACTTTCTTGCTATCGGTTTGTTGTATTTCAAATTCCGATCCTAAAGCAGCGCTACCCATCGGTACGTTCTCATTGCGATATATCATTTGACTATAGACAGTACTTCTCGCAGATGTGTGAAACTCTTTTGCTCCGGTAGCCTGTTCTATCTGAGCTATATTATTCTCTCTCACACCACATCCCGGCATGATTATAATCCTGTTGCCGGCCTTTTTTATCAATTCTGTTAGCAAAGGGATTCCGAGAACGGCATCGCGTTGCTGACCGGATGTCAGAATCCTGTCGCACCCTGCTTCGATAATTTGTTCTAATGCTTCAAATGGATCTCGGCAAACATCGAAAGCCCGGTGAAAGGTAACCGACAAAGGCCTGGCGGCTTCCATCAACTTGTTGAGCAACGGCACATCCACATCCCCCTCTTTTGTCAGACAGCCAAACACCACACCGTGTACTCCCAACTGTTTTGCCATCTCAATGTCATACAACATGGATTGCACTTCGGCCGTCGTATAGAGGAAATCACCACCTCTCGGTCTGATAATCACATTAATATCTATTCGGGAAGTCAAATCCATGGCTGTTTTTATTTCGCCATAACCGGGAGTTGTTCCACCCTCCGGGATACCGGCACACAATTCCACTCTGGCAGCCCCGCCTGCCTCCGCTTCTATACAACTGGTTGCCGAATTTGCGCAAATTTCAAGAATCCGAGTCTGACTCATACGTTCTAACTATTTAAAAATGAATTGTCCCTACACGTTTATTAGCAGGGACAACCAATTACTATATTATTCTACTTTTTTACGACAGGAAGAATTTCAATCCAATAATCATCGGGATCGTTGATAAAATAAAGCCCCATGGAAGTATTCTCATAGCAAACACATCCCATCTCTTTATGATATTTACGTACCTCATCGTAATCTCCTTCAACCCGCATGCAAAGATGACTTTCGTTATCACCCAGCGCATAGGCTTCTTTTTTATCTCTCAGCCAGGTAAGTTCCAGCAAAAAGTCTGTAGCTTCATCTCCCAGATAGACCAGAATAAAAGAGCCATCCGCAGCTACCTTACGTTTCTTCTCAGTAAGACCAAGTGCTTTCTTATAAAACCCGATGCTTTTGTCAAGATCGAGTACATTAAAGTTAAAATGATCAAATCTGCTTTTAATTTCCATAGTTCAATATTTATATTAAAATTCTATACTTTCTCCAGGTTTAGTCCATGCCGTAAACCTGACACCTTTTGAATGTGCATAGGCTGCAAAGGCATTAGCCTCTTGGTATTTTAAACCAAAATGCATGGGGGCAAATAGCTTAACTTTTATATAATCTATAAACTGCTCTGCTCCCCTCATAAAATCCTTGCCTAAACGAGGATCTACCGGAAACATGGCAAGATCCAGCGTTGAAACATGCTTAGCAAAGAATGACAGCTCATTCAAAAAGAAATCTTCATACTCGGCAGACTCCTGAGGTGTTGATTCCTCATTCCAATGCCAGTTATTCAGGTCTCCCGCATGGAAAAGGCGCTTTCCGTCGACTTCCATATAGAAAGAGACACCAAGATCTGTCGACCCAAATGCCTGAATCTTCAGCAGATCGTCCTGATAGGCTTCGCCTTTATCAAGAAAGACCGCAGCTGCAGGAGAAGCCTTTCCGTCATTCAGAATATCCTTCGAAAAGATATAATGAATATCCGGCCTATTGTCCCTCCAGGTCAGAATCTCCGGATTGAAGTGGTCTGCATGCCCATGCGTTGAAAGAACATACAATGCTCCTGGCCTGTTTAGAATACGATCGCGTACAATAAATTTACCATTTGCCTCAGTCTGATCTTTATAAAAATCGATCAAAATGGTGTAGCCGTCTCCTTCTATCGCATAGCAACTGTGATAAATATATAGTAGTTTCATAGAAATAAAATTTATTTTCTGCATATAAAACCTTATCCGGAGAGATTAAGTTCGCTGCATTCACAAAATATACCATTTTGCGTTTCCTCTTATAATCAGTAAATTACAATTTACAAAGGAGAACATGCATACAAAAATAAGTCATTTAGGGCAGAAAACCTATGCTAACAACAAAAATGCAGGAATATTTGGATTGTTAAAATATTATCATACCTTTGCACCCGCTAAGAAAAAGCAATGCCTCTTTAGCTCAGTTGGCCAGAGCACGTGATTTGTAATCTCGGGGTCGTTGGTTCGAATCCGACAAGAGGCTCAAAAAATAGATATTTTTCTTGCTGGGCAGTTACCAGAGTGGCCAAATGGGGCTGACTGTAACTCAGCTGACTTCGTCTTCGGTGGTTCGAATCCATCACTGCCCACTTCCTTAAAAAACCATGCATACACCAATGCATGGTTTTTTGTTTTATAATCGGACGAGAATAATTACATTTGCATAAAAGCTAAGTTTACAGGCTATGATGACAAAGGAAAAGTACACAGGACATGTGTTGATACTTATTGTTAATATATTGTTTGCAATCAATATCACCATCTCCAAGTCATTGCTGCCCGACCAGATTTCGCCAGAAGGATTAACACTGTTACGCATGTTGTTTGCCAGTGTTATGTTCTGGATTACCTCTCTCTTTACAACCAGGGAGCATGTTACACGAAAAGATCTTGGATTACTTTTTTTATGTTCGATGACCGGGATAGCCCTCAATCAGGGACTCTTCTTATTCGGATTAAGCCAGACCTCTCCCATCGATGCCTCCATAATCTCAACTGCCTCTCCAATTTTTGTTATGGTACTTGCTGCCATCGTTTTAAATGAGCCAATCACCCGGTTAAAAGCATTTGGTGTGATGCTGGGGGCAACAGGAGCTATAGCCCTGATCCTTTCATCCATACAGGTTGCAACCGGACAAAGCAATATGTTTGGTAATCTTTTGTGCATCACGAGTTCCTTCTCCTATTCCATCTATCTGGTTATTGCAAAACCAATAACCCAACGATATTCATCAGTTACAATGATGAAGTGGATGTTTCTTTTCGCCGCCATTGTAATTTCTCCGTTTACTTACCAGAATCTGCTTGAGACTCCCGCATTTCATGGAACAATCAGCTTTCAGAATATTGCTTCTATTCTATATGTACTTATCGGAGCAACCTTTATTCCTTACCTGCTTATTCCGATGTCGTTAAAGCGTATTCGTCCTACTACGATGAGTATGTATAACTATATCCAACCCATGGGAGCTTCCACTATTGCCATTATTATAGGGCAAGACACCTTTTCTATCGTCAAGTTAATAGCCGCTGCGTTAGTTTTTGGGGGTGTATACATGGTTACCCAAAGTAAAAGCCGGGAAGATATAGAAAAAGCCAAAGAGGAAAAAAACAAGAAAAAGTAAGCAAAAAGGCCTCTTTACAAACAAAACATCAAGATATTTGCCCAAATCTGCTTTCAATTGAAAAATTATCACTAATATTGCCGAATTAATAACAACGAATTCAAGCGAACAGATACTAATGATTGCAAGTTTTGCATACCATACCTGGGCATTGACAATGACCCCTTAGGGGGGAAGAATCTACATATAAGCATATGCAGTAACCACGTTCTGCAGTGTTGCAATTCCTTTATTGCATCTCTCTTTGCCGGCATACCCGGTCCGTTTAATCAATCAGTATAAATTAAAATACGTCATACCGATGAAAGTATTAAAATTCGGCGGAACATCCGTAGGTTCCGTGAATAGCATTTTGAGTGTGAAGAAGATAGTAGAGGCCATTGATGAGCCCGTTATTGTTGTTGTTTCTGCTTTAGGCGGAATTACAGACAAATTACTAGCCACCTCAGCTATGGCGTCGAAAGGCGATATTTCTTACGAAAAAGAATTTTCAGAAATTATTACCCGTCACCTGGATGTGATCGAGGGTGTAATACCAGACGTAACAAAGCGCAAGGAAGTACAAAAGCTTACCATGTCTTTGCTTGACGAACTTGGGAATATTTTTCGTGGTGTTTATCTTATCAACGATTTGTCTGCCAAAACTTCAGATACAATTGTTAGTTACGGCGAACGCCTCTCTTCACTCATCGTTTCAAATGTAATCAATGATGCCGTATTATTTGATTCACGCAAGTTTATCAAAACGATCAAGCAGTTTAACAAACACATTGTAGACTTCGACCTCACAAATGCTCTTATTAAAGAAACGTTTGCCACTTTACCTAAAGTCTCGCTTGTTCCCGGATTTATTTCGACCAGCAAGGAAAACGGAGAAATTACCAATTTGGGCAGAGGAGGTTCGGATTACACTGCTTCTATACTTGCAACAGCACTTGATGCTTCCATTCTTGAAATCTGGACAGATGTGGATGGGTTCATGACTGCAGATCCAAGAGTGATTAGTTCTGCGTACGTAATCGATCAGCTTACATTCATCGAAGCCATGGAACTTTGTAATTTCGGGGCTAAGGTGATTTATCCTCCTACAATTTATCCCGTTTATCATAAAAATATTCCTATCCGGATTCTCAATACATTCAATCCTGAGGCTCCGGGTACATTTATTTCCAAAGAAAAGCCTGTCAACGAAAAGCAGAAATCCATTAAAGGTATTTCGTCTATCAACGACACTTGCCTGATTACCGTGCAGGGATTAGGTATGGTAGGTGTAATTGGCGTAAACTACCGTATTTTTAAAACGCTTGCCAAAAGCGGGATTAGTGTATTTATGGTATCGCAGGCCAGCTCGGAAAACAATACCTCTTTTGCCGTACGTAATGCGGATGCGGAAGTAGCTGTTAAAGTGCTTAACGAAGAATTTGCTCTTGAACGTGCACAAGGTGAAATAAACGACATAGAGGCAGAGACCGATTTGGCAACTGTGGCTATTGTAGGCGAGAACATGAAACGCACGCCTGGAATAGCAGGTCGTCTTTTCGGTACACTTGGCCGAAGCGGCATCAGCGTAATCGCTTGCGCACAGGGTGCATCGGAGACTAACATTTCGTTTGTTATCAAGGCTAAGTACTTAAGAAAAGCTTTAAACTCCATACACGATTCATTCTTCCTTTCCGAATACAAGGTACTTAACCTTTTTATAACCGGTGTCGGAATTGTAGGTGGTAGTCTGATCGAACAGATAAAGAACCAGAAGATAAACCTGATGGAACAAAACGGACTTAAGCTAAACGTGGTGGGAATCGCCAATACAAGAAAGGCTTTGTTTTGCAGAGAAGGGATTGATCTTACAAACTGGCAGGAAGATTTAAAAAGCAAAGGACAGGATAACACTCCGGCCAAACTGTGCGAAGAAATTCTGCAGATGAATATATTCAACTCCGTATTTGTTGATTGTACTGCCAGCCCGGATGTGGCCGGATTGTATGAAACCTTGCTTAACAACAACATCTCTGTTGTAGCTGCCAACAAACTTGCGGCTTCATCATCGTACGACAATTACTTTAAGTTAAAAGAAATTTCGCGTCACAAAGGTGTTAAGTTCTTATTTGAAACCAATGTGGGAGCCGGACTTCCCATTATCAATACAATGAACGACCTGATCAACAGCGGCGACCATATTTTAAAGCTGGAAGCTGTTTTATCGGGCACGCTCAACTTTATCTTTAATACGCTCAGTGAGGATGTTCCTCTTAGCAAAGCGATCCGGATGGCTAAACAAGCTGGCTATTCTGAGCCGGATCCCCGGGTGGACCTTAGTGGAAAAGATGTTATCCGTAAGCTTGTTATTTTGGCTCGCGAAGCAGGTTACAAGGTAGAACAAGCCGATGTGGTTAAAGATCTCTTTATCCCCGAAAAATTCTTTAGCGGCTCACTTGATGATTTCTGGAAATCCATCACAGAACTTGATGCAGAGTTCGAAGAGAAAAGAAAGCATCTTGAAGAAGAGAAAAAACATTTCCGTTTTGTAGCTTCCATGGAAAAAGGCAAATGCCGCGTAGGACTACAGGAAGTGGATAGTCACCATCCTTTTTACGAACTGGAGGGTAGCAATAATATAATAATGATTTCGACCGAACGCTATCACGAATATCCGATGATTATCAAAGGATATGGAGCCGGTGCCGATGTAACGGCGGCAGGCGTTTTTGCGGACATCATTTCTATTGCGAATATACGTTAGTTAATTAGTTTGGGAGGATTACATTATGAAACACATAGTTATTTTAGGCGACGGTATGGCCGATGAGCCTATCGAAGCATTGGGAGGACTTACTCCCATGCAGGCTGCCGATACGCCTTATATGGATAAATTGGCTTCACTGGGAAGAAACGGGCGGTTACAAACTGTTCCCGAAGGATTTCATCCGGGAAGTGAAGTCGCCAATATGGCCGTTTTAGGATACAATATGCCGAAAGTTTACGAAGGACGCGGTGTACTTGAGGCCGCCAGCATCGGAGTTGAACTACAACCGGGAGATCTTGCCATGCGTTGCAACCTGATTTGTGTGGAAGGCGATATACTTAAGAACCACTCTTCGGGTCATATCTCGACGGAGGAAGCCGATGAGTTGATTAAGTTTCTGAACAAGGAGCTTGGAAACGAACGTATTATTTTTTATACCGGCGTATCTTACCGCCACTTGTTGGTGATAAAAGGTGGCGATAAACGGTTAGATTGCACGCCTCCTCACGACGTTCCTTTGCGTCCGTTCCGCCCGTTGCTTATCAAACCGGAAGTTGCGGAAGCAAACGATACAGCTGAGTTGCTGAATAATCTTATATTGAAATCGCAGGAAATTCTGCCGAATCATCCTGTTAATAAGCATCGCATTGCTATCGGGAAAGATCCGGCAAACAGCATCTGGCCCTGGTCGCCGGGCTATCGTCCTGCTATGGAAACGATGCAGCAAATGTACGGCTTTAAGAAAGGAGCCGTGATTTCGGCTGTCGACTTAATTCGTGGTATCGGTGTATATGCAGGGCTTGAAGTACTTACTGTGGAAGGTGCAACGGGTTTGTACGATACAAATTACGAAGGAAAAGCCCAGGCTGCCCTTGAAGCCTTGAAGACCAACGACTTTGTATACCTGCACATTGAAGCAAGCGACGAAGCTGGTCACGAAGGCGACGTGGATTTAAAGATAAAAACCATTGAGAATCTGGATAAAAGAGCCGTAAAGATTATTTACGAAGCCTTGCAAACGTGGGACGAACCGGTGGCTATCGCTATCTTGCCAGACCACCCTACCCCCTGTGCAATCAGGACTCATACAAGCGAGCCTATTCCTTTTATCATTTACAAACCAGGGCAAACTCCGGATTCTGTGCAGCGTTACGATGAATTCGCTGCCAGGGAAGGTAGCTACGGTGAATTGAAAGAAAATGAGTTTATGCTAGAATTTCTTAAAGATTAACGACATGAAGTATTACAGCACGAATAAACAGGCCCCTGTTGCTACCCTCGAGGAAGCAGTGGTTAAAGGTCTTGCCGGCGATAAAGGATTATATATGCCCGAACGCATCAAGGTACTGCCCGACACATTTTTTGAAAAGATGAAAGAGATGTCTTTTCAGGAAATCTCCTATGTGGTTGCCGATGCTTTCTTTGGCGAAGATATTGATGCCGACACACTCAAACAGATTGTTTACGATACGCTTCCTTTCGATGCCCCGGTGGTACATGTAAGTGATTCTATCTATAGTCTGGAACTATACCACGGACCAACGCTTGCCTTTAAGGACGTAGGTGGTAGGTTCATGGCCCGTCTTTTAGGTCACTTTATCCGTAAACAAGGAAAGAAAGAGGTTAATGTTCTTGTAGCCACATCCGGTGATACGGGAAGTGCCGTAGCAAACGGCTTTTTAGGGGTTCCGGGCATCCATGTGTATGTGTTATATCCCAAGGGAAAGGTTAGTCCTATCCAGGAGTGCCAGTTTACGACTCTGGGACAAAATATTACCGCTCTCGAGGTTGAAGGAACCTTCGACGATTGTCAGGCTTTGGTAAAGTCGGCCTTTATGGATGCCGAACTTAATGCTCACATGCAGCTTACCTCGGCCAACTCAATTAATGTGGCGCGTTTCCTTCCTCAGGCCTTTTATTATTTCTACGCTTACGCCCAGCTGGCTAAGTTAGGGAAGGTGGATAACCTGGTATTCTGTGTTCCAAGCGGAAACTTTGGAAACATTACGGCCGGATTGTTCGGTAAACGGATGGGATTACCGGTAACCCGGTTTATCGCCGCCAACAACCGCAACGACATCTTCCTTCAATACCTGCTGACAGGAGTTTACTCTCCTCGTCCTTCGGTAGCTACCATTGCCAATGCAATGGACGTAGGCGATCCGAGCAACTTTGCCCGCGTGCTTGACTTGTACGGAGGATCGCATGATGCTATCTGCAATGATATAAGCGGTTGCATGTTCACAGACCAACAGATTGCGGAAACGCTTAAAAATACGTTCGATGAAACCGGCTATCTGTTGGATCCGCATGGTTCTTGTGGTTACCGTGCATTGAAAGAACAGCTAAAGGATGGGGAAACAGGGGTATTCCTTGAAACAGCGCATCCGGCCAAATTCAAAGATACTGTAGAAGAAATTCTGGGCTCTTCCATCGAAATTCCTGCCAAATTACAGGAGTTTATGAAAGGGACCAAGCAAAGTATCCAGCTAGATAAGGACTTTGCCGGATTTAAAAGCTACTTATTAAGTAAGTAAGCCTTCAAAATAAACGGACCTTGTTTCATATACATGAGACAAGGTCCGTTTTCTATTACTAAACTTCGTTATTTCACTTCCAGCACAATAACCTGGTCAGGTTCCGTTGCTGTTGGTGCAACAGTCGGGATTGTTAACACTTTCTTTTTAAAGGTAACCTTTACCGGCGTATTATCATTCATCATATAGGCTTTGGTTACTTTCTTGTAAGGAAAGTTTTCGAGCACAATTTCAGGTTTTTCTCCTTTTAAAATGTGAACAAACACCTTTCCTGGTTTTGTAGTAAGACAGCCCCATGACTGCGGACGAATATATCCTCCTTCTGTATTGTAAATGCTTTCGCCATAAACCTTGATCCAGTCGCCCATTTCGTTGAACACATTTACAAACTCGGGCTGAATCTCACCGTTTGGCAGCGGACCGATATTAAGCAACAGGTTTCCTCCGTTACCAGCCGATTTAACCAGCAATCCAACAACGTCCGCTTTCGATTTGAACGAGGTATCTGTAATAGAATATCCCCAGGTATTGTTTATTGTAGCACAAGTCTCCAACGGTAAGTGAGAAATAGACTGGAAACTTAGTCCGCTGGTATTCTCTCCGGGTACATCTTGTTCAAACATCTGGAAATCTTCGCCAGCAAGCGGTGTCATATGATGGTTGTTACCGATAAGGCATCCCGGCTGAAGGGCATGGATATGATCATAAATCTCACGCATGTGCCAGTCAACATACACATCTGTATCCTTACGGGTAGCGCTCTCTTCCGGCATCTGATCCCAGTAACCATCAAACCATATCCCTGAAACAGGTCCGTAATTGGTAAGCAATTCGGTTAGCTGATTCTTCATAAACCGGATATATTCGGTCCACTCTCCCTTTTCGGTACGCCCCGTTCCCTTGCCTGTACGACCAGTCCACCACGAATAATCGTCGCGGCGCCAGTCAAGAAGAGAATAATAAAAGAAAAGTTTCATATCCTGTTTCTGACACTCAGCGGCAACCATTTTAAGTATATCCTTATTATAATGGGTATTCATGATGTTGAATTCCGAGCACTTGGTATCCCACATACTGAATCCGTCGTGGTGACGGGTTACGAATGTAATATACTTCATTCCGGCTCTTTTTGCATCGGCCACCCATTTAGCAGCATCAAAGTCGACCGGATTAAAGCTTTTCTCAAGCAATGTATAATTCTTTACCTTGATGTTCTGGTTGTTCATAACCCATTCGCCGTTGCCCAGCAAGCTATAAAGACCCCAATGAACAAACATACCAAACTTTGCATTTTGGAACCATTCGCGGGTTTGCAAATTAGCCTCGGTAGGCGAATAAGGCTGAACCTGCGGCTGAGGTACTATAGCCGGCTGCGCATGCAAGCTAACCGACATTGCCGCTAGCGCAATGCAAGTAAAAAGTATTCTTTTCATGATAAAATATATTTTGATAAGCTATTTATAAAAATAACAACTCAATCCACAGCCCACTGCTTCATTTCATACATATCAAGGTATTCATCCCAATCGGGATCCACCTCCGTGTAAATCTCGATAGGCAACGTTTCGAACGATGCCAGAGCCTCGTTAAGCCGTTCTCCAAAAACACGCACCGTACGGGTATAAAAAATCCACGTCTTCTCGCCTCCACCCGTATAAACACCCGTAAGAATAGCCAGTTTATCTTTTTCCATGGCTGCGGTAAGCGCATCCTGCACGCTTTCCATTTTTTCTGCCAGTTCGTCTAAAGGCATACCCTTTTCGTCGCCCTGGTATTTCCATGAAATCTCGGCCCGTTCTTTAAATTTCCCCGACTTTACAAACTCCGTAAGTTCTTCTCGTCCGCATACTATTACCAGCTGACCCTCTTCATTCTCCGAAAGAGCCGTAAACCATTCCTTACTTAGTCTCATATTATATATTGTATTTATCCGATTTCCTACTACAAACTAATCCAAAGATAGCGATCAATTTTTAAAAGGATGTACATGGTTTCTAATTTACATGTACATCCTTTTCGATTTACATGTACATGGTTTTCCGTTTACATGTACATGCTTTTATAAAAGCCTCACTATCAGCAACAAAAAAAGTAACTACTTTTGAATCAATTTCTCCTTGCTTTCGCGGCGTCCTTTTAGCCAAAGCTGATAGGAATTGATTGTGTTCTGCCACAAAACATAGGCAGCCGGAGCAACCGAAGAAATAGGATTGAGGTAAACCTGAGCCATCCAGATGGCAAGAATGGTATTTTTTTGCCCCAGTCCCTGTCCGGACGAAACCGGATCTCCGAAGGGTTTTCCTAATCTTCTTCCCAGTAAAAACTGACCTACACAGATTATCAGCGACACGACAGCAAGACCAATTTCGGTCGAATAATCAGGATCTTCCTGTTCGACAAGAAACTTAACCGTACTTCCCGTCACAATAGTCAACGCCACAGCCCAAAGATAGAAAGAAAGTTTATGAATACTAATCATTTTGGCATGCACTTTAGGCAGAAAAGCGCGTAATGACCAGGCTACCAATAAAGGCAGCAACAACAAAGGACCTACCTGCCGGCAAATAAATAGAAAAGAATCCAGAAAAGGCATGTCACTGTTAGTACCCAGAAAAGAAAACAATAGGGGAGCCGCCAGCGCAACACCAATATTACAAAGCAGCACATAATTGGTAAGAAAGGCAACACTTCCTCCCAGCATTCCGGTAATTACGGCAGCCGAAGTAGCTGTTGGGGCAAGTACACATATAAGCGCACCCTCAGCCACCACCGGATCATAGAGATAAACCACTCCGTACACCACTATACATCCAACCAACTGAATTAGTAACAACCACTTGTGCAGCGGATGCAGCCGCATATCATGAGGCGAAAGTTTACTGAACGTAACCAGCAACATCGTAAAAATAAGATACGGTGTAAGGAAAGTAAGATGACCTACAACCTGGTAAGCAAGAGCTCCCGTAAGCATGGCTAACGGCAGCATCCAGTCCTTTATAAATTTGAGCACGATACCTATGTATTAAAAACCTACACAAAGGAACGGTTTTAATGGGAAAGTAACAAACTAAAGGATGCAAATAACACCTCCCGGCATTAACCGGGAAGTGCCTTTGAATGTTTTTATACGTCGCAAATGCGGATACATTTTTCGAGCGAAGCGATAGGATCGGCTTGTTTAGGAACAAACTCCTGACCGACAAATCCCTTGTAGCCGGTCTTAACAATTGCCTGCATAATGGCCGGATAATACAGTTCCTGCGTTTCGTCTATCTCATTTCGTCCGGGGTTTCCTCCCGTATGAATATGGGAAAAGAACGAGTGATACTTCGTAATGCTATCGATAATATTGCCTTCCATTATCTGCATGTGATAAATATCATACAGTAACTTAAAGTTTGGCGAACCAATGCGGCGGCACAATTCTACCCCCCATACGGTATGGTCGCAAAGGTAATCTTTATGTCCCACACTATTAAGAAGCTCCATAGTAAGCACAACATTATGCTTTTCGGCAATGGGAACAATTCGTTTCAATCCTTTTTCGCAGTTCTCCCAACCCTGCAGATCGGTAACACCATTACGCTTTCCGGCAAAACAAATCAGGTTCGTTAGTCCGGCTGCAGCCACCTGTGGAATTATTTCTTCGTAACTCTTTACCAGCTCATCATGAAGCGACGGATCGTTAAAGGCCCGGTCGATGCCAAGTCCGGCACCCTGCGCCATAGCAACAGTGAGCCCGTTTTGCTGAACAATTGGCCATTCTTTGGGATCCAGCAACTCAACAGATCCAATACCAATACGTTTGCATATTTTACAGAACTCATCCAATTCGTAGTCTCCGAAACACCATTTACTAACCGAGTGACGGATATTTCCTTTTAAAGGAGCCTGGACTGGTTTCTTTGCGGCCTGTACCTGCGAAGTTACTCCGGAAATCGCCATAGCTGCTCCTCCGGCTAATACTGTTTTAAGCGCCGTGCGCCTGTTTATGCTTTTCATAGAGATTCAATAAATATGATTAAAAATCAAATATAGTATTTTTTTGAACATTACACCTTTAACCGTACCTTAATCTTCATTAACCCCCATGCCACGGCCAAAATGGCAAACGAGTAAACAAGCGACCTCAGCAACCCGGTGATACCTGTCGAAAGCACGTCGGGATACGAAAACTGCAACAAAGACTGTACACTGTACCAAACATAGGGGATAATATAACAAGTGAGTGTTACCGTTCCGGCAGGTTTAATCCAGGCAAACCAATGGGTCTTTCCCAGTACATCGGTTAGCATATATACCATGGCAAACAGAGGAAAGAACAGAGAGCAACAATAAAAAAACCAGGTAGGCGTAGCCTGTTGCTTGGAAATTATCCAGAAATTATTGGAAACAACGCCAGCAATCAGCATACCGATGCCTATTTGAAGGAATAGAACAATAAACCGGTTGGGGTGCTGAGGATTGGCAAATCGCTGCATCAGGAGGGATGCGCATACACCAGCCATTCCGAAGGCATACAGTGTGGCTTCGCTTGGTAGCCACTGCGCGAGGAAAAAGTGCTGAAAAAGACCTGATTCCGAAAGAATGGAACAAGCTAATATAAGGCCAAACACCGTTAGGTTTAATGCAAAATTTGTTCTAACAAACAGATAAACTGCTGCACAGAGCAGGTAAGTCCACCCGATAAGTCCCAAAATGCCCCACCATTGAGGAGAGAATGCCGCGCCATCTGTTCCTTTGTAACGATAGAATAAGAATAACAATAAGGCAATCCCTATCAGTTTCATTCCCTGAAAAATATATTTCTTGCTATCGCTTGCCTTTGGATAGACACCCCAGATAAGGAAAAAAGCAAAAACCATGCAAATGGAAAACCAGGGTTGCAGGATACCGGTTGCTTCCGGGTCCATGGTATCGCGGTTTACAGTATAGAGCCCCATAACCAGCAGGGCTACTGTTCGCCAAAAGATATGTTCTATTACCTGAAAGAAAGAATCGCCCTTACGAAACCGGTTCTCGATAGCAAATGGTATTGCCATACCCATGGCAAAAAGGAATCCGGGAAAGATTGTATCCGAAAATCCAAGCATATCTTCGTCCGGTTTTGCATGCAGCAACCAGTAAGGAATTTCATCTAACCCGGAAATATCATTCACAAAAAGCATCAGAAACATGGTGATTGCCCTGAAAACATCCAGAGCCTCTATTCGTTGCAATTTAATGTCGTTCATAAATCGGAGATCTTTTAAGGTAAACAAAGAGACAACAACAAAGATAAATCAATTAACGGGAAAAGCAATACTATCTTTATAAAAGAGAAAAAGCTCCACCCTTTTATGATTAAGGGCGGAGCTTTACATGTATAGTTACTTGCCCAACAGGGCAAATTAGTCGGTTTGTTATCGTAATGGTATGTACTGAACAAAAGCTTCGATCGCTTCGTAAGAGGCAAGACCCAACTGATTGTACAATTCGGCGGTTGCACGGTTACGATCTTCGGCACGTTGCCAGAACAAACGTTCGTCGTTACCAAGGAAAGGAGCGCTTTCCATTTGAGACTGGTGCTTCAGGATAGAGTTACGTTTGAAACGTAATTCTTCCGGACTGATAGGAACTGCCATTTCAACATGGTCCATTTCCCACTCTGCCCAAGCTCCACGGTACATCCAAACGCGGCAATTTTTCATCCACTCTTCGTCCTTAATCTCATCGATAGCAGCCAGAATGGCATCCAAACATACTTTGTGAGTTCCATGTGGGTCGGCAAGGTCGCCAGCCACAAACATCTGATCCGGTTTGATTGATTCAATCAAAGCTTTCACGATATCTTTATCGGCTTCTCCCAAGTCGTTTTTCTTTACCAAGCCTGTTTCATAGAAAGGTAAATCAAGGAAGTGAACATTCTCATCTTTCACGCCGGTATAACGACATGCCGTTCTGGCTTCTTCCCTGCGAATAGTTCCTTTCATAAAGAGTACGTCCGGAGTTTCCTTCTCTCCTTCATTCTTTTCATGAAGCAGGTAGTTTTTAATTTCATCCGCCTTTTTCAGCAATGAATTATCTTTTGGAGCGTACTTTTCGCACACATTATGCAGGTAAGATACATAACGGATTACATCTTCGTCGCCTACGGCTATATTTCCTGAAGTCTGATAAGCCACATGCACATCGTGATTTTGAACACAAAGACGACGAAGTGTTCCTCCCATCGAGATCACATCATCATCGGGGTGCGGACTGAATACAATCACTTTCTTAGGATATGGATTGGCTCTTTCCGGACGGAAACTGTCGTCTGCATTGGGCTTACCACCAGGCCATCCTGTAATAGTATGCTGCAGATCGTTGAATATCTTTATATTTACATTATAAGCCGAACCAAAAAGACCAAGCAACTCGCCTAATCCGTGCTCGCTGTAATCTTTGTTGGTAAGCTTAAGAATAGGCTTTTTAGTAGTCTGACAAAGCCATACAATGGCACGTCTGATTAGCTTATTGTCCCAGTCGCAGTTGGTTACCAACCAGGGGTGACTGATTCGTGTAAGGTTATAAGCGGCAGAGAGGTCGATAACCACTTTGGCGTTTTCTTGATTCTGCAAAAAAGTTGCAGGCATGGAATCGCTCATTTTACCTTCCACGGCGCTACGGATAGTTGATGCTTTATCTTCGCCCCAAGCCATCAAAATAACGTGCTTTGCCTTCAATATCGTCGACATTCCCATCGTAATTACACTTGAAGGAATATTCTCGATAAAATTAAATGTACGTGATGCCTCTTTGCGTGAATCGTTGTCCATAAACACCAGACGTGTAGCTGTATTTATGCTTGAACCCGGACCGTTAAAACCAATATTGCAAGCATGTCCGATGCCGAGCAACATATAATCGATTCCTCCGGCCTGTTGAATCTGACGCTCGTAATTGCGGCAGAATTCGTACACATTGTCTTTCTCCATAAAACCATCCGGAGAGAAAATATTAGCAGGATCGATATCCACATAATCAAGAAGAGCTTCTTTGAGTTGTGAAATATTACTGAATGCTGTAGTTGTTAATGGATAGAATTCATATACATTAAACACCTTTACATTACGGAAGCTTAGTCCTTCCTCTTTATGCATCCGAACCAAATTACGATAAACACTGATTGGTGAGCGACCACCCGAAAGACCTAACACCAGCTTTTCGCCGGCTGCCTGTTTCTTTCTTATCTCTGTTGCAATTTCGGTTGCAATTGCGAGTGCGCCTTCGTCGGCAGATTCGTAAATGTTTGTCGGAATTTTTTCGAAGCGAGTTAAGACAGAATGTTCATAGGCGTTATTAGGACGATAATACCGCTCAGGAATGCGGGTTAACGTAATTTGAGAACTAAGGTTTGTCTTCATTTTTATTCTGATTTAGTACAACATAATATCAAAAACGTTTAAGCTGCAAATATAACTTTTTATTAACTTAAAGGAATGCCTTTTAAATAAAAAAGCGTTTTTTAGTAACATTCTTTATATTTTTTAAAAACCATAAAACTACTGTTGCAAGTCTTCCAGCTCTTGAATACAACAACTCCAAAGGTCCATTGTTTCGGACAATTCTTTTTTTATGGATGCATATTGTGCATAAAGCGTTGTATCAGACGATCCTTCGGGGGTTGCCAGACGTGCTTCTATTTGTGTTTGTTCGTTTTCAAGACGCGCAATTCTTTCCTCGGCTTCGGCTACTGCTTTCTCGGCCTTCTTAAGTGCCCGGTTTTGTTCCTTGCGGGATTCGTAGGATAGCTTATTCTGCGATGGTTGTTCGTCTCCAAGCGCATTTTTAGCAATATTCAGTTGGGTTGCACGTTCCAGTTCCTGCAGGTTATCCATCTTTTTCCGATTCAGGAACTCATAGATACCTCCCAAGTGTTCGGTGATGCGCTGGTTCCCGAATTCATAAACCTTGTCTACCAGTCCGTCAAGGAATTCCCGGTCGTGCGATACAAGAATCACCGTTCCGTCGAACTCTTTCAGTGCATCTTTCAGCACGTCTTTCGAACGCATATCCAGGTGATTCGTGGGCTCATCCAGAATAAGCAGGTTTACAGGTTCCAACAGAAGACGAATCATAGCAAGACGGCTTCGTTCTCCACCCGAGAGTACTCCAACTTTCTTATCGGATGCTTCGCCTCCAAACATGAAAGCGCCCAGAATGTCTCGTATTTTTGTTCGGATATCGCCTTGGGCAACATAGTCGATGGTATCGAAAACTGTTAATTTATCATCCAGCATTTGCGCCTGGTTCTGTGCAAAATAGCCAATCTTCACATTGTGACCCAGCTGTAGTTTTCCTTCAAAATCGATCTCGCCCATGATACATTTCACCAGGGTGGATTTACCCTCGCCATTCTTTCCCACAAAGGCTACTTTATCTCCTCTGTTTATGGTTAAGGTAGCATGTTCGAAAATAAGGTGATCTCCATACCGTTTGGCAACTTCTTCCATAATTACCGGATAGGAACCCGAACGGGGTGCCGGCGGAAATTTAAGATTAAGCATGGCAGTATCTACTTCATCCACTTCCAGCCGGTCTATCTTTTCCAGCTGTTTGATACGCGATTGTACCTGTACGGATTTAGTTGCCTTGTACCGGAATCGTTCGATAAAGGCTTCGGTATCCTGAAGCTTTTTCTGCTGATTCTCGAAAGCACGAAGTTGTTGTTCGCGTCTTTCCTCCCGGAGGGTTACATATTGCGAATAGTTTACTTTGTAATCGTATATCTTTCCAAGAGAGATTTCTATCGTTCGGAAGGTTGTGGCATCTATAAAGGCCCTGTCGTGCGAAACAAGAATAACTGCATTCGCCCGTGTGGCCAGAAAGTTTTCGAGCCATTGTATAGATTCGATATCAAGGTGGTTGGTAGGCTCATCCAGCAATAGCACATCGGGCTGACGAAGCAGCAGTTTTGCCAGTTCGATTCGCATACGCCAACCTCCGCTGAATTCGGATGTAAGTCTTTCGAAATCATCCCGCACAAATCCAAGACCGATAAGTGTTCTTTCCAATTCTGCCTGATAGGAGTTACCTCCCATCATCTGAAAGTGTTCGGTAAGATGAGTCACCTTATCTATCAGGTTGTGGTACGATTCCGTTTCGTAATCGGTACGTTCGGCCAGTTCGAGTGTAAGTTTTTCAAGCTGTTTCTCAAGCTGATGTATCTGATCGAAAGCTTGTTCTGCTTCCTGTCGTACAGTGCGTGTGTCCGTCAGCTGCATTTGCTGGGGAAGGTAACCAATAGTAAGTTCTTTGGGAATGCTTACATTTCCGCTCGTTGGAGACTGAAGTCCGGCGAATATTTTAAGCATAGTCGATTTACCTGCGCCGTTTTTCCCGACCAAAGCAATCCGATCTTTTTTATTAACCACAAACGAAACGTCATCAAAAAGCGAAAATCCACCAAACTCTACTGTTAGTCCTTCAACCGATATCATATTTCTCTGTTTATGACAGCAAAGATACAACAGTTTACGGCTTCTTTACAAACTTTTCAATCAATAAGAGCATATAAGCATTTACCGGCAACAACGGATTTGTATAAGTTACCGCTTGCGCCTGCTGTTCTGTGGTAGTGCAGGTTTTAAGTACATGGTTCATATTGTCGATTAAATAGTAATCGGCTTTGGGAGCGGCTTTCCTGAGTAAACCGGCATCTGTAATTGTAACCTGAATATCTGTTTTTCCTTGTAAAATCAAAACAGGCATGGTTAAAGTACCAATAATCTCGCTGGGATTGTACTTGTAACAGGATATCAGATACGGTTGTACGGAGGGTCTGAATAAAGCCTGTAATCCCAACGGAACATTGGGCTGGAGTTTGCCAACTTTAAGGGAGTCGTTTATACCTTTTACCATATCCTTGATTACTTCCGGCTGAGCGGCAAGCTGAGATTCTATAACTTCATAAAGCGGACGTCCGGCACCTGCCATGGAAATATAGCCTTTCACTTTTGGGTTATCCTTGCACGCAAGCATTCCAATCAGGGCACCTTCACTATGACCCAGCACATAAATACCGGAGAAACGACGGTCGCCTGCAAGTTTATCTATCCAGAGGCGTACATCATTTATATAATCATCAAACCTTAACAAATACTCTTCTTTACCGGAGGCAGCACTGGATGCGACTCCTCTTTTATCATAGCGCACACTTGCTATTCCTTTTTCTGACAAGCCTTGTGCCAGCAATTTTAAAGAATTAGGGTTCAGGCCCATCTGAGAACTATTTCCGTCCATATCTGTAGGCCCTGATCCGGCAATTAGCAAAACAACAGGGTATCCCTCTCCCATTCCGGGAGTCAGCAACTTTCCTTTTATATCTCCGCTGGGAGTACGCAGATCGAATGGTCTGTCGTTCAGGTTAACTGCTTGCTGTGACATGAGCGATGAAACGCAACAGGAGAGAAAAAGACAAAGTGTTATTAAATAACCGACGGGCCTCATAATTTTACCATTTAAAGGTTTTAAATCTGTTGTAAAATTATCATTTTTATTGAATATTCTGACTAGAACCAACGAAAAGTTATATCTTCGCCGATTATAAACTAACATTAATTAGTCATGAAAAAGAAAACTTTTACCCTATTACTTGCTACAACTCTAAGCGGCAGTTTATTATTTTCTTCATGTATTGGTTCGTTCAGTCTTACTAACAAGCTTCTGGCATGGAACCATACTGTTGATAGCAAGTTTGTTAACGAGCTGGTTTTTATCGCATTTTGTATCGTTCCTGTTTATGAAATAGCTGTTTTGGCAGATGCAGTTGTAATCAATTCAATCGAATTCTGGTCTGGAAGCAATCCTGTAGCCGAAGCCGGTACTGTTAAAACAATTGAAGGCAAGGATGGTACATATACTGTTGAAACGAAAGTTGATGGTTACCACATTGAAAAAGAAGGTGATGACAAAGCTGTTGATCTTGTATTCGACAAAGCAGACAAAAGCTGGAATGTTGAAGCCAACGGTGAATCTACCAAGCTGTTGAAATTCACGAAAGACGACGAAGTTGTTATGTATCTTCCTGATGGCAAAGAGATGAATGTTGAATTGAATCAGTCGGGTGTACTTGCTTTCAGACAAGTAGCTGATAACTTCAGTTTCTTCGCTGCACGTTAACAACGAATAAACACATAAACATAAACAGGTCTCTGCAATCATTATTTTGCAGAGACCTGTTTCTTTTATATGCTCTCATACTCCCGTTTGCTAAATCTGAAAAAACCGGGCGCGTGGTTTTATTTCTTAATAAAGCTTTTCGGAAATTCGGTTTGTTGTATAATACGATCACCTTTTAAA
The DNA here is from genome assembly GCA_018054455.1 of Parabacteroides sp. Taxonomy (GTDB): domain Bacteria; phylum Bacteroidota; class Bacteroidia; order Bacteroidales; family Tannerellaceae; genus Macellibacteroides. The sequence goes on from JAGPJL010000040.1 coordinate 20,951, forward strand.
TGAATCCAGCTCTTGAATGAGCTCTCTCCTTCTTTTAAAGTAATCACCCTTGCTCCGTTCTCTATATTAATGTATGTTGTTTTTCCTCCGGTAAATCTTCCATAAACCAAAGCTATACCATTAAGCCAGGCAATATAATCGTTGTCGTGGTCGTGACCTACAAATGTACCCATTACATCTCCTGCTTCCAGCATGGCTGTAAACATTCCGGAATTTACTTTGGGATTGCATTCGTCTTCGAAGCGTAAACCAATCGCCCGGGTATTATAAGCCTTGTTGTATTCCGGAAGAGCTATATGAAAGAATGCCAGGGCTGGAAGAGGTTTTCCTCCATTTTGCAGGGTGTACGTTTTACTTTGGTTACTGTACCAGCTTACCTGATCTTGTGCAAACCAACCGTAACCTTCCACCTGTTTCAATTTGCTGTAAGATCTGGAATCCATACAGTATAGTACCGCTTCAACCTTTTTATTTTTGGCGCCTTGAATAGCTATCGTGTAGTTTCCGTAACCCGACACATTTGCCGTTGTATCCTTAAAGAGACTATGCGGATAACTTGCAACCAATTTAGCTACTTCTGCACGCGACAGATCTTGCTCATCATCATGATTTCCCAAAGTAACAGCAAAAGGGATTCCTCTTTTGATAAGAGGTTCTGTTACTACATCCCATCCTTTTTTTGCAGGTGCTTCAGTAACCACATCTCCTGTAAAAACTACCAGGTCCGGTTTTTCAGAATCTAATACTTCATTTATGACCTGTAAGGCTTCCTTAGATTCTGGTTTGGACAAACAGTAGTGAACATCTGTAAACTGAACAATTTTGAAAGTACCATCTGGTTTGAATGAAAGTTGCTGCGCGTTTAATTGGGACACACCGCAGACTGAAAGCATACACAAGCATAGTGTACTTGCTTTTTTAAGAAAGGAGTTCATCATAGAATTTTATAAAATTTAAGTTATCAGAAGTCCGCTTCCAACCAATCTATCTGTAGAAATTTTCTCACAGATAACGGCTCTCAAAGATTCCTTCTGCTATAAATACAAAGTTAAGGCAAGAATCACCTAGTTGTGTTAAGATAATATTAAAAAAAAAGGTAAACAAGACATTCATCTTGTTTACCTTAAATCTGTATTATTTATAGAAATCGGAGTAAAACGTCTCTCTGTAAAACAGGGAGGTCAGTTTTGTCTAATTAGAATAATTAATATGACCGTTTAGGAGTTGCTTCCTTCAGTACCATTTGACGGCCCTGATATTCTGCTCCATCTAATTCTTTGATTGCGTTTCTTGCTTCAGCCTCATTAGGCATTTCAACAAATGCAAAACCTTTAGATCTGTTTGTGTCACGGTCAATAATCAATTTAGCTGATTCAACTGTACCATAGTCTTCCATAACTTGTCTCAAATCCGATTCCTTAACTGAATAGCTAAGATTGCCAATGTAAATGTTCATACGAAAAAAAATATAAAATAAATAAATTAATGAATTAAAACAATTCAGTTTGGGGAAAGATCCATTGCTGCAATAAATTTCTCAATAAAGAGAAAGGTAAATCAGAGACAAAGAGCTATATAAACTATCTTTTGTTTGTAAGTGCAAAGATGAATATATTATTTTGAACTACAACTATAATTTACTATTTATTTTCTGAAAAATAAGAATTAAAAAGAAATAAGCCATTTTCAGGCCATTAAATTAACTTCCATTCACCAAAAACAGCTCTTTCTCTGAAGTTTACTGCATAAAATACACTCTATACAAATGTTTTGCAAAATAGCCGAAACTATCCCCGCTCGAAAAGAAGATGGCAAATTCAATATCACACACTATATAATATACGCGCGAGCATGCTATGAGTATTAAATTCACCTTTCTCTGGACAACAAGCACGCGGGTAAAATTATAATCGCACTGTAAAATATTGGATAATAATATCACTAGTATTTTGCATTATCAATTATTTATTACATCTTAGCGGCGTATAACAAAATTTATAATAAACATGAAAAAGATTCTACTTGTATTTATATTGATCGTAGCAAATATAGCTTTGTATGCGCAAGACAAACAATTTAGCCATGTAAATAATTGCACAATTTGGTCAGAAACGAAATTGTTCACAAATAAATTAATAGTATGGGCAGACTGGGGAGAAGGTCCAACCCAAATTAAGAATGAGAATGGAAACCCGTATGAAGTAAAATCGACAATGGAATATATAAATAAAATTTACAAAAACGGGTGGGAAATATCAGCGGTGTATTATAACCAAGAATTAAAGCTTGAGCACTATGTCATGACAAAAAAAACAACAGAAACGTTGACTAAGGAAAAAGAGGATTAAAATATCTCTATTTAAAGACAAAAAAGGTTTGGAAAATTACTTTCCAAACCTTTTACCTAATTAGTTGTTCTACTAGGA
>JAGPJL010000141.1 GCA_018054455.1 Parabacteroides sp.
TTGCTTTGTCGTGCAGGTAAAAGCGGGCTCCTTTCTCAACGGTTACGGTAGCGTTTTGCGAAACAACCAGACTGTCGTAAACTAAATAGGGGCGCTTTGCCGATAAAAGGGTATCGCTGTTAAAGATGGTTCCACCTTTGCAGAGAACAACGTCTTGTCCGTAAGCCTGAAGTTTTACTGCTTGCCTTACTCCGTTAGTCGTGAAAATAACAGAATCTTCTATAAGAAGTGGTTGGTCGGCTCCGTTTGGATTTACAGTTACTTCCACAAATACAAACATGCTATCTTTTGCCCTGACTTCTACGTTTTCGAATGTTGTTCCTTTTAAACCATCTACGTTGATACGAAAACCGGTCTTTTCGCCTCCAGTCAGTTCGATGGATTGGATGTTAAGTGGTTTGTCAAAGTTGTTGTAAACCATAAACTGTTTTGTGGTAGATCCTACCGTACTGAAAATGGTATCGAACGAGAGTGTATCCGAAGAGAATCGTAACGTGTAGTTAGAACCGGTAGCATAGTTTTCGTCCAGTCCATCGCAGCTACTAACAAGTTGTGCCAGTATAACCAGGATGATATAGATGGATACGAAACCTTTCTTCATGAATTTTAGAAATTAAGACGTGGAATCTTTAAATTTTAGATAATAGAATGAGGCTGGACTCCGGAAAGAAACCCAGCCTCAATTATAACGTATTACATTCCGGTTTATTTTGTTGGAATGCTCTTTAATACTTCAAGTAAATGATCCCACCATAATTGAACTGTCGCAATTTCTATACGTTCGTTGGGTGAATGTACATCGCGAAGCGTTGGTCCAAAAGAAATCATATCCAACTGTGGGTATTTTTCAAGAAATAATCCGCATTCTAGTCCGGCATGGATGGCTTTAATCTTGGCATCCTTCTTGAACAGCCGGTTATAAGCATCTTGCGCAACCTGCAAAATAACCGAATCTGGATTAGGAGCCCATCCTGGATACCCGTCTCCGTGTGTAACTTTTGCACCTGCCAGTTGGAATGTGGCGGCAACCATGTTGGCTGCATATTCTTTGCATGATTCGATAGAACTACGCTGACTGGTACCAACGATAATGGTGTTTCCTTCTTTCATTTTTACGGAAGCCAGGTTCGTAGAGGTTTCTACCAAACCTTCGATATCCTGGCTCATACCTAAAACGCCATGAGCGCAGGCATGCATTGAACATATCAGATGTGTAGCAGTAACTTCGTCGATACAGAATGCGGGTTTTTCCACCGATTCAAGTAACAGCTTAACATTGGGATCTACATGCTTTAATTCGTTTTCCACGTCGGCTGCAAAGTGATTAAGCAATACCCGTACGCCTTCTTTGGCATCGTAAGGAACACCTACAACAGCATGAGCTTCACGGGCTATGGCATTGCGAAGATTTCCTCCGTCGATGCTGCAAAGAACGATTTTGCCAGTCTGTTTCTTAAGCAAATAGAGGTATCTTACAAGTAGTTTATTTGCATTGCCAAGCTGCTTGTGTATCTCGCCTCCGGAGTGTCCTCCGTTCAATCCCTTAACATCGACACGGAAGTAGAATAATCCGTCCGGTGCAGCTTCCGGCGTGTAAGTAAAAGTGGCAGCAGTATCTTTACCTCCGGCACAGCCAACAAAGATTTCACCTTCGTCTTCGCTATCCAGATTTAACAGAATGTTTCCTGAAAGAAATCCCTTCTCAAGAGCCTTTGCTCCGGTAAGGCCGGTTTCTTCGTCAACGGTAAATAAACATTCCACGGGACCATGCTCAATATCGTTTGAAGCCAAAATTGCCAATTCAGCAGCAACACCGATCCCATTGTCTGCTCCCAATGTAGTTCCATTTGCGCGAAGCCAGGCTCCGTCTACGATTGTTTCGATAGGATCATTGTCAAAATCATGTTTCGTGTCATTGTTCTTTTCGCATACCATATCAATATGGGATTGCAGAATTACAGTTGGCACGCTTTCTCTTCCCGGAGTAGCAGGTTTTGACATGAGGATATTTCCGCATGAATCTTTTTTTATAGCGATTTTATGTTCTGCCGCGAAGGTTTCAAGATACTTAATCATCTTTTCTTCCTTTTTTGAGGGGCGGGGTACCTGGGTTACCTGGTGGAAATATTTCCACACTAATGCAGGAGATAAATCTGTAATCTTCATAATGTTATAATGTATTATTGATGATACTTCATCATTAAAATTTTATTAAGCAAAAGAGCCTTTATCGAAAAAATATAGAATAAAATGCCAAAAAGGTACTTTATAATCAGTATAACTCTTATATTTGCGTCCACAAATATAAAGAAAATGCTAATAACGTTATTGCTTACAGTCATAATTCTTGTTATTTGTGCCGTGTTACTTGGAATAAAAATAATATTCGTGAAAGGAGGCCAGTTTCCCAACACGCATATTGGAGGTAACAAAGCACTTGGCAAGAAAGGTATTCATTGTTCTTCCACGCAAGACAGAGAAGCCTATCAGGAGAGAAATTTATTTGAGCGTTTGGAAGAAATAAAAGAATAATATAAAGATTTAAATTACACTTTATGAAGAACATTAACTACATTATTAACGGTGTACTTGCTTTGGCAGTTGTGATTTTGTTTGTATTGCAATTTACCGGTAAAAAAGAATCTGGTGTAACCAGAACATTTACAGCTGAAGAAAATGCCTCAGGCTTACTTCCAATTGCATACGTCAATGTGGATTCACTTTTGCTGAATTATAACTACTCTAAGGACTTGAATGAAATTATCATTAAGAAACAAGAAAATTCCCGTGCAAGTGTAAACCAAAAACTTCGTGCCTTACAAGTTGAAATGCAGGATTTTCAACGGAAAGTAGAGAATAATGCTTTCCTTACTCGCGAACGGGCGGAACAAGAACAAAATCGTTTAGTGAAAAAACAACAAGAACTTCAGGACTTTGATAGTCGTTTAGCTCAGGAACTGGTTGCTGAACAACAGAGATTGAATGAACAATTGCGCGACACGTTGGTTTCTCAGCTTAAAGTTTATAACAAGGATAAAGGTTATCAGGTTATCCTAAGCAACACAATGGGAGATAATATTTTATTGGCAGGTGATTCTTATGATATCACTCAGGAAGTCATCGAATATTTGAATAAAAATTACGCTCCGGCAAGCAAATAAAGCAAGTCTGATTTATACAGAATATATAAAAGCATCTCAAATGTAAATTTTGAGATGCTTTTTTATTTTACAAGATGACCTCAGAGATTAATAAGTATGTTAGATAACATATTTGTTGATTTTTTCCTTTTTAATGGCGAGATATTCGAAAAGTTACATTACATTTGCATCATAAAACAAAACCTCTGCAAAACATTGTTTTTACAGAGGTTTGTATTTTAACCACAATCTTAATTTAGAACTTTTTTATTTTATTCAGAACCTTGATTTAAAGTATAGGGGAGTTGGTTTATCCAACTTCCCTATTTTATTTTAAAATGGAGCAGTTTAGTTTCTTATCCTTTTATTTTTCTTTTGGTGTTACAAAAGCCGTATATGCCTGAAGAAAAGCGGCAATTGATAAACAAAGAATCCATTCGGTCCGATTTTTAAACATGAATGCAGAAGCTACTAGCATTAGGATGCCCGCAATTATGTTAAAGCGGTGAAGTCTTCTCCTTCTGAAATCAAGTACCTGATAGGGAGAAGTAAGGTATGTAATGGCAATACCTGCAGCTCCGAATGCAAAAAGATAGGGGGCATAAATCCATTTGGTCAGGTAAAGAATTGTACCCGACAGGACAAGTAAGCCCGAAAAATTAAATATAGTTGTTCTGATTTGCTTATTCATCTATTTTTCTTTGATAATAAATACATCTTCATCCGTTTTCTTCATCAGATACTCTTCGCGGGCGAATCGTTCTAATCCTTCCTTGTCCGTACGGAGATCATTTAACTTTTTAGTGTTGATTTCAATTTCTTCCTGATAATGTTCAATTTCACTTTCCAGACTACGGATTTTTTCGTCGTAAACGTACCGTTTGTACAGATTACTGTCGCCGGCCGTAAAAGTAAGGCCAAGGAAAAGAATTGTAACCAGCCAATACTTATTGATTCTGGATAGGTAACGGGTGTAAAAATCTTTAATGCGTGACATCGAAGTAATTTTTGCAAAGGTAAAAAAATTTCACTGTATAGTATTGCTTGATGGAATTGTTTATCTTTGTGTGTTTAATAAAAAATGCAGAGAATGGACAATTATATAGTGTCGGCAAGAAAATACAGACCATCTACTTTTCAGAGTGTCGTTGGTCAAAATTCACTTACTACTACCCTTAAAAATGCAATAAGCAGTAACAAACTGGCACATGCCTATTTGTTTTGCGGACCTAGAGGTGTTGGTAAGACTTCCTGCGCCCGTATTTTTGCGAAGACCATAAATTGCATGAATCTTACTCCCGAAGGTGAAGCTTGTAATGAGTGCGAATCATGTAAAGCATTTAATGAACAACGTTCGTATAATATTCATGAGCTTGATGCGGCTTCAAATAATTCGGTTGACGATATTCGTTCGCTTATTGAACAGGTGCGTATTCCGCCGCAGATAGGGAAGTATAAGGTTTATATTATTGATGAGGTGCATATGTTATCTCCTGCTGCATTCAACGCTTTTTTAAAGACGCTGGAAGAGCCTCCTTATCATGCGCTTTTTATTTTGGCAACTACCGAAAAGCATAAAATTTTACCTACTATTCTTTCCCGTTGTCAGATATATGATTTTTCAAGAATATCAATTGCTGATACAGTAGCACATCTGCAATATGTTGCTTCCCGTGAAGGTGTAACAGCCGACTTGGATGCGTTGAATATTATTGCTCAGAAGTCGGATGGAGGAATGCGGGATGCGCTTTCTATTTTTGATCAGGTTGTAAGCTATACTGGAGGCAATATTACTTATCAGACCGTTATTGATAATCTGAATGTACTTGATTATGAGTATTACTTCAGACTAACAGATGCCATTCTTGGAGGTAGGGTATTTGACACCTTACTGATTCTGAACGATATATTAAATAAAGGATTTGATGGTCAGCACGTAATTACCGGTCTTGCAAGTCATTTCCGGGATTTACTTGTATGCCGTGACTCTGAAGCACTTATTCTTTTTGAGGTTGGAGCTTCCATTAGAGAACGCTATCTTGAAATGGCAAAACGTTGTCCGGATAGTTTGCTTTTTAAAGCCATTGAGTTATCGAATACATGCGATCTGAATTACAGAGCCAGCAATAATAAACGTCTTTTGTTGGAGTTGACGCTTATTCAGCTGTGTCAGTTACAAGGTGTTACTTCGGGCGAAGGAGCAGATTCAAAAAAAAAAGGAGTAATTGACTCTATTCCTCAGCAAGTTCCATCAGGCAATCAGCAGCATGTTCAGTCTCCCATGCAACGATCATCAGTCTCGCAGGTGTCAGTAGCAGGACATGCACCACAATCTGATTTTTCCCAAAAGCCAGCAAGCCCGCAGGATAAAGTTCAGTTGCAGGGTTCGGCTGTTTCGGCCCCTGTAACCAAGAAACCGGGGATAATGCCAAAGGGTATATCAATTAAATCGGCTGCAGAAGAAAAACCGGTAGAAGAAGAACAACGCACAGTTAAACAGGACGAGTTTGTAAACTCTTTCAGGGAATCAGACCTTGTACGTTATTGGGATAGTTTTGCTGAGTTGGCCGGAGAGAAAGTGTATTTGAAAAACACGATGATAAACTGCAAGCCGATTCTTCTGGATAATTATATTTTTGAAGTAGCAGTTCACAACCCCGGACAACAACAAGAGTTGGAAAATTCCGGCGTAGATTTATTGCCCTATCTTAGAAGTAATTTGCGAAATACACGTATACAAATGCGGATTCGGATAATTGAAGCAAACGAAAAACACTTGGCTTATACTTCAACAGAAAAGTATGATCTGCTGGCTTTAACAAATCCAGTGTTGCTGAAATTGAAAGAAGAGTTTAATTTGATTCTTGACTAATTCTAATAATATACAACAAGGGCTGCGATTCGTTTAGAAATGCAGCCCTTGTTTTGTTTTATAATTTTCTTAGCCAAACGTTTCTGAAGCTAATTGGTTCGCTTGGATCTCCGTGCGACTGAAGAACTATTGGACCTGCTCCATGTTTTACTACTTTTGGAAAACCAATGTATTCGGTTGTTCCAAGTATTGTAGTGTTGTTTTGAAGAACTATACCGTTTTGAATTACTGTTACACGAGGTGGTACGCGGTAGGTGCCGTCTTCCTTAAATACAGGTGCCGTATAAATAATATCGTAAACATTCCATTCGCCTGGTTTACGCATGGCATTGGCGAGAGGTGGGGTTTGTTTGTAAATACTTCCGGTCTGACCGTTTACATAGGTTTGGTTTTCATAGCAATCTAAAACCTGGATTTCATACTTTCCTTGTAAAAAGATGCCGCTGTTACCTCTTGCCTGACTTTTCCCGGAAATGTTAGCTGGAATTTGCCATTCAATATGAAGCTGGAAATCATTGAATTCGTCTTTAGTTTGAATGTCTCCAGCTTTTTTATTTACTGTGAAAGCTCCATTTTTTACAGTCCATTCAGCTTGTCCTCCGGTATTTACACTTTTCCATGCAGAAAGATCTTTGCCATCAAAAAGAATGATAGCATCCGAAGGTGCGCTAAGAAAGGCATTAGAAGAAGTAGTTCCGGGAGTTACAACACTTGGTTGCGGTGTCCAGTATTCAGACATTCCTGGAGTCATTTTTTCTGGTTGAGGATATTGTTCCTGAGCCTGTAAGCCTACACATGCGGTACATGCAATTGTGGCCAAAACCGCTTTCACGGGGATCATACGTTTAATCATGGTCTATTAAATTTAATTTAA
>JAGPJL010000041.1 GCA_018054455.1 Parabacteroides sp.
AGTATGCAACGTGCGAAATTCGCTACGGTGATTTGAAGAAGCAACTTGCTGAAGATATAAATATGTTTTGCTCTCCGATACGCGAACGTATCCAGGATATTGCTTCCAATACCGAATATATGGATAAAGTTGCCCGTCTTGGGGCAGAAAAAGCACGCGAAAGTGCATCGAAAACCATACAGGAAGTTCGCCGGATTATCGGTTTCAAACCTTACTAAGGGTATTTGTAAATAGAGAAGAAGCGAAGAAGTGTCTTGGAAGAGATATTTCTTCGCTTTTTTTTATAAATGTGTTCCCAATAAATTAATAGAATATAGGATAAGCAATATATTGAGGTTGCCATTTTCTTCGGATCGGGTTGAACTCGTACTGCATACCCATTCCAACACCAAATTTGTCGTTAAACCTTATTTCAAATGCACCTCCTGTAGCTGTGTGCGGATAAAAAGGATTCATGACCATGTGGGCATTTTGAGACTGATTATCGTTGTAGTTTACATAACGCCCCCAGGTTTTTAGTTTCAGCCAATCCGCAACCTGATAATCGGCGGTACCCTGAAAACCTACAGTTTGTAATGGTCCCCAGTTAGCAGGACTATAGTATTTGGCGGCGAAAGCTCCTCCACTTAATGCCCATCGGCCACTTTGCCATGCCAAAGAACTTTGCAGGAATGTAATACCTCCAAGGCCCGGAAATGTCTCCTTGCTTCCTACAGTTAAAATGCCTAGATTATCATTTAGCGGAGCAAATTCTGTTACTTTGAAATCAAGCATCATTGGGGTCATTTTCATTAATACGGAGTAAGGACTGAAAAGAGGTCTGTAAGCTGGCGAAAGAATTTGCATATCAATAGGGCGTTCGTCTGATTTATAAGTTTGCTCTTGTTTGTATTCTTTCAACTTCGCCTCAATAACTGACGTCGAAGCCGGTGTATAACTTTTGTAAGATAGTTCGGGGATGGTTAAGTGGAATGTTTGCATTTTAGGAAGCACGATCAACTTTCCTTCTTTACTGAACGCTACAGTAAAAGAATTCTGACTATATCCGTAAAGTACCGAATATAAAAACAGACAGAATATATATACTCCTTTTTTCATAAATCTATTAGATTAGCGGGCACCAATATACTTTATTATTTTCAAAGCCTTCTATAAAGTTTAATTATATTCTATGCGTTTGAATAAAAAGAGCTCGTTAATTGTTCATGAATGGTTTTGTGTAGTTCTTCTTTTTTAATTGGTTTGGATAAATAGGCATTAAACCCACTTTTCATGATACGTTGTTCGTCTTCTCCAAAAGCAAAAGCCGTTACAGCAATTATGGGTATGGCTTTGTTTTCCTGACGGATAACGGACGTTACCTCGTACCCGTCCATTTCTGGCATCTTAATATCCATTAAGATAAGATCGGGGTTGTTTTCTTTGTAAAGTTTTATAGCCTCTTTCCCGTTTCTGGCATGAAATACTTTATACTTTTTCAGCATGGCGGCATAGAGCCTGAAGTTACTTTCATTATCTTCAGCGATTAACAAGGTGGCCATTTTCTCAGATAAGATGGCGCTTGCAGGATTAATGGAAGATTCCAGCATATCCTTTTCAACAGGATTATAGGGTAAAGTAAACCAAAAAGTTGAACCTTTTCTTTCTTCAGAATTAACGCCTATCTTTCCTCCTAAGCGTTCAACAATCATCTGGCAGATGGAGAGCCCAAGTCCTGTTCCCTGAGAAAAGCTGTTTAGTTTAACAAAGCGTTGAAAAACTTTTCGGGCTTCTTTCTGTGCAATACCACATCCGGTATCGGATACGTAGAAATAGATTTCATTATTGAGTATGTGGTAACCAAACTCAATGCTTCCTTCGTTTGTAAACTTGATGGCATTGTTAATAAAGTTTGTAATTACTTGCAATATTCGGTTTTTGTCAGTCCTGATTATACATCGCGGTTCTTTTTCTTCGAAGACAAGCTTAACCTGCTGATCAACTTTGAGTCTGTAGCTCTGTTCTATGTCTGAAAGCAATTTATTGATATCAACGTCCATGAATGCAAATTCGAGAGTCCCTGCTTCAATTTTGGCAAGATCCAGAATGTCATTTATTAATTGTAACAGAACTTCGTTATTGTTATTGATGATATTTACGTACTCATCTTTTTCTTGTTGCTCGTCCGCCGAGGCGAGCAATTCTGAAAAACCAACAATCGCGTTAAGTGGTGTACGGATCTCGTGACTCATATTAGCAAGAAATGCCGACTTTAACCTGTCGGATTCTTCGGCATGCTCTTTTGCCTTACGCAGTTCGTTTTCAATTCGCATTTGTTCTGAAACGTCTTCCGCTTTAACAACAACACCCATTAAATTAGAATTATTATCTATAACGGGATTGGCAAATATCCTAACAAATTGTTTGTTGGGAAACTCATTAATCACTTCCGATTCCTTTTTAGCTTTAATAGCACTGGTTATTGGACAGTTTGGACAGAAGTCTTCAAGGGATCCTGATGCCAGACAACTGTATTTTTCTCCATCTATGGAACGGCAAAAGAAAGGAACCTGGTTGCTCCATTTTACATTAAACTGAGGAGTTACAAACTTAATAGATGATTTAATATTGTTTAGAATAATCAGATTGTCCTTTTCAACATCCTGTAAGTGATCTTTCAGCCCTTTGGTGCGAATGTAAAAGTAGAGACCTGTGAGGCTGAATAGACATAAAAAAATAGTTATAGTGAGCAGTATCTCATATTTGTACTCGATTAACGGAGATTCCTTTACGTTTACAAAGGTTGAAAGGGGGGGGAGCGATTCTTTGCTTATCTTCTTTTCGTCTAATTTCTTTGCATCGAAGGAATAAGAATTGGGAATAATTTCTGCCTTTAGCGATTTGCTTTTGTTATTCTCTTTTAGAACATTAACAACATCCTGGGCAAGATCAGCACCAATATTTCTGTAATTCGGGATGTACCCGCCCAGCGCCCAGTGTCCTAAACCGACAGATGTCACCGTTAAAGCCGGGACTTTCGGATTGGCAGACATCATTGTATAGGTAGCATTTCCAATATAATATCCGTCACTTACATCTACTCTCCAGGTTCCAATAAGAATGACTGTATTTTCTGGCAATTCTTCAATTTTCTTACTTATTTCATAGATGTTATTTTTACGTCCGTCAAGTTGGATCAGTGATAGATCTGGATAGCTCTGGAATTTCTTTATTACCAGCGATTGCAAAACCAAACCTCCAAAGCTGTTGTCGGTAATAAGTGCAATATTTTTAGTGGCAGGATAAAGCTTTTTTATCAGCTGAATGTTATTATCAATATCGTATTGATAGAAATAGCCTCTGATAGGTTGATTGTGTTCTATTTCATTGATAAGGATTGATTTTGGTTCCCATGATTTTGTTTCCGGAATGGAGTCGGGAAGATGCAATGTGTTATAGCTTACCATACCGCAGACTAATGGGATATTGGCAAAGTTTTTATCATTAAATGAAAGATAAGATGCCCAAGCTTCTTGTCCAAGTACCATTACTATTGAAGGTTTCCTTTCACCCGTGTATTTGCCAAGAATATTTTGCATTCTTTCTTTCCACAAGTGGACTTCAGGCAGGCTCTTGCAATTCATGTTTTCAATAACGATAGGAAGCTTCCCTCCGAGTTTTTGATAAGCTTCGATGAATGTTGTGATGTTTTGTGTGGTGTTCCGGGTATCTGGATTATAAGAACTGATAATAAGAATCGGGTGTTTTTCGTTTGCAAGTAACGTATAGGAAATTAGTAAGAATAAGAAGATGAATCCTATGCGTTTTATAGATGCTATTACGTTGAAAGATGATATGCATTTTTCCATTTAGGTGATTCTTTTCTTATCTGTTATATTCTTAACCTGCACAAATATAAAGAATAAATGCTGATTTAATTGTTTTGGAAATGAAATTAACAAAGGACTATTCTTTCTTCTTGATGAATGGCAATCTAAAGAATTTGAGGTGAATTCAAAAAAAGAGCCTTTCTTCACAGAAAAGCTTTATTTTCATAACAAGATCAACTAATAGAAAAATATCCTGTTATTATTATTATCTTATATAATTAGTAATAGTTTTGATCTGAAATGATTGTTATTTTATGATTACAAAGATACTGGCGCAGAATGAAGCCGACAATACCTATGTTTATGTATATTTTTTTGGTTAATACCTAAAAAGAGTGATGGGTGAAAGACGCGACAATAACCTACCTTTGTCAATCATTCGTGATTAAAATTCTTGTAAATGTGAATAATTGTGAATTTATCGGGGTCTGTAAAAAACAATCAGTTTGTCTACTGTTGTATAATAGAACGAGAAGAGAATGATGTATATTTGAATGTTTAAAATCAGACTAAAAGATTGGTTATGTATAAAAAAGGAAAATATCGGGAGACCGATAAGATGAGTGATCTTATTTGCGATAACTATCCCATGCTATTGGTAATGAGTAGATTTGGGATCTCAATGGGTTTTGGCGAAAAGAATATTAAAGAGGTCTGCAAATCGAATAATGTTGACACTTGTACCTTTCTGACAGTAGTTAACTTTCTGCTGAACGATGAGCATACAGATGTTGATGTTGCCAGACTTTCTGAATGTTTCTCGATGGATGCATTGATTTCCTATCTGCAAAATTCCCACACCTATTTTCTGGACTTCAGATTGCCTAATATTCGCCGAAAGCTTATTTTGGCGATTGAAACTTGTCCCAAAGATGTGGCTTTTGTTATACAGCAGTTTTTCGATGAGTATGCAGACGAAGTCTTTAAGCACATGCAATATGAAGAAAAAGTTGTTTTTCCTTATGTGCGTGGACTGTTGAAAGGAGTAAAGGATAGCCGGTACAATATATCTATATTCAAAAAGAGACATGATCAGATTGAGATGAAAATCATAGAACTCAAAAACCTTATTATAAAATATTATCCGGGTAAGGGGAGTGACCTTTTAAATAGTGTACTGTTTGATATCTTTTCCTGCGAACAGGAACTAGCCTCACACAGTATAATTGAGGATCATATGTTTACCCCTACAATTATGGAACTTGAAAGAAAAATAAGCACAGATCATGAACGTTAATCTAAGAATAGCAATTGCTGACCCGTCGGTAATCATTCGAAGTGGTGTTGAGGCTACATTAAAACGAATTTCGAGCCTTCGGATTTATGTGGATGAGATTTCCGGAGCAGATGCTTTATATGAATATATGAAGAAGCACCAACCCGACGTGTTAATTATTAATCCGGCTTTTTTAGGATATTACTCACTTGCAATGCTTAAAGAAGAGTGTGGATGCTCCCGTCTTAAATGTGTTGCCTTGCTTTATGCCGTGGCGGAGCATTCTTTATTAAAGCAATACGACGACTTTATTACTATTTACGATAGTCCCGAAGAAATAAAAAACAAGATTGAAAAGATTTCAAATCAGTATGAAGTCGAAAAAACAGAAGGAGAGGACGAACTCCAAACCCTTAGTGTTCGCGAAAGAGAAATAGTTGTATGTGTGGTCAAGGGACTTACAAACAGAGAGATTGCCGAGCAGTTGTATTTGTCTGCTCATACTGTGATTACACACCGGCGTAATATTGCACGAAAATTACAAATTCATAGTGCCAGTGGTCTTACTGTTTATGCAATTGTAAACAAGTTAATTGAATTGGACGACATAAAAAAATAAACGGGAGAGTTTCCATTAATGAATCTCTCCCGTTCTATTATTTCTTGAATATTCCTACTTTTTAGAGAAAAATTCTTTTTCTTTCCACTCTCTCATTAAGTCAGAAATCGTTTCCTTTACGCTCATAATCCGGTTAGCTTTGTAGGCATTTGATCCTGCAAAAGCGTAGCCGTTATTGAAATTACCTTTAAATGCATTATAAAGCGCAAGCATGATACAATAAGGACTTTTTGAAATATCGCATGTTTTAATGCAATGAAACGGACAAGTTTTGGGTTGTTTAATTCCCTCTTTTACTTGTTGGATAAAAGAACCTCCAATGGCTCTTCCAGGCATTCCGACAGGGCTCTTTATTATTTCGATGTCTTCTTCCTTGGCTGCAATGTACTGCTCTTTGAAAGCATCCGATGCATCGCACTCGTCGGTTGTAACGAAACGGGTTCCTAACTGTACGCCTGATGCTCCAAGTTGCATCATACGATAAATATCTTCTCCGGTATAGATCCCTCCAGCAGCTATAACCGGTATGCTTTTATTATACTTCTCTTCAAAAAGAGAAACTTCGTGAACAACCTGTGGTAATATTTCTTCCAGCGAAAAGTTCACATCGTTTATCTGGTTCTCTTTGTATCCCAGGTGTCCCCCAGCTTTAGGTCCTTCTACCACAACGGCATCGGGAAGATAGTTGTACTGGCTCATCCACTTTTCGCAGATAATACGTACAGCGCGTGCAGAAGAAACAATTGGAACAAGCTTTGTTGTGCTGTCCTTTTGCAGGAAGCTTGGCAAATCAAGAGGAAGACCAGCGCCGCTGAAGATAATGTCTGCTTTTTCGGAAATAGCTGTTTTTACCATGTCTGCAAAATTTGTCATGGCAACCATAACGTTTACGCCGATAATGCCTTTTGCTTTTTCACGTGCTTTTCTGAGCTCTTCTTTAAGGCCCAAAATGCTTGCTTCACCGAAATTAGTTGATAGTTTATTATATAAAAGTCCTAAACCGGCGCTGGAGATTACGCCGATGCCTCCTTCGTTTGCAACTGCCGAGGCTAGGCCCGATAAAGAGATACCTACGCCCATTCCACCTTGGATAATGGGTACATGAGCTTTTAGGTCTCCGATAGTCAATGTTTTCATCTAAATTATTTTCTAAATACAGGGAGCAAAGGTAATACAATATATTGATATGAGTATATTTATAGAAAAAATGTTGCACAGGATAGTTAAATTTGTGCAACAAAAAAGCCTTGCTTCATTAAGAAACAAGGCTTTCATATATTTATTATATAAGTGATTACTTAACAGGAATATATCCTACATCTTTTACCGTTTTTTGACCTTCTGCAGAAAGTACATAGTCTATGAAAGGTTTAACCTTCTTTTCGCTTTTGGTTTCGTAATAATAAAACAGCGGACGAACTACCGGGTATATTTTGCTTTTTGCATTCTGGAAAGAGGGTTCAATGTATTTTTTGCCTTTGTCGTAAGAGATATGTATCGCTTTTACCTCTTTGTTCAGGTATGCAAGTCCAACGTAGCCAATGGCTCCCTTAGTCTGACTTACCGACTGAATAATCGCTCCGGTTGCAGGCATACTTAGGATACCATTCTTGTAATTTTTATTCTTTAGCACGCTCTCTTTGAAGAATTCATAAGTTCCTGAAGAGGTTTCACGTGAGTAAGCCACTATCTTAAGATCTGCTCCGCCAACTTCTTTCCAGTTTTTGATCTTCCCGGTAAAAATTCCTTCTATCTGCTCCCGGGTAAGGTTAGACACTTTATTTGACGGGTGAACTACCACAGATAATGCATCATATGCAATGATTATTTCTTTGGTAGATTTTCCTGATTGTTGTAATTTAACTTTCTCGTCGAATTTCATCTTACGAGATGACATGGCAATGTCTGTAGTCCCTTCCATCAGTGCCGAAATACCAACACCTGAACCGCCTCCGGTTACTGTAATTTTTGCACTTTTGTTTTTGTTCATGTAATTTTCTGCTTCCGTTTGAGTTAACGGCAACACGGTATCACTCCCTTTTATTTTCTGTGCAAATACATTCGAGGTAAGTAGGCAAGCCATAGCTGCCAGTAAGATTGTCTTTTTCATTTTCAAATTGCTTAGTTAATGAATGTAATTTATTAAAATTTATATTGTAGACGTACAGTTAGCACGTTGTCTTTTCTATCTGTTTCGTATCCGCTTACGTTTGTACTTTTTTCGTTTGAATTAAGTTCGTAATAAGCTTGAAGCCGAATATTTTTGCTGAAGCGATAAAGTGCCCCGATACCAATTGTACTCTGAGCAAGATCTGTTTTGTTTGTTTGAGATCCTGCAAACCCAACCTCGTTGTTTTTTATATCCGTGTTTGGATCGTATGTGTCGTATTTAAGTACAGCGGAAAATGGTGATGTTCCTATATCCTGTACCAGGTAAAAGAAGTATCCCAGGAAAGGTCTTTTGTATAAAGCATTCTCTGGGGTATTCCCCGGTCGTGCACTGTAATTCGGACTTTTGCTGCTTCCTGCAATTCCTGGTTGTTGTCCAAACATTCCTTCTGCACGCAAAGTCGTTTTACCAATAGCACTAAGGATGCTGAACTGACCGTCAAAGCCTATATATTCCCGTTTCATATACGTTCCGGTTGATTCATTTTCAACAATTTTGAACTCTTTGCCAACCATTTCGTAGGAAGTCGTAGTCGGATTGTAAACGCTCCCGTTATAATAAGAAGCTCCAAGTCCCCATTGAGCAAAATCGCCAATTGGTTTTTCGGCACTTAGGCGGCCTATGAAATCTTTCCTGCTATCAGTTTCCTTGTTGATGCTATTTCCGGCAAACAGTCCTGCTTCCAGTTTCAGAAAATAAAACTTACTTTCCTTTACAGGCTGTAACGTAAGCATAGCTCCCAAATCCCGTTCATCAGGGAAGAAATCCTGTATGATTGTTGCTCGTTCGGGACTTTCCAGACTGCTGGTTGAATAAGGAATCTCGTATCCAAAAGGACGGTTAAATACACCAACTGTAAGACTGCTTCGTTTAGTCCATGGATCTTTGACTCCAATATACAAGTCCCGGTAACTGATTCCTTTATCGTTTACATCAATCTGAACAGCTCCTGTCCCGATACCGTCATTGTACTCAAACTTAACACGTCCACGCCTGAACCCTATCCGGTTGAAGCCTTTATCCGCATTCTCATTTTTGTCGCCTACTTTCAATGTAGCATCTTCTTCGCCATTTTGATACTGAGCCTGAAGGTAAGCAGATACCTTAAATTTACTTAGACCCTTTACAACTTTGTCCAAGGTTTCAGTCTGCTCTTCCAGAGCAGTTATTCTGTTTTCCTGATCGTTTTCCGGTTCTTGGGCAAAACTGAACAGAGGAGATAGCGCCAAAAGCGCTAATGCAATAATTTTTCCTGATTTCATCCTAACTTTATTGGTTGTTGTGAATAAATATTTCATCACCTTTCCGACAGCAAAATAACAACAAAACCATTTCATGTTTGTTGCGAAGATATTACAAGAATAAAGATTTTGTGTTACAAACCCATTACAGTAATAGCCAGGTTAAATGATAATCTGCTACTTATGATAAAAAAACAATTACATAATGGGTAAAGTTTGAAATGTTGACTATTTTCTTTTATCCGAAATCTATTTGAAAAAACAAATTTGAATTTAATCTTTTATTCCTGCTTAAAACAAAAAAAAGCGGCTGCCCTATTAAAAGACAGCCGCCATTCTATATTTTATAGAATAGAGAAAGCATTATGCATGGCTTTCTATCCATTTACGTGCATTTACAAAGGCTTCCATCCATGGAGTAACCTGGTCGTTGCTCTTGCGATCGTTCGGATAATATCCGCATTGCCATGGGAAGATGGCACGCTCAGGGTGAGGCATCATGGCAAGATGACGCCCGTCCTTGCTGCAAACACCGGCAACAGAATAGGGAGAACCGTTCGGATTAGCAGGATAACCATCATAATTGTACTTGGCGATCACGTTGTATTCCTTTTCGTCGTAAGGGAAAGAGAATTTTCCTTCTCCGTGAGCCACCCAGACACCTAATTTTGTTCCGGATAATGAACCTAACATAATTGAGTTGTTCTTTGGAATTTCCAACCCAACAAACCCGGATTCGAATTTATGAGAATCATTATGAACCATTTTATGCTTTATTGCGTGTTCAGGATAGAGCAATTCCAACTCAGCCATCAGCTGACAACCATTACAAATACCCAAACTCATTGTATCTTTACGAGCATAGAAGTTATCCAAAGCCTTTTTGGCTTTTTCGTTGTACAAGAAACCTCCCGCCCATCCTTTGGCTGAACCCAATACATCCGAATTAGAGAATCCACCGCAGAATACAACAAAGCTAATGTCTTCAAGTGTTTCACGACCAGAAGCAAGGTCGGTCATATGAACGTCTTTTACATCAAAACCAGCTAAATACAGAGCATAAGCCATTTCGCGTTCACCGTTCGTACCCTTTTCACGGATAATAGCCGCTTTAATTCCCGACGGAGTACGGCGGTCGGCCGAAATTTCGAAGGAAGAGAGTTTACCGGTAAAGTTCTTGTTGAACTTGTACTGTATAGGCTGCATCTTATAATTTTCGAAACGATTGCCTGCACATGTTGCACCACTCTGCTTAACGTCAAGTTTGTAAGAAGACTCATACCAAACGTCGCGCATATAGTCGATACCAAAATGGTACTGAATTCCTTCTTTTGAAACCAATATATGGCGTTCGTCGGTTGGTTTTGCTATACGGGCGAAACCTACACCATTTTCCTCAAGCAGTTTTTCTACTTCTTTTTTGTCTTTCACCTGAATCAAGATACCCGGATTTTCAGAGAATAAAATCTTTACGATATCATTTTCAGAAATTCCATCAAGATTAACTTCAAGACCTCCTTCTACATTGGCAAAACACATTTCAAGTAAAGCGGTAATCATACCACCTGCAGAAATATCGTGACCAGCAAGAATCAAGCCTTTCTCGATCAGTTCCTGAACAGAATTAAACGTATCCCGGAAATATTCGGCATCGGTAACCGTAGGAACTTCATTGCCCAGTTTGTTTAAAGTCTGAGCAAGAGCAGAACCTCCCAGTTTCAGAGAATCAAAAGAGAAGTCAATATAATATATATATGTGTTCTTGTCGTGAACAAGTACGGGAGAAACAATCTTCTTCACATTGCTTACTTCTCCTCCGGCAGATATTATAACAGTACCTGGCGATAAAACCTTTTCATCCCCATACTTTTGAGTCATCGACAAAGAATCCTTACCTGTTGGAATATTAATTCCCAGGCTGCAGGCAAACTCAGAAGCTGCTTCAACGGCTTTATACAATCGGGCATCTTCGCCTTCGTTGCGGCAAGGCCACATCCAGTTGGCACTAAGGGATACTCCCTCCAGTTTATCGGTAAGCGGAGCAAAAACGATGTTAGTCAACGCTTCGGCGATAGCCATTACAGAACCAGCTGCCGGATCAACCATAGCTACCTGAGGAGCATGTCCGATGGATGTTGCAATACCAGCTTTACCGCGATAATCAAGTGCTACAGCACCAAGGTCGCTCAATGGCAATTGTAATTCACCCTGGCATTGCTGACGTGCTACTTTTCCTGTTACGGAACGGTCAACCTTGTTCGTTAACCAGTCTTTGCAGGCAACAGCTTCCAGCTGCAATACATTTTCAAGGTAATGATGAAGTTCGGATTCCTTGTAAACAACAGGCTGGAACGATTCTTCAACCGTTTTGTCCGTCATCACTGTACGAGGAGCTTTACCGAACATGTACTCAAGCTTTATGTCGATAGGTTTCACCCCATCAGCCTGCTCGAAAACAAATTTCATATCGTTAGTCGTTTCACCAACCACGTACATCGGAGCACGTTCACGGTCGGCAATACGTTTCATCATTTCAACTTCTTTTTCATCTACCAGAATACCCATACGTTCCTGGCTTTCGTTTCCTACAATTTCCTTTGCAGAAAGAGTTGGATCACCAATCGGAAGCTTACTCATATCGATACGGCCGCCGGTTGCCTCAACCAATTCAGACAAACAGTTAAGATGTCCACCTGCACCGTGGTCATGAATGGAAACAATCGGATTTACATCAGCTTCAGAGATTGTGCGGATAACATTCGCCGTACGTTTCTGCATTTCCGGGTTGGCACGCTGTACAGCATTCAGCTCAATACCACTGGTAAACTGACCTGTATTTACGGAAGAAACGGCACCTCCGCCCATTCCGATACGATAGTTGTCACCACCTAATACAACCACTTTCTCTCCTGGAGCAGGATTGCCCTTTAAAGCATCGCGCATGTTAGCAAAACCAACACCGCCGGCAAGCATTATAACCTTATCATATCCATATTCTTTGTTATTTTCTGCATGTTCGAAAGTAAGCAGAGAGCCACAGATAAGGGGTTGTCCGAACTTGTTACCGAAATCGGAAGCTCCGTTTGAAGCTTTAATAAGTATTTGTTCAGGAGTCTGATACAACCAGGCACGGGGATTAAGAATATTTTCCCAGGAGCGTGCTCCTTCAGTACGAGGATAAGAAGTCATATATACAGCAGTTCCGGCAATAGGTAAACTTGCTTTACCACCGCCCAGACGGTCACGAATCTCTCCTCCGGTACCAGTTGCCGCTCCATTGAACGGTTCTACGGTTGTTGGAAAGTTGTGAGTTTCTGCCTTAAGTGAAATTACTGTTTTAATATCTTTGATGGCAAAATAATCAGGTTTATCACCGCTTACCGGAGCAAACTGCTCTACAACGGGACCTTCGCTGAATGCTACATTATCCTTGTAAGCAGAAACCAGCTTATTTGGGTTTTCTGCCGAAGTCTTTTTTATAAGATTAAAAAGAGAGCTTTCTTTCTCTTCTCCATCGATAACAAAAACGCCTCCGAAAATTTTATGACGACAGTGTTCAGAATTAACCTGAGCAAAACCATACACTTCGCTATCTGTTAGTTTACGACCCAGTTTCTGGCTAACCTCGTTCAGGTAAGAAACTTCGTCTTCGCTTAAAGCTAAGCCTTCCTTTTTATTGTAGGCATCAATATCTTCAATGTGAACAATCGGATCTGGCTGTTTGCTTACTTTAAAGATGTCTTGCGTCAGACCATTGTAGATACGTTGAAGCATTGGATCATGTTCTGCTTTTTCTGAAGCAACCGGAAAATACTCTTCAATACGAAGAATACCTGTAATACCCATGTTTTGGGTGATTTCTACGGCATTCGTACTCCATGGGGTAATCATTTCGCGGCGCGGACCTACGAACCAACCTTCCATTGTTTCCGACTGAAGAGGAGTTGCTTGGCTGAACAACCAGATAAGTTTCTGGACATCTTCGTTTGAGAAAGGAGTAGCTGTTTCTACAGCCAGTACCGTTTGTGTTGAAGACTTGAAAAATAGAATCATATCGTCGATTTATTAGGATAATCAATTGACGGCACAGAGGCCTTTGAATGAGCTGCAAAGATAATGAAAAGCTTTCTTAATAACTGCTAATGCGGCATATTTTGTGCTTTAAACTCAGAATTGAGATTATCTTTGTAGCCGGAAACTAATTATAAGAACTAAATTTAAACATGCTCGGAATAGTAAGTAAAGGAATAATTATTGGCATTTTAGTTTCAGCTCCCATGGGGCCGGTAGGAATGTTATGTTTGCAAAGGACCTTAAACAAAGGCCGTTTGCACGGACTGGTAACTGGATTGGGTGCTGCTTTGTCGGATATTATTTATGCTGCGCTTACTTGTCTTGGTATGGGAGTTGTTGTTAATTTTGTTGAGGCTAACCAATCACCGCTTCAGTTAATAGGTAGTATCGTATTGGCTGGCTTTGGATATTATATATTCCAAAGTAATCCTGTACGCGAATTAAGAAAGCAGCATGAAAAGAAGCTTTCTTTCACGCAGGATTTTATTACCGCTTTTTTCCTTACTTTTAGCAATATACTGATTGTCCTTTTGTATATTGGTCTTTTTGCCCGGTTTGGATTCGTATTACCTGAACACTCTGTTTGGATGTTGGCCGGAGGAATAGGAGGCATTGGACTTGGCGCTGTTATCTGGTGGTTTTTTATTACATATGTTGTTGCAAAGTTAAAAAAATGGTTTAATATAAGGGGCATTGGTGTTATGAACAGGGTAGTTGGGCTTGTTATTATTGTGCTTGCTATTGTAGGAGCGGTTTCTGTAATATGGCCTTCTTTCCTGAATTTGCCAATGCTTCATATTTATTAGAAAAATGAAAAGTATAAAGATTCCTTATCTTAAAACGCTTGATGTGCTCGATCTGACTTCCATCGGATTTCTTATGGAAGACAAAGCACATCGCGAGAGCATTGATACTGTAAATTGGGATGAATATCCCTACAAGCCTATTGTCACTTTTGATATAGCGAGAGGCGACAAAGATTTGTATATCCGATATTTTGTAAAAGGAAATTCCTTACGTGCTGTACATGCTGCGGATGATTCGCCTGTTCATCAGGATAGTTGTGTAGAATTCTTTATGCAAGTGCCCGGAGAGAAATCATACATTAATTTCGAATTCAACTGCATTGGAACTTGCGATGCAGCCAGACGATTGTCCCGCAATGAGAAAACATCGCTGACTGATGAGGAATATGCCCGCATCAGACGACATTCGTCGCTAAAGCATCAAAGCTTCGACGAGATTCAGGGAGTTCATTCCTGGGAACTAGTTGTTGCCATCCCTTTTACACTGATGGGATTGGATCCTAACTATCTGCCGGAAAAAATAAAAGCTAACTTCTATAAGTGCGCAGATAACACTGCTTATCCGCATTTTGTAAGCTGGAATCCCATTGATTTGCCTAATCCGGACTTTCATTGCCCGGCTTTCTTTGGCGAATTATACTTTTAACGCATACCATACTCATTGCGGGAAGATACCTTCCTGCAATGTTATTTTTTTGTCTGCTTTGTAATATTGGTTTACTTTCTTAACTGTACTGCAAGTCACATAGGCATCGTGGCAATAAATAAGAACCTGCTTTTTTTGTACGGCCTCCTCAAGCATTCTTATTTTCTCCTGGTAAGAGATTGTCGGAAAAGTATCGTATGCCGAAATCCATTCGGCCGAAACGGAAGCCGCCAACGGAATTACATCTCCTGCAAAAACGATCGTGCCGGAAGGATTTTTCATATAAACAGCCAGCTGTCCCGGAGTATGTCCGTCGAACAAGCGAAGCTGAACTCCATCGCAAAGCAAGATGTCTTCCGAAACCAGATTTAGCTTTCCTGTGTCATACACCGGAAGTAAGTTTTCCGGGAAATAGGCACCGCTTTCCAAAGGATTCGGATGGATAAAATTAGTCCATTGCGTTTCGCCCACCCAGTAGTTTGCATTTGGAAAAGCCGGAATTGTTTTACCACTTTCGGAGTCAATAATTGTAGCGTATCCGCAATGGTCAAAATGTAGATGAGATAAAACGATATCTGTCACCATCTCTCTTGATACTCCTTTGGATTCAAGCGCTTTTTCCATATCTATCATGTCGGAGAATTTGTAGTAGGCCAGAGACTTAAGCTGTTTATTGCCTGCCCCCGTGTCAATTAAAATCACCCGTCCGCTGTCTGAAGTAACCAATACACAACGCATGGCAAGGATGCATTGATTGGCTTCATTGGAAGGATACCTGCGCGACCAGGCTGTTTTGGGGATAGCGCCAAACATGGCACCTCCGTCTGCAAGGAAATAGCCAGTCTCTATCAACTCGATTTTCATCTTACAAAGTATTTAGTCCGTAAATATAGTGAAGTTAGTATGTAAGAGAAAGCTTTTTGATAAAAAGCCAGTCTTAAGGTTGTCAGCTTCGCTATTTAATCGTACTTTTGCAACAAAATCTGAGAAATGCGAAAAGTTCATTTAATCTCTGTTACAGAACCTATTGTTCTTGATTTGGCTCTTGCTATCAGAGAAAAGGGATACGAGGTGAGTGCTTCAGGTGTGGGCGTGTCTGAAGCTGAATTGCTTCGGTTACGTGATGCCGGGATTGTATGCGCCGGTGATGGATGGTTTCCTGCAAACCTGACAAAAGATATCCATTCTGTCGTTTTGGGAGCCAGCGCCAAGCAGGATAATCCTGAATTGCAGAAAGCAAAAGAACTAGGATTACTCATTCAATCTATTCCGGAATTCATATATCAACGAACCCGCGAAAAAACACGCGTGGTTGTAGCTGGAAGCCGAGGGAAAAAATCAATCATCTCCATGATTATTTATGCCTTGAAACGGCAGAATCTGGCATTTGATTATGCGCTAAGCAGTGAGATATCCCTTCTTCCCAACCGGGTAGGTTTAAGTTACCTGGCAAGAATCGCACTGATCGAGGGCGATGCGCATGCTACTTCTGCACTTGAGAAGCGCTTTCAGCTTGAATTTTACAGACCGCACATTGCCGTGCTTACAAATATTCAATGGAAGCCAACTCCCGATCATGCATCACCGGAAGCCTATCTGGATACCTATAAACGATTTACATCCTCGGTAGAAAGAGAAGGAAAGCTGATTTATTTCGGTGAGGATCCCGCTGTTTCTGAGTTAGCTCAGATTGTGCGCGAAGATATAACTGCCATCTCGTACGAACGACATCCCTCTGAAGAAATTGAAGGAGTTACGCAGCTTATTACCCGTTATGGGAATTATGCGATAAAGATTCCGGACAATTACTTCCTTGTCAACCTGAATGCAGCACGTTTGGTTTGCCGTCATCTTGGCGTAAAGGATTCAGATTTTTATCAGGCCATTTCAGAATATAGCTTATCACTGTAAGATATGATTGTAGCAAATCAAAAACGTAAAGAGAATATTGCTGAGTATTTGCTGTACATGTGGCAGGTTGAAGACCTGATACGTGCCAGCAATTTCGATATGGAAACCATCCGTAAGCAGGTGGTAGACCGCTATGAACAGCCTGCGGAAGTTAAGGAAGAGATAGCCCGTTGGTACGAAGAACTAATAGAGATGATGCGTACCGAAGGTGTAAAAGAAGAAGGACACATTCAGCTGAATAAGAATGTTATTATTGTGCTGACCGATCTTCATCTGCGCTTGCTAAAAACTCCTAAAGAGATGATTTATGGTGCAGTTTATTATAAAACACTGCCCTACATTGTTGAGCTGCGAAGTAAGTCGGGACATGCCAGCATTCCTGAACTTGAAACTTGCTTTTCGGCCGTTTATGGGTATATACTGCTTAAAATGCAGCAGAAACCTGTTAGCGACGAAACAATGGAAGCCATTAAACAAATAAGTACTTTTTTGGGAATCCTGTCTGATAAATACAGGCTCGAAAAAGAAGGAAAATTAGAAATAGAAGAATAAGATTATTCGATGAAACATATATTGGTAACAGGAGCAAACGGTCAGCTTGGCAACGAAATAAGGTTGCTTGCACCGAGGTATCCTCAGTTCGCTTTTTTCTTTACGGATGTGGATACGTTGGATATCTGCGATAAAGAAGGATTAATGGCATACATGGCCTCGAATAAGATAGATTATGTACTGAACAGCGCTGCCTACACGGCAGTAGATGCCGCCGAAGATAATTATGCCCTGTGCGAACGAATTAATCGCGATGCTGTAGGTAATCTCGGCGAAGCCGCTGTTAAGCAAGGGGCGAAGGTGATTCATGTGTCGACCGACTATGTATTCGATGGAACATCCTGTAAACCTTATAAGGAGAACGACCAAACCTGCCCGGTTTCGGCTTACGGACGAACAAAGCTTGCCGGCGAGGAAGCTCTTTTTGCTGCTTGTCCCGCTTCGGTAGTGCTTCGTACTGCCTGGCTTTATTCGCCATTTGGCAATAACTTTGTAAAGACGATGCTTCGTTTGGGAAAAGAAAAGGACCAATTAACCGTGGTGTTCGATCAGGTTGGTTCACCAACCTATGCTGCCGATCTTGCCGAAGCAATGCTTTCGGTAGTAGTACAAGCAGAAAACGGACACTTTGAGGCAGGCATATACCATTATTCGAACGAAGGCGTTTGCAGCTGGTACGATTTTACGGTAAAGATTCATCAATTGGCCGGAATTACAACATGCAAGGTGTTACCGGTAGGATCGGAATCATATCCCACTAAAGCCAGTCGTCCGCACTACAGTGTGCTGAATAAAGGCAAGATAAAAGAAGTTTATAAGCTGGAAATTCCCCATTGGGAAACCAGTCTGCGGTTGTGTATTGAAAGACTGACCGCACAAGTTTAAGTATATACATTATTATTAGATAGAAATGAGTCAGTTTTCAGAAGAGATCAGAAAGAGAAGAACCTTTGCTATTATCAGTCACCCCGATGCGGGAAAGACAACCCTTACCGAAAAACTTTTGTTATTCGGGGGAGCTATCCATGTGGCTGGTGCGGTAAAATCGAACAAGATTAAGAAGACCGCCACATCCGACTGGATGGAAATTGAAAAGCAACGTGGAATCTCGGTTGCCACTTCCGTAATGGGATTCAACTACGACGATTATAAGATCAACATTCTTGACACTCCGGGTCACCAGGACTTTGCGGAAGATACCTTCCGTACCCTTACAGCTGTAGACAGTGTTATCATTGTTGTAGATGTAGCAAAGGGTGTTGAGACTCAGACAAGAAAACTGATGGAAGTTTGCCGCATGCGCAAAACTCCCGTAATTGTTTTTGTAAACAAGCTCGACCGTGATGGAAAGGACCCTTTCGATCTGCTCGACGAAATAGAAGAAGAACTTCAAATAAAGGTACGCCCCTTAAGTTGGCCAATTGATATGGGACAACGCTTCAAAGGCGTATACAATATTTATGAACAGAAATTAAACCTCTATACTCCAAGTAAACAATTTGTTACAGAGAATGTAGAGTTTAAGGATATTAATAATCCGGAACTGGAAGACCATATCGGTGCTCCGCTTGCCGTTAAGTTACGCAGTGACATCGAACTGATTAATGGCGTTTACCCCGAATTTGATGTGAACACCTACCTTGATGGAGATGTGGCTCCCGTATTTTTTGGTTCAGCTTTTAATAACTTTGGGGTAAAGGAATTGCTCGATTGCTTTGTGCGTATCGCTCCATTTCCTCGTCCGGTGCAAGCTATTGAACGGAAAGTAGATCCGGAAGAGGATGCTTTCTCTGGATTTGTATTTAAGATTCATGCCAACATGGACCCGAATCACCGCAGTTGTATCGCCTTTGTAAAGATATGTTCCGGACGTTTCGAGCGAAACGCCAACTACAAGCATATCCGTCATGGCAAGATGATGCGCTTTAGTAGTCCAACAGCCTTTATGGCTCAAAAGAAAGAAGTGCTTGATGAGGCATTTGCCGGCGATATCGTTGGTTTACCTGATACCGGAAACTTTAAAATCGGAGATAGCCTTACGGCAGGCGAAGATCTTCACTTCAAAGGATTACCCAGCTTCTCGCCCGAAATGTTCAAATACATTGAAAACGACGATCCGATGAAAACCAAGCAGCTCAATAAGGGTATCGATCAGCTGATGGACGAAGGGGTTGCCCAGTTGTTTATTAATCAGTTTAACGGACGAAAGATAATCGGAACGGTGGGCCAGCTGCAGTTCGAAGTAATTCAGTACCGCTTGTTACACGAATACGGAGCACAGTGTCGTTGGGAACCTATAAGTCTTTATAAAGCCTGCTGGATTGAAAGCGACAATGCCGAAGTATTCGCTAACTTTAAAAAGAGGAAAGCGCAGTATATGGCGGTAGACCGATCAGGAAGAGATGTATATCTGGCCGATTCAAGCTATGTACTGATGATGGCACAGAATGATTTTCCGCAAATCAAATTCCATTTCACATCGGAATTCTAGAAGAAATTGTTTGACTTGATTATATGATCAGAAACAGGCAGCCTAAGTAGTTCACTACTCATGGTTGCCTGTTTACTTTTAAGCCGGAAAAAAGAAACTTAATCTTTCTTTTTCGACATCGAAATCTCAATAATAAAAGAGATAATTAATCCTAAACCTCCAAACAACAACACAGATGCTCCGTACACAATACCGGAAACCTCGTGCATATTCCATTCGTCTCCATAGTGAATGTAAGGAATAGTGTTTACATTGATAATAAATCCGATAAGTAAACCTAAACCTACTCCGGCAAGCAGTAGACCCGCCTTGAGACTCGAAAACGAGAATTTCTTTGCATAACTTGGTAAACCCAGTTTGCCTTCAAAAGCAGAAGCATCCAGTTTGTCACCAATCTTCTCGATAATTGCCATACGCTCGTTACGTCGTACAAATAGTTCGAACAGGCCGTAAATACCAGCGCAAATAATCACCATAACGGCGGGAATTGTAATAAAGTCTAACATAGCTGTACTTTTTAAATTGATTTGTTTGATCCTTTGCTTCTTTTGACGCACCTGTTTCGTAAAGGTTACAACCTGCGCAATAAATCTTTAAAAACGTTTCTATTTTAATTAGATGCATCTTTTTATTTATTTTTTGCCCAAAGTGTAACCAAACAGCGTAACTTGCGTCCATAGATATGAGATGGAATTATACACAGATACATACTACATCCAACGCGTCCTTTCGGGGGATACAGCCTGTTTTGCCTGTTTGCTGGATAAATACAGCACGCAGGTGTTCAGTCTTATCTTCAGGGTGGTGCGAAACCGGGAAGATGCAGAGGAGCTTTCGCAAGATGTGTTTGTAAAAGCATTTCGTTCGTTGCAGGCTTTTAAGGGCGATTGCAGCTTTTCTACATGGATTTACAGGATCGCATACAATACGGCGGTGTCTCATACCCGGAAAATTCGTTATGAGTTTCTGGCTATTGAAGACAATCAGCTAAGTAATGTATCAGAAGAAGAGGTGTCCGAAATGTTGGGGCAGGTACAGAACGACGAACAAATCGAACGACTGGAGAGAGCACTCGATGCAATTCCCGCAGACGAAAGAGCCATTGTTCTGCTCTTCTATATGCAGGAGAAAAGTGTGGATGAGGTTTCTGTCATTACAGGATTAACGCCGTCGAACGTAAAAACCAAACTACACAGAACCCGAAAGAAATTATTTTTGTTATTAAAAGAAATGGAGGATTAAACGCATGAACACTACTTCAAATAAAAAAGAAATAATGGAAGGCCTTTTCAAACAACTTGATAAAGGATCCTTACCCCCTGCATTCCGTACGAATGTAATGAATCAGGTTTTTGCCGAAGCGGAGCGTGCCGGAAAGAAAAAGGAGCGCATCGGACTGGCGGCAGTGAGTGCGGCCTCTTTGCTGCTAATTGGTCTGGCTGTTTTTGCCTTTATTTATACGGATACACTACTCCCGAAGATAACAATTCCGGAGCAACCCCTTACTGTTTTCTATCTTTTCATTACCATACTGGTCGCTATTCTGCTATTGGCCGACTATAAATTTCGCGTTTTTTTCAAGCGTAAATATCAAAAAAGTGAGACGGAATAGCTTGTTAATCAGAAAAAAAGGATTAAATTTGCACCCAGTTTTTGAGATAAGACAATATAATGTCCAATTTACTAATTAACAAACAGTATTAACAATTAAAGAATGGAAAATTTGAAGAACATTATGCCAGTCGACAATTTCGATTGGGATGTATTCGAACAAGGCGAAACTTACGGAAATGTAAGTAAAGATGATCTTGTAAAAACTTATGACGACTCTTTGAGTACCGTAAAGGACAAAGAAGTAGTTATGGGAACTGTAACCTCGTTAAACAAACGTGAAGTCGTTGTTAACATTGGTTTCAAATCAGACGGTGTTGTGTCTATGGCAGAATTCCGCTACAATCCTGATCTTAAAGAAGGCGACGAAGTAGAAGTTTACATCGAAAGTCAGGAAGACAAAAAAGGACAATTAATCCTTTCTCACAAGAAAGCTCGTGCAACCCGTTCTTGGGATCGCGTAAACGAAGCGCTTGAGAAAGACGAAATCATCAAGGGCTTTATCAAATGCCGTACAAAGGGTGGTATGATCGTTGACGTATTCGGAATCGAAGCATTCTTGCCAGGTTCACAGATCGACGTGAAGCCTATCCGCGATTACGATGTATTTGTTGGTAAGACTATGGAATTCAAGATTGTTAAAATCAATCAGGAATTCAAAAACGTTGTTGTTTCTCACAAGGCTCTTATTGAAGCTGAACTTGAACAACAGAAGAAAGACATTATTTCTAAGCTTGAAAAAGGACAGGTACTTGAAGGTACTGTTAAAAACATCACTTCATACGGTGTATTCATCGACTTGGGTGGCGTTGACGGCTTAATCCACATCACTGACCTTTCTTGGGGTCGTGTATCTCATCCGGAAGAAATCGTTACATTGGACGAAAAGATTAACGT
Organism: Parabacteroides sp.; assembly: GCA_018054455.1. Taxonomy (GTDB): domain Bacteria; phylum Bacteroidota; class Bacteroidia; order Bacteroidales; family Tannerellaceae; genus Macellibacteroides. The sequence goes on from JAGPJL010000041.1 coordinate 22,104, forward strand.
TGTTATCCTTGACTTCGATGACGAAAAGAAACGTATCGCTCTTGGTTTGAAGCAACTTACTCCACACCCATGGGATGCTTTGGATGCTAACCTTAAGGTTGGTGACAAGGTTAAGGGTAAGGTAGTTGTTATGGCTGATTACGGTGCATTTATCGAAATCGCTGCCGGTGTTGAAGGTTTGATTCACGTTTCTGAAATGTCTTGGACACAGCACTTACGCAGCGCTCAGGACTTCATGAAGGTGGGCGACGAAATCGAAGCTGTTATCCTTACTTTGGATCGCGACGAACGCAAAATGTCTCTTGGTATCAAACAATTGAAGTCTGATCCATGGGAAAACATCGAAACTCGTTTCGCTGTAGGTTCTAAGCATGCTGCTAAGGTTCGTAACTTCACTAACTTCGGTGTATTCGTAGAAATCGAAGAAGGTGTAGACGGTTTGATTCATATCTCTGACCTTTCATGGACAAAGAAAATCAAACACCCAAGTGAATTCACTCAGATTGGTGCAGAAATCGAAGTTCAGGTTCTTGAAATCGATAAGGAAAACCGTCGTTTGAGCTTAGGTCACAAGCAATTGGAAGAAAATCCTTGGGATGTATTCGAAACAATCTTCACAGTTGGTTCAGTACACGAAGGAACAATCATCGAAGTATTAGACAAGGGTGCTGTTGTTTCATTGCCTTACGGTGTTGAAGGTTTCGCTACTCCAAAACACCTTGTAAAGGAAGATGGCTCACAAGCTGTTGCCGAAGAAAAGATGGAATTCAAGGTAATCGAATTCAACAAGGAAGCAAAACGTATCATTCTTTCTCACAGCCGTATTTTCGAAGACGAACAAAAGGGTGCAAAGAAAGAAACTGCTGCTGCCGGCGAAAAGAAACCAGCTGCTGCAAAGCGTCATAAGAAAGAAGACGAAGGTTCTCAGGTTGTATCAGGTACAGTAGAAAAGACTACACTTGGTGACATCGAAGAACTTGCTGCTTTGAAAGAAAAACTTTCAGGTAAGTAATCATCTGTTTTTATCATACAAAAAGGAGATCTCCGTTGGGGATCTCCTTTTTTCGTTTCAGATAGAATTTATTGCCAAATCATCTGTCATTTATCACTAACTGGTCGGGATCCCTTTCCTGGAGCGGCTT
>JAGPJL010000142.1 GCA_018054455.1 Parabacteroides sp.
TTTTTTGTATGTTTGTGTACATTCTTAATTCTTGTGTATTATGAAACGAATACTTTGTGCCATGGGTTGTTCTCTCATTCTTAGTGCTGCAAGTGCCCAGCAACAGCAAGTTACCAGCATTTTGGAGATTCTGGAAGTCGAAACCGGAACGCGTACCGTTGTAAAGGAGTTTCCTTACCTGATAGAAGCTCCTAACTGGACTACAGACGGGCAATGGCTTGTTTATAACAGCGGGGGTAAATTGTATAAGCTTGCGCCCGATCAACCGGGTGAGCCTGTGAATATCTGTACGGGATTTGCTACCCGTTGCAACAACGACCATGTGCTGTCGGCCGATGGGAAACAGATTGCCATCAGTCACGGGACAAAAGAAGACGGACGGTCTCGCATCTATACACTACCCATCGAAGGGGGTATTCCCAGACTAATTACGCCGCTGGCTCCCAGTTACCTGCACGGGTGGTCGCCCGACGGTAAGCAACTGGCCTATTGTGCCGACCGAAACGGGAATTACGATGTGTATGTAATACCTGCCGAAGGGGGCGAAGAGGTACGGTTGACTACCGCCGAAGGGCTGGACGACGGACCTGAATATTCGCCGTGCGGACAATACATCTGGTTCAATTCGGTACGAAGCGGTCTCATGCAGGTATGGCGCATGAAAGCAGATGGAAGCGAACAAACACAGCTAACTTTCGATGAGACCCGCAATGCCTGGTTCCCTCACATATCGCCCAACGGACAACAAGTGCTTTATATTGCCTATCAAAAAGGGGATTTAAAGCCCTCAGAACACCTTGCCAACAAGAATGTGGAACTTCGTATCATGCCGGCGCAAGGAGGCGAACCAAAAACGCTGGTGAAGCTTTTTGGCGGACAAGGAACCATAAACGTTAATTCATGGTCGCCCGACAGTAAAAAGGTGGCCTTTGTAAGCTATAAACTGAAGTAGGCTTGCTCCTACTCTTCCCGTTCGAAACGGGCTTCCTTCATACGCGACATCAGTTCGGGCGCAGCTCTGAAGTTGACCGACTTAACGTGTATCGAGGCAGCCCGTATTTCTTCGGGCCTGTCTACCGACCGGTTGGCCTCGGCCGACAAGGAAAAAGTTCCCAGTCCATCGATGGAGACACTGTTTCCATTCAGCAATTCTTCTATAAGTTGCGATTTAATCTGCTCGATACAGCCCAGCATCTCGCCTTTAAGAAGGGGTGATCCTTTGGACAGCCTTTTGGCCAAAGCGGACGAATCCATATTCTGGTTGCGGATAATTCGGGGATAAAGACCTTTTCCACTGGAAGTAGACAAGTTATCGGGTCGTTTTGTCATGCGATACTTAATAGCCATAAAATCTGAAGGTTGTTTAAATTAGTATGTTATGCTTCAACAAAGTGTTGTTATTACAAGCATTCCGGGGTAAAGGTAGACAAATCTTTTAACATAAAAAATAACGATATCGGTGCAACATTCGCATACAACTTTGCATCTAAATTAGTATATTGTGGAACGTTTTCACAATAAACCATTAAAAAACCTTCTGCCCTATGGATGCAATAAAATTATTCAGCATGCTGGCATCACTCATTCCTTTTCAAGGCATTGTAAAGACCGGGAATGAAGTAGAAATATCCGATGCCGTAATTGTTAAGGAACTTCCCATCATGCACTTCAAAGGCGATATGGAACCGGGTGAGAAAAAAGTAATACGCTCGCAAAGGGAACTTGAATGGATGTTTAGTCCGGAAGACTTTGAATCGCTCTCTTTTCTTAAAGACATTGACTTCTCCAAATACAGTCTTCTTCTTGGCGTTGGCACTTACTTTAGTCAGGTTAAGGATATGCGGCATTCTTTTATCCGTATTGCAAAGAAACACTACGCCTATATGGTTAAAGTGGCCGGCGATATGATGCATCCGGATACCTTTATGTACGGCTCTATTGTAAGAAAGCTACCCAAAGGAGCCAAGGTTTCGTTTAAACTGGACGAACTCAATCCCTTTTAATCCTAAGTGAGTTCTTCTACTTGTTAACGGAAACAAACCGGAATTAGTTCGCAAACATGCTTGAGCTAAGGTTCGTCTTCGTTTATACTAAAGGCAAAGATAGTAAGTCTTGTATCGTGCGCCCATGGGGGCAAAAAAATACGCCCATGGGGGTATTTTTTTATCCCCATGGGCGCACGGCAGTAAAGTACCTGGAATGGACCTTAGTTCCTTCCAGTCTTATGCTTAAAGATTACTTCTTCTTTCCTAAAAGGAAACCTATCTTGAGTCCGGCAGTAAGCGTTAACGGTGTTGAACCGTCTGCTCCCAAAAAGCCATAATGCCAGGATTCGTTCCGCGGATTGTGCCCGAAACCGTATCCGACTCCGGCAAACAGATCCACCAAAAACACGTCATTAAACACCCATTGTTTACCACCTACAATCATAAAAGAGAGCATAGTCGTGTTGGCCTTGTCCTTAATTAATTTAGGATCATTGAAATCTCCGCTATAGGAATAGCGGTAATAGTCGGCCGTATAATGCAACAAGGTTACTTCGGGCTTAACATACGAACCTTTAAGAATATGGGAGTACCGATGACGGCGGTCGTACCAATCGGGCGAGGTTATGAACTTATACCCAAACTTAGCTACGGCGCCAAAAGGATTAACATCATCCACATCCTTTCCTGCACCAATGATACCAAGTCCGAATTCCATGGACTGTCCCGGTTTCACGCTATGTTCGTAAGAAAAAATGGCGGCTCCCATCAAAGGAGAAAGGAAACTCAATTTTATGGCATCTTTACGTTGCGATTCGTAATTCTCCTTTCCGAACATAGAATCAGCAAAAGTCATTTCTTTTCCATTCTCAAAAACAATCCTGGAAACATTGTTTTTGTCTACCGAAAAGGTAAGGTTTTGCGAATAGGTATCCGTAGAATACTTAATCAGCTCCTCTCCTACTTCAACAATCTTACACGGAATAGTGTCTGTAGGGTTTTTACGATAAATCTTGTCTTGAGCAAGAAGAGTTCCGGAAGTAAGCAATGCAATTATTGCAAACAAATTGATTTTTAGTAATTTAGTCATTTCTTTGGTTTTACAATTAGAATTAATGCTAAAAAAACGCCCATAATACATGTTCGAGGGGGACAAAGTAAGCACTTTCATTTAATTAATCGTACAAACAAAGAAGGAATTAACACAAAAAATCCTGATTATTCCTTTTCTACACAACAGCCGGCTTATTTGCCGGTTATTATCCGTTTGATATCACTTAGCTTATTAAGGGCCTCAAGGGGTGTAAGATTGTTTACATCCAGATTCTTTATTTCGTCGCGAACCTGCGAAAGGACAGGATCGTCCAGCTGGAAAAAGCTAAGCTGATAACCCTCGGCTTTGGCCGCAATTCCCTTTACGGGTTTCGTGGCAACACCTCCCTGGCGATTCTCTGTTTCGAGCTGCTTCAGGATTTCGCCGGAACGTTTTACAATGCTTTTAGGCATACCTGCCATCTTTGCCACGTGGATACCAAAGCTGTGTTCGCTTCCTCCGGGAACCAGTTTGCGGAGGAAAATTACCTTGTTGCCTACTTCCTTTACCGACACATTGTAGTTTTTGATACGGTGAAAGGAGTGTTCCATTTCGTTCAATTCATGATAGTGCGTGGCAAAAAGGGTTTTGGCTCTGGCATTCGGGTGCTCGTGAATGTATTCTACGATGGCCCAGGCGATGGAGATTCCATCGTACGTACTTGTTCCGCGGCCCAGCTCATCAAACAGCACCAGACTTTTGGGCGAAAGGTTATTCAGGATATCCGATGCTTCGTTCATTTCCACCATAAAGGTAGATTCGCCTACGGAAATATTATCGGAAGCACCAACCCGGGTAAATATCTTATCTACCAAACCGATACGGGCACTCTCGGCAGGAACAAAGGAGCCAATCTGTGCCATGAGGGTAATAAGGGCGGTCTGACGGAGCAAAGCCGACTTACCCGCCATATTGGGACCGGTAATCATGATTACCTGCTGGTGTTCGTCGTCCAGATACACGTCGTTGGCAATATAGGGTTCACCCAATGGCAATTGCTTTTCGATAACCGGATGGCGGCCCGCCTTAATGTCGATCACATCCGATTCATTCACTTCCGGGCGCATATAACGGTTGCTTTCGGCCGCTTTGGCAAAGGAAAGCAGACAGTCTATCCGGCCTATCAGGTTGGCATTGCCTTGAATCGGTGCGATGTATTCCATCAGGCAAAGCACCAGGTCGCCGAACAGACGTGTTTCCAGTGAAAGAATCTTTTCTTCGGCCCCCAGAATCTTTTCTTCGTACTCCTTGAGCTCCTGTGTGATATAACGCTCGGCGTTCACAAGCGTCTGTTTTCGTATCCATTCCGCCGGAACTTTATCTTTATGCGTGTTGCGGACCTCAATATAATACCCAAAAACGTTATTAAATGCTATTTTAAGGCTCGATATGCCCGTCAATTCTATTTCACGTTGCTGAATCCGCAGTAAATAATCTTTGCCCGAATAAGCCAGGCTACGGAGTTCGTCCAAATCAGTGTTCACTCCTTCCCGCATTACCCCGCCCCGATTGATCTGCGAAGGTGCATCGGGATTGATCTCCTTTTCTATGCGATCGCGGATCAGCGCACAGGCATTGAGTTGTTCGCCAATCCGGCGAAGACTATCGTCATCGCTTTCCATGCAGGCTGTTTTGATCGGATCGATGGCCCGCAGTGCTACCTTAAGCTGTATCACTTCACGGGGCGACACACGGCCAACGGCCACTTTAGAGATAATGCGTTCCAAATCGCCTATGAGGTTTAGCTGCTCGTCAAGCAATTGCTTCAGATCCGGGTGACGGAAAAAGTATTCCACCACATTCTGCCGGTCTTGGATAGGTTTCACATCTTTCAGCGGAAACACAATCCACCGACGTAACATACGCGATCCCATGGGAGAAACCGTTTTATCCAATACTTGCAGCAGACTGGTTCCTTCGTCATTCATGGTACCCACCAGTTCCAGACTGCGCACCGTAAATTTATCGAGACGCACGTATCTGTCTTCTTCTATCCGGGAAAGCGAGGTAATGTGCGCTATTTGGGTATGCTGGGTAATATCCAGATACTGAAGAATAGCACCTGCAGCCACAATGCCAAGCTTAAGATGTTGTACACCGAATCCCTTCAGGTTGTTGGTTTCGAAATGCTTCAGCAGCCTGTCATTGGCAGCATCGGAGGTAAATACCCAATCTTCGAGTTCAAAAATAAAGAAGCGGGGACCAAAACATTCTTCGAAGCGTTTCCTGTTATTTCGTTCCACCAGCACTTCCTTGGGAGAGAAGTTATTAAGTAGCTTGTCTATGTAATCGAAGGTTCCTTCGGCCGTAAGGAATTCGCCCGTGGAGATATCCAAAAAGGAGATTCCACAGCAATCTTTTGTGAAATGAACAGCCGCCAGAAAGTTATTTTCTTTATGATTCAGGATGTTATCATTGATGGAAACCCCGGGAGTAACCAGTTCGGTTATTCCTCTTTTTACCAGCTTCTTAGTCAACTTCGGATCTTCAAGCTGATCGCAGATAGCAACGCGCTTGCCGGCGCGGACAAGTTTGGGTAAGTAGGTATCGAGGGCATGGTGAGGGAAACCTGCCAGTTCAACAAACTGCGCAGAACCGTTTGCACGGCGGGTCAGTGTAATGCCTAATATTTCTGCCGCAACGATGGCGTCGTCCGAAAAGGTTTCGTAAAAGTCGCCCACCCGAAACAGTAAAATAGCATCCGGATGTTTCGTTTTAATCTCAAAATATTGCTTCATCAAAGGGGTTTCAACCACTTGCTTTGCCACGGTAATTCTCTTTAAATTGTTCTAATGCGAAAGACAAAGATAGAGTTTCTTACGGAAAAGCGTGCACCCTCTTTTAAAAAAGGATGTACCCTTTCCTGAAAAAGAGTGCATCCTTTTATCTAATTGTTATTCCATATATTTTTTGGAGTCAGCCAGGAACGTAGCCAATCCGCTGTCGGTTAGCGGATGCTTAAGCAATCCTAAAATAGCACTTAAAGGACATGTAGCCACGTGCGCTCCCACTTCAATGCACTGAATGATGTGCTGTGTATGTCGAATGGACGCAGCCAGCACCTGGGTTTCAAAGCCATAAATAGAATACATCTCAACAATTTTACGTACCAAATCGATGCCATCGCTCGAAATATCGTCCAATCTTCCCACAAAAGGAGAGACATAAGTCGCACCCGCCTTAGCTGCCAGTAAGGCCTGTCCGGGCGAAAAAACCAAGGTACAGTTAGTCCGGATTCCTTTGCCATACAAATAGCGGATGGCTTTTATACCCTCGGCAATGCAGGGTATTTTCACAACAATGTTGGGATGCAGAGACGCCAGCTCTTTTCCCTCTCTCACCATTCCTTCAAAATCTGTTGCAAGTACTTCGGCGCTTACATCTCCGTTAACAATATCACAAATATCGAGATAATGTTGTTTGCAGCCTTCAGCACCTTTAATACCCTCTTTAGCCATCAAAGAAGGATTGGTAGTAACCCCATCCAAAACGCCCAACGCATTGGCTTCGCGTATCTGCGCTAAATTAGCAGTGTCAAGAAAGAACTTCATAGCATTTTTATTTAAAGTGATGAAACAAAGATAAATAACTTTACAAGGAATTGCATATAAAAGAAGAAAAAGTATCTGTTAAAGATAAGCCGTTTTGTGTAACTAAAAAAGGCCGGCCAGGAGAATCTCCTGAGCCGGCCATCACACACACACCATTGGTTATACTCAAATTATGAACGAAGAAAAAAAGTCTATTC
>JAGPJL010000143.1 GCA_018054455.1 Parabacteroides sp.
TTTCCTTAGATGAAAAGAAGCAAAAATCAAGAATGCGCTGCGCTGTTCGCGGTGTTTTATTGGGATTAGTAGTATTTTTCAATTCCTCCAAATCCTGTTATTATTTTATTTTCTTTCGTTTTGTTGATAAAGTTGTTTAATCGCTTTTCAAATTCTTCGGGTCGTTTTTCTGCAGCTTTTATGTATGCAATTCGGATACGTTTATAGGTGTCGGAAAAATGTTGATAGTTTTTCCATACTATTTTATCTTCTTTCAATCTGTCGATAATATCATTTGGAAAAATAAAAGGATCGGACAAAACATTTCGTATTTTATCCTCTAGTCCGGGGTGTATCATCTTATTTTCCAATAGCCATTTAAGTCTTTCTTTGTTGGCTTGCGAGTAGGTGCTTTTAGGCTTTCTGGGTGTGAATCGCTGAATTTTATGTTCTTTATCAAGCGACTTAATCGTACTGTCGATCCACTCGAAACAGAGGGCTTCTTCGACGGCGTCGTTATAGGTGATACTTTTTTTGCCCGACGATTTATTGGGAAATACAAACCAGACTTCACGGGCCGTTTCAAAGTTGTCGCTCAGCCACTTCCGCCACTCTTTTCTGTTTTCAAAATATCTTATTTCTGTCGACATATCAGGTTGTTCTAACTAACTATTATATTTATTAAACATTCAATGCTGCTTTTCATTTTTTGAGTATTCTTTTCAAGTAGGCTATATCTAATAGATTTACTGTTTCAAAGTTACCTTTATAAAATACGCTCAGGTTGTTGAAAACGCAGGGTAGTCCTTTTGCTTTTTGTAGTGTATCTACCTGGATCAGGGATATGGGAATTGTATTGCTTTCGCAATATTGTTTTATCGTTTCAATATTTTGATAGATATAGGGGCATTGCATATCATAGTAGATTGTGAGTTCTTTGTTTTCAATTTTCTGACTTTTTGCATTTTGCGCGAATTGTGGGGTAGTTCCGTCTAATGATAGTGCCAGTAATTCATAGCCGTTATCGGTGGTGTCGACAACTTCGAAGCCGAATTTCTTTGCAAATGATTGGTCGGAAAGCCACGTTTTTTGTTTTTTTGATCCGAGCATGCAAATGCCGGATTTACCCTTTTCTTTGGCATCGGCCAAACAATACTCCATCAGCGATTTGGCATATCCTTTTCCTTTGTAAGGTCCGGCAACCCACAAGCAATACAGGTAGTAATAATTGTTGCCGGTTATGGGTACCCAGGCTGTTTCAAGGGGTGTATATTCTATAAAAACCGTTGCTTTTGCATTTAACTTTCGGAAGACATGCCCTTCTGCCAGTCGGCCTGCCAGCCATTGCCGCTTTGCTTCGATTCCCGGATGGAATTTTTTACTGCGGATAATACAGCATAAATGTTCGTCGGAAAGGTTTTCTGCTGTAAGGTTTATAAAATCAAAGTCAGTATTCATTTGCTCATCTGCATTTGTTGCTTTTTTACCGGCCATTGGAAATGAAATTATTATTTGGTTCCAAATATATGAATTTTATACATAATAAATACTGGGATTTTAGGCTTTCCGGGCCGCCACTCTTTTCTGTTTTTATTGTTTTGATTAATAGTTGGTTCTTTATTATTTAATTCATTCCTTTGTGATTGTATAAGCTTTAAGTACTTTTAAACTGTTAGTTACATCTATTATGGGAATGAAAACGAGGTGTCGTAAAATAGTGTCTGTGTTGGTAATCTCTTTGTTGGTGTTACCTATTGTTGGACAAGACCGGATTCCGGTGTTAACATTGGGGACTTTTCATTTTAACTTTCCAAACCTGGACAGGGCTCAGGTTGCTGAATCCGATCAGATTGATGTGTTGAAACCGAAGTATCAGGAGGAAATCGGGGGGTTGGTTAAAATGCTGGCAGAGTTCAAGCCTACAATCATTGTAATTGAGAGGCAGCCGAAGGTGCAACACCGGGTAGATTCCTTGTATCAGCTCTATCTGAGTGATAAATATGAGTTGAAAAGGGGGGAAGACGAGCAGATTGGGTTCCGGTTGGCGAAGATGATGGGTATCTCTAAACTGTATTGTGTGGATGAGTGGGGTGAACATTATACCCGGATTGCCGATTTGATGGATAGGGAAGATAGCGAGGAGTATAAGGGTTTTGAGCGGAGTTTTGAAGCACATGCTGATTCTGCAAGGGTATTTGAAACCGAGGATGTTTTTAAAGAGCAGGGAATTGTTGCCGAACTGAAGGTGCTTAACAAGAGGGAGAATATAAAAAAGAGTCTGGGTAATTACCTGATCGGTCCGTTTAAGTATGAGTCCCGTTCGTACGATTATACGGGTGTTGATTTTGAGTCAGGGCGTTGGTTTAACAGAAATCTGCGGATATTCAGAAATATTCAACGGATTCCAAGCAGCTCTTGCGACCGGATTCTGGTCATTTTCGGTGCCGGCCACCTGAATCTGTTAAATTATCTATTTGATTGTTCGCCGGAGTATCACCTGGTTGATACAAGCCAATATTTAGAAAAGAAGGCAGGCCCTTCTTTTCCTTAACGAAAAAAGCAAAAACCCTTTGCGCAGCAAACAGCTGGGGAAAGGTTTGCCCTCAGTGGCGGGGTCGTTTTTAGCCCCTGCCGCGTAAGCCTTGATTTTTTGATTCTTTTTTATCAAGAAAAAAGAATATATTCCTATCTTTGTGGCAGTATAAATGAATAACTACTCCAATGAGAATGTCTAAGTAATAGCGATGGTTACGTGCCATCATGGATTCCGACCCAACGGAACGTTTTGGTAATATAATTGTTCACTTGCTGAAAAGTGCTCTTCTTATGCTTTTCGGCTAAACTTAGTGTCATGTAATTATAATTCAATCCCTTTTTTAATCTGATCAATTCAGATTATCATTTTTCAAAGCATGCTCCGGGCATTCTTTGATCGCTTGCGTTTATTTTTCATAGTTGTTTATACTTTTAATAATAAATAGGATGAGTCTTATAGTAAAGTCTCTTTCATACATACATCCCGACAAAGAAGTTTTATTTACGAATATTAGTTTTTCTCTTACTAAAGGACAGAAGGTTGCTTTGGTTGGGAACAATGGTGCTGGAAAATCTACTTTATTGAGAATTGCAGCGGGGCTGCTACACCAGTCGGCGGGTGAAATTATCTTTTCGGAGAAACCGTATTATGTACCTCAGCATTTAGGTCAATACGATGATTACAATATCGCAGAGGCATTGGGTGTCGAACCAAAGCTAAAAAGTTTATATGCAATTCTTAAAGGGGATACATCATCTGATAATTTCAAATTATTAGATGATGATTGGAATATTGAGGAAAAAATAAGAATAGCGCTGTCGCATTGGAATATGCAACAGGTAGATCTTTTTCAGAAAATGAAGTATTTAAGTGGTGGCGAAAAAACGAAAGTATTCCTTTCTGGTATATTGATTCATTCTCCCCAAGTTCTTCTTCTTGATGAACCATCTAATCACTTGGACGGTGAAAGTCGTTCGATACTGTATGACTTTGTGAGAAAAAGTAAAAGTACGATCCTTATCATTAGTCATGATCGCACGCTGTTGAATCTTTTGGATACAACTCTCGATATTTACAATAATTCGATAGATGTGTACGGAGGTAATTATGATTTCTATATAGAGCAAAAAAAGAAGAAACTAGCTGCTTTGCAATTAGAACTTGAAGAAAAAGAGAAAAATATAAAGCGATCTATACAGCAATCAAGAGAAGTGATTGAACAACGACAAAAGAAAGAAGTGAGAGGTAAATCACAAGGTAGTAAAGGGGGGATGCCTCGAATTCTAGCCGGAGGTCTTGGCAGTAAGGCGGAAGAAAGTTCGGCCAAACTCATTGGTGCTACGAATGATCGGATTAATTCGTTATCTGATGATTTAGCGCAAATTAAACAGCAGATTGAGGAACAAAAGAAATTAAAGATTGATTTGAAAAAATCTGATCTTCACAAAGGTCGAATCCTTGTAGATTTAAAAAATATAAATTTTTCTTACGGAGAAAAAGATCTTTGGAAATCGCCCCTGACTCTTCAGATTTTATCTGGAGATAGAATAAGGATAGCAGGAAATAATGGTGCGGGAAAAACAACACTCATAAAAATGATCATGTCGGATTTGAAAGCAAGTGTTGGGGAGGTATATATAGCGGATTGCCGAACGTTGTATATAGATCAGGAATATTCTATAATTGATGGTCAACTTACCGTATTTGAGCAGGTTCAACGTTTTAACGACAGGCATTTAGTAGAACACGAGTTGAAAATGCTGTTGCATCATTATCAGTTTCCATCTGGAGTTTGGGCTAAAAAATGTGACTCTCTTAGTGGTGGCGAAAAAATGAAGCTGCTCCTTTGTTGCATTACAATCAGTACTAATTCTCCCGATTTGTTAATTCTGGATGAGCCAACTAATAATTTAGATATGTATAGTCTGGAAATTCTGACAAATACAGTGAGTAAATTTGAAGGAACAATATTGGTAATTTCTCATGATGAAAATTTTGTAAATGACATTCAGGTTGATAGAACTATTATTCTTTCCTGATAAAACTACTTTGCAGACCGGATAACTTGTGTTATCCGGTTTCTGAATTGCCGCATGCCTTTGCTTACATAATTGAGTGCGATTGCCGCGGCTACAAAATAGATGACTGTGACTGCGAAACCATGAATCAATACTTGCCATGTTGACAAGGAGGTAGTTGGGAACAGAACATTGGACAGGAGTAGAAGGGGTGATAGTACGCCGGCAAATACCAGGGCATGTGTAAGGTAGCCTGAAAGATAGGAGCTGATTGGTTTTTTGAATCCCCGGTGGTAGCAGAACCAGGGCTTCCAGATGAATATGATTACGATAAGACTAATCAGGGCGCCGGTAAGAATTCCATGGATGCCGTAGTAGTAACCAAGCAGTATGGAAAGACCCAGATTGAGGGCTGCTTCGGTAAGCGTTGCCCATACATCTTCGAATAATCCGTAGGCACTTATAAATGAATCTACCACGGTTCGCATTAAATTGATATACATAATGAGGACCAGTAAGAGTAGCGAAGTGTTGTCCAGCAGGTACTGACTGCCAACCCAGAGGGTAATAAATGGCTGAGCCATCCAATATACACCTGTACAGATGGTGCTTACCAACAGAAAGCGGATGGAAAATAGTTCCCAGAATATGTTGTCTATTAGTTTCTTATCGCCTTGTGCCACCAGATTGCCAACACTGGCGCCAATACTGGTAAATATCGAGTTAAGGAGCGCGGTAATTCCAATTATAACTATCAGGTAATTGTCGTACATGGCCACCAGCGTGAGTGTGGTGAATGCATATAATATAAGGGGACTCGTTTGTGTTAACACCAGGCTCCCTATTTTGTGAAAAAAGAGTTGCTTGGTCTTGGTTATAATTTCGGGATACTTCTTTTGCAGCATTTTACCTTTGGAAGGGCTTGCTTTCAGCCATGGATATTCCTTGTTTATTCTGTAGTTCAGCGAGATGGTTTGGAGTACGGAGGTGATGAATTCGAGCAGCACCCAATATATGAAGCCATTCCGCAGGTAGATAACGGCTAAAATCTGCAAGATGATTTTAATTCCTTTCCAGCCTTGCAGGATGGTTGTTATTTTATATTGTTTCTGATCGGCCGATAATACGATTTGCCGGTAGTTCCAGAAGTAACTAAACAGGGAAGATGCCAGAAGGGCAACAAAACAGGCGTAGGCGTACCAAAGGGGCAGGTGCATTTTGGCAAAAAATACAGGGAAAAAACACATAGTTATCAGGGAGGCTGCCAGTATGATGAATCCTATTTTTCTATACCAGTAGCCCTGAACGGATACAATTTCGCTGATCGTTTCGTTGTCTTTCGTCGCAAGGGGTGCGTAAAGCGCGTAAGAGATCGCTATTCCAATGCCTAACTCGGCTATATTCAGAAAGTTAAGAAGGTTGGTGGCGGTTGCGTTTAATCCAAGCACCTCTGCTCCCAGATGATCGATAAAGATCTTTCTGGAAACAAAGTTAAGTATACCTGTTACTAAATAGAACAGGAATGCGACTTTGGCATTCTTAATACTCAATGATGTACGGGATGCTGTCATTGTAGCTCTTTATTCGTCTATAAAGTTGCAATTTTTTTTTAGATTTGTAAACACCTGATGTATTTTTTTTGCCGTTAATATTAATGCCTACTTTTCCTTAGTATCAAATTTAATATCTTCTTTTCCTTAGATGAAAAGAAGCAAAAATCAAGACTGCGCCTGCGCGAGCTAAAACCCCTTCACCAAGGCTGAACGGAAATGAACTCGCTACGCTCAAACAGATTTCCGTTTTAATCGCCTTCGTGCAGGGGTTTCTTAACGCTCGCTCCGACGAGGTCGGGTCCTCTTTCGCGGCTCGCCTCCGGCATCGCCTATCCACTCGGGAATGCGCTTCGCTGTTCCTTTCCACTCGTGCTGGCCTGCGGCATCGCCTTTTTTCTTGTGAATGCGCTTTGCTGTTCCTTTTTCTTCTGGTTGTTTTGGGCATCGTCTTTTTTCTTTTCCGATGAAGGACGGAAGAGGGAACAGCGCAGCGTTTTCCAGAGGGGGAGAGGTGCTGTTCGGGAGGGGAGAGGCGCTTTTGCGAAGCAAACAGCCGGGGAGTAGGCGATGCCGCAGGCGAGCATGAAAGATAGGCGATGCTGAAAGCGAGCCGAGGAAAGGATTGGCCTCAGCGGAGGGGGCGTTAAAAAAATATGGAGGGAAGCCGGAGAAGCGGAAAGCTGTTTGAGCGCAGCGAGTTCTTTCCGCGCGGCTGAGTGGAGTGTTTTTAGCC
>JAGPJL010000042.1 GCA_018054455.1 Parabacteroides sp.
AATAAACTGCTTGTATGTTTTTAAGGCTTACTAAAAAACTCTACATTTGCAAGACAGTTGTTAATATTATGAAGCACCTACTACTTTTTCGCTGGCTGATAGCTGCGGCTTTTTTGTTTGTTTTTTTGCAGATTTATTATTCATTTCACTTCTATTATATTGAACAGAACCAGCTGTTTCTGCTTTCGTGGAATTATGTTTTGAATGAACTTTCGGAACCGGGTGGTTTCTCATTGATAATTTCTGAATTCCTGGTTCAGTTTTTCATTCTTCCATATGCTGGCGCAGCTGTAACATCGTTGTTGCTTATTGGTGTAGGTATGGTTTTTGAGCAGCTGCTTAAACATATGTTTCCCGGTAAAAATCTTTTTTTGCTGAGCTTGTTTCTTCCCCTTGCACTTCTTTTTGCACACTTTGATTTTAATTACTTTACACAGGGAACGGTTTCTTTCTTACTTATGCTTGCTGCTCTGTTTGCTTGCAGCCGGATTGCGGATTCAAAAGTCAGGCTAGTGGTTTCTTGTCTGATGGCGCCGTTGCTATTTATAGTAGCCGGACCTGTTTCCGTGCTTTTTGCAGGTTGCTTGTTTCTCATAGAATTGCTTAAACGCTCTTCCCGCAGTTATTTGTTTATTTGTCCGCTAATAGTCGCTGTATTTTTATCGCTTCTATCTGTATATTATTCAGTTGAGGGTGATTTCCGGTTTGCTTTTTTGCCAGATGCTTTTTATCATTCGGAATTGAAACCTAAAGAACCTGTCTACCTGGCCTGGTTGGTACTTCCTTTGATTTTGCTTTTTGTTTATTTCGTAAGGGATCGAAAGTTACCGGGGCGTAAAAGCCGGGCTTTTGCTGTTTTAATTCAGCTGTTACTTTTAACCGGATCTGCTTATTGGGGAATCAAAACCTATGGCGAATTGAAATCTTCGCTATTAAAGGAACTGGATTACTATGCGCGTACGGAACAATGGAATCGTATAGTGGGGCGTTGCCAGGGAAAGGTGACGAATTATCTTTATATGAACTACCTTAATATGTCTCTGGCGCAGAAAGGTATGCTTGGAGATCAGATGTTTGCATTCGATCAGAGGGATCCTCGTAGTTTATTGGTGAATGCAAACAGAACAGCTGCTGTTTCTACTTTATTGAGTGATGTCTATTTTGCCATGGGCGATGTGGCTTCTGCTCAACAAATGGCTTTCGAAGGTTATGTGGCGGCTCCCGGATATGGTAATCCGCGTTTACTGAAGAGACTGGTGCAAACCAATCTTATATTTGGTGCGTATCCGGTTGCTGAAAAATATATTTCTTTGCTGGAGAAGACTTTCTTTTACAGTAAGTGGGCTTCGGAGCAAAGAAAGTTCTTATGGAAAGATGATCTTGTGGCAGGGGATGCTTTACTAGGAAAGATGCGAAAGTGCCTGCCTGGTGCGAATCATCTGATGTCGCAGGATGGTCCGTTGTCAGATATGGAGGCTATTGCGGTTGCTAATCCCGAAAGTAAGGCTGCTTTCCATTATATGGCCGGGGCATGCTTATTGTCTAAAGATCTGCAGAAATTTAAGCAGCTGATGGATACGTATTACGGTACGCCGGTTTTGCCTGTATTACCAGTCCCGTATCAGGAAGCAGTGATTACTTTTGCCGAACAAGATACGGCTTATTGGCATCGTTTTAATATATCGAATGATGTTGTAATTCGTTTTTCGGAATATAAGAGACAGGTACTTGCTAACCGGAGTTATCCGAATGTATCGTCTGTTATGGCTGCTTCGTATGGCAAAACGTATTGGTATTTTTATATGTTTAAATAATTTATAGTAGCAATGTATAAGTCGCTTTGTTTTGTGTTGAGTTGTTTGTTGATTGGATGTACAGAGTCTGTTACTGTAAGCAAACAACTGGCTGATATGCCTTCTATTGTACCCGATTATAACGGGGTAACTATTCCTTCGAAAATAGCTCCGCTTAATTTTGCGGTAAAAGAGGCGGGTAAGGGTGTTCAGGTTCGCTTTTCGAACGGACGCGATTCCTTCGAAGTTGAAGCAAATGACGGGAGCGTGATTATTCCAACCGGAAAATGGAAACAATTACTTTTTTCTGCAAAGGGGAAACAAATTACTGTCCGTGTATTTGTAAAGCAGTCCGAAGGATGGGTGGCTTATGCTCCTTTTCTAATGAATGTGGCTTCCGAACCGATAGATCCTTACATCGTATATCGCCTTATTGATCCCGGATACGAACTGTGGAATCAGATGGGGATTTATCAGCGCGAGCTTGCTTCTTACGATCAGTCGGCCATTTATGAAAATAAGATGACGGAAAATAATTGTGTGAATTGTCACTCTTTCTGTATGCAGAATCCCGAAAAGATGCTTTTCCATATGAGGGAAACTTACCCGGGTACCATTCTTATAGATGGCGAAAAGATAGAGAAACTGAATACAAAAACTCCGAAGACGATATCTCCGCTGGTTTATCCTTCGTGGCATCCGTCAGGACGTTATATAGCCTTCTCGGTAAATAAAACTTTGCAGTCATTTCACTCTAACAGTAAGAACCGGATTGAGGTATTTGATTCGGCTTCCGATGTAGTGGTTTACGATGTGGAAAAGCATGAAATAGTAACTTCGTCTCGTTTAAGTGGTGCTGATGCTTTCGAAACTTTTCCAACGTTCTCGCCTGATGGCAAATCTCTTTATTTCTGTTCTGCCGTGGCAAAACCAATGCCAAAATCTTTCGAAGAGGTAAAGTATAGTTTGTGCCGGGTCGATTTTAATCCGGATTCCCGAGCCTTCGGACAAGTTGTAGATACCTTATATAATGCGGCTGACGGTGGTAAGAGTGTTTCGTTTCCCCGTGTATCGCCGGATGGGAAGTATCTGCTTTATACATTGGCTGCGTTCGGTAATTTTTCTATTTGGCATGCGGATGCCGATTTGCATATGATTAATTTACAAACAGGTATACACGATTCGCTGACGCTTGTAAACAGTCCGGAGGTAGATAGCTATCATTCATGGTCTTCGAACAGCAGATGGTTTGTTTTCAGCAGCCGCCGGATGGATGGTTTGTATACACGTCCTTATATTTCATACATTGATGCAAATGGCAAGGCATGCAAGCCTTTCTTGTTGCCTCAGAAGGATACGGATTTCTATCTTCAGTTTATGAAATCGTATAATATCCCGGAGTTTGTAACAGGTAAGGTGAAAAAACAAAGTCGTGCCATTGCTTTAAAAGCAAAAAATGAAAAAGGAACAGATGTAAAATTTGCTGAATAATTTATATATCTTTATCGACGGTTTTACAAACAACTTAGGGAAATGTCATTGAAACGTTTTGGAGTATCCCTGGAGGATAATTTGCTTGATTCGCTGGATCAGTTTGTGATCGATAATGGCTTTGCCAATCGGTCGCAGGCTATTCGTTTCCTGGTGGAGAAGAATGTAGCCGAGAAAAAGTGGCAGTGTAATCATATTGTGGCAGGCACGATTGTTATTATGTATGACCAGGTTAAGAAGGATATCTCGGTTAAGATTGCGGATGTTCAGCAACATTATAAGGATGTTATTTTATCCTCTTCTCAGTACTATCTGAGTCAGAATTTTTGTCTTCATATTGTTACAGTAACGGGTACCGCGCAACGGTTAACCGAATTGTCGGACTGTCTGATAACTATTAAAGGCATTAAGCATGGTAAATTGGTGATGAGCCGGGCGGATTAGCGTCCTTTTTTTTACCGTTGCGGTAACACCTTTTTGTATTTACGTGTTACGATTAATGGAATTGTTGTGTTAATATAAAAATAAAAGAAGAGAATGAAAAAAGAAGCATTGATGCTTTTCGGCCTTTTATTAAGTACGGTTTCCTATGCCGGCGATGAGGGTAAGATTGATAGCCTGATTAATTTAAAGGGTGTGGTTGTATCTGCGACAAAGATCGAGGTAAACAAGAATAGTGTACCTATGTCGGTTTCGGTTATTGATCGTAATGAGATAGAGGCGAGCAGCGAGTCGGCTTTGCTTCCGGTCTTGTCTCAACGCGTACCCGGATTGTTTGTAACACAGAAAGGCATAACAGGATTTGGCGTTTCCGAGGGCGCCGCCGGTACGGTTAATATCCGAGGTGTTGGTCAAAGCAATAAGGTACTGGTTTTGTTCGACGGTCAGCCTCAGTGGGCAGGTGTATTTGGTCATGCATTGCCGGACACGTATGTGGCTTCGGATGTGGAACGGGTGGAAGTTATTCGTGGCCCGGGTTCGTTACTGTATGGATCTAATGCGATGGGAGGAGTAATAAATATCATTACCCGTCACCAGAAGGAAGAGGGACGCGCAACCCAGGCCCGCGTGATGTTTGGCTCTTATAATACTCAAAAGTATATGATAAATACAGGATATAACGCCGGTAAATTCAGCAGTTTTATTTCGATTAACCACGATCGCACCGATGGGCACAGGGTGGATTCAGAATTTCGGATGACAAATGGTTTTGCTAAACTGGGCTATACGTTAACCGACCACTACAAGGTAACGGGCGACTTAAGTCTGGCAAAGTCTAAATACCAGAATCCGGGTAAAATAACTGCCCCCATCAGGGATAATATAATGGATATCCTGCGGGGTACAACGTCGTTTGCCCTCGAAAATAAGTATGAAAAGTCCAGTGGTGCGGTTCGTGCCTTTTACAATTGGGGAAATCATGAAATAAATGACGGACTCCCCGCTTTTTCAAGTGTTGCAAACAATGGTTATCTGTTCCGTTCCGACGATCACAATTATGGTGTGTTGCTTTATCAATCGTTTCGCTTGCTGAAAGATAATCTCTTTACGGTAGGGGTTGATTACAAGAATTGGGGTGGTCATGCCTGGAACGACAGTATTATTGGTCCCGATAAGGATTTGGTGGATAAAAGTGTAAGCGAAACTGCCGGATACATCATTATGCAGCAGGATTTATTTGAAAAGGTGAGTTTGAATGCCGGTGTGCGTTACGAACATAATAGTACTTTCGGAGGCGAGTGGGTGCCTCAGGCAGGTATAACTTACCGTCCTGTTCCTGGTAATACCCTTAAAGCATCGTTGTCGAAAGGTTTCCGTAGTCCCAATTTACGCGAAATGTATATGTTTCCGCCACAAAATCCGGATTTGAAGCCAGAACGGATGATGAACTATGAAATGTCTGTTGGTCAATCTCTTTTAGAAGGTAAATTGTTTGCCGAACTTACTGCATTTTATATTGATGGAAGCAATATGATAGAGGTAACTCGTATAGACGGTCGTCCTAAAAATGTAAATACAGGTTCTTTTACGAATAAAGGATTTGAATTTGAAGCAGCCTTTACGGCTTCTAACAAATTAATGTTTGATATGAATTACAGCTACTTGCATACCAGCAAGGCTTTGCTTGCAGCTCCTGCTCATAAGTTTTTTGTAAATGCCACTTACACCCCCGGACGTTTTACCTTCAATGTGAATGTACAATCAATCTTTGATTTGTATGTAAACACAGTTACCCCGGTGAAAGAAGATTATACCCTTCTGAATGCCAAAGCAGCTTACCGATTCGGATCGATGAGAAAAGGATTGAATCTTTTCGTGAAGGGTGAAAACCTAACGGCAACACGTTATACCATTAACGAGGGTTTCCCTATGCCAAAGGCAATCGTAATGGGCGGTTTTGATATCACATTTTAAATTTGTTCCTTTTTATCCGGTTCGTTTTTAGTATGGCTATTTTGTTCCATATAAGTAGTCGGACTCATGCCAAAGTGCGCATTAAAACTACTGGAAAAATAGGAGGGGGTATTGTATCCCACCTTGTAACCCACTTCCGAAACAGTCAGCTTTCCTGTACTAAGCAGATAAGCTGCCTGTTTCATCCGGATCACTTTTATAAACTCTATCGGACTCTGGTTCGTGAGCGCTTTTAGTTTTCTGTGCAAGTGTGTACGGCTCATTCCCAGCGCCCTGCTCATTGCTTCAACACTTAGCTCGGGGTCTTCCATGTTTTCTCTTACATAGTCGATTGCATGCTGAAGCAGCCTTTCGTCTGTAGAAGTAAGAGTTACTTCCTGTGCCTCCATATTCAGTGATTTGCTAAAGCGTTCCTTAAGAGTTTGCCGCAAGGCAATAAGCTTTTCGATGCGCACATTCATGTGCTTAAGATTAAACGGTTTGGGTATATATGAATCGGCACCGGTTTCCAGTCCTTCAATACGATGTTCCAGATCCGCTTGCGCAGTAAGGATTATGACAGGAATGTGCGACGTATCCGGATCTGTTTTAAGTTTACGGCACATTTCGGTACCTGTCATTTCCGGCATCATAACATCCGTAATAACAAGATCAGGAAGTATCTTTTTGGCTTTAGCCAATCCGGCAGCACCATTAACCGCTTCTTCCACGTGGTACCGGTTTTCAAGTTCCTTCCGGATATACTTTCGGATATCTTCGTCGTCTTCCACAACAAGAATGGTTGTTTTCTTATCCTTGGACGGTTCAGATTCTTGAATAAGACCTGCCTCTGTGTTTTCACCTGTTTCGGGTAGAGAAGAGGTAGTACCCTGATGGTTAAAACCATCGTCTACAGTCATTTGCTCTTTGGTGAAGTGATCGTTTCCCGGGAGTATAAGTAGCGAGAAAGAGGAACCCTTTCCTTCTTCTGATTTGGCAGAAATGCTTCCTCCGTGCATTTCGGCAATACTCTTTGCTAGGTGCATGCCAATCCCGGAACCAGCAGTTAATAGTTTGTTGTCACCTTGATAGAATCGCTCAAAAACACGTTGCAATGTATCTTCACTCATTCCAATCCCCGTGTCGGTAACGGTTACAATGATATGTCCCTCTTCTTCCTGGCTAATGGTCAAAGAAACTTTTCCTCCGTCGGGGGTGAATTTAAAGGCATTGGAAAGGATATTGAATATACATTTGTCAAGCAGATCCGGATCGTACCACGCAGTAATATTCATCGGATTGTAGCTGTATGTTAAGGAAATATGTTTTCTGTTTGCCAGATCGGTAAACGAACTCAATAAATCTGAAACGAAAGGAATAAGTTCCAGTTTTTGAACCTCCAGCTTCATTTTACCCTGCTCCAGCTTACGAAGCTCCAGTATCTGGTTAATGAGACGAAGTAACCTCTCGGCATTACGGTGCATCATATTATGAAGCTGTTGTTTTTCGGGATCAGTCTCTGTTTCCATCATCTGTTCAAGAGGACCGATGATGAGTGTAAGAGGTGTACGGAATTCATGACTTATATTGGTGAAGAAACCCATCTTTGCCTGAGTAAGCTCTTCCTGTTGTTTTATTTTAAATCGCTCAATGCGCAGCTCGTTTTTTTCTTTCATTCGGATAGTAAAAAACCGTAAAATCATCCATACAAGAACGCAGGAAATCAGGAAGTATAATGTTCTTGCCCACCAGGTGGCCCAAAAAGGAGGTTCAATCACAATTGTGAGCGATGTGTATTCTTCTCCCCATATTTCGGGATCGTTACTGGCTTTAACTTTAAACGTATAGGTTCCCGGATTTAGGTTCGTATAGGTGGCATATCGTTGAGATGAATCATATAAAATCCATTCGTTATCAAATCCTTCAAGCTTGCAGGCATAGGTTATGTTTGCCGGTTCAATGGCTTCGGGTGCTGTAAATTCCAGCGAAAAGCTTTTGTCGTTGTAACGGAGTCTGATTTTATTACTTTCTGAGATGCTTTCGGTTAATACAACCCTTCCATTTACTTCCTGGTTGATAGGGACCTCCTGATTAAAAATTCTCAAACCGGTAATGTATGTGAGCGGGTTGATTCTTAAATCGGAAATGTTATCCGGAAAGAATGAATTGAATCCGTTAACCCCTCCGAAGAAAATCTCGTTTTCAGGGCTTTTATAATAGGAGGCTAAAATAAATTCATCGCTTTGCAAACCATCGTAACGGGTGTATCTTCTTGATGCACCTGTTTTAGGCGTAAAGCGAACAATTCCTTTGTTGGTGCTTAGCCAAAGATCTTCGTTGTGGGGCACGATGCCATTGATGACAAAACTGGCTTGCTTATCGACCGGCTTTGCAATTGTAAAGTTGTTTTTTTCAGGATTGAATCGATTTAGTCCGTTTTGTGTACCAATCCATATTGTCCCTTTATTGTCTTCGGCAATTGAATAGATTGACTGACTGCTTAGGCCGCAGTCTGGCTTAAATGTTGTAATAGATTCGGTTTCGGTATCCATGCAACTCAAGCCAAAATAAGTCCCGATCCATAATCGGTTTTTGCTGTCCCTAAAGATAACAGTTATATAATCGTTTACCAATCCTTTATTGTCTCCTGCATGGAAATTCCGGAAGATTTTCTTCTCCGGATCAAAACGACACAGACCTCCTCCATTTGTTCCCAGCCATAGATAGCCCCGTTTATCTTCGGCTATGCTTTTTACATAGTCAGAACTAAGTTCGTCTTCTTTTCCATTGGATTTATAGGTTACGAATGATTTATTCGCGGGGTTCCACATGCATAGCCCCCCGATATAAGTTCCAATCCATATTCGGTTTTTGCTGTCACAAAAAACACTTACAATGGCATTGTCAGAAATACTGTTAGGATCACCGGGATTGTAAGAATAATGAGTGAAACGTTTGGCAGCACGGTCGTAGAAATTCAAACCTCCACCATCGGTCGCAATCCATATATTTTTGTCTTTGTCTGTGGTAATACCCATCACATGGCTGTAACTGAGTGAATTTTGTTCATTACTTATTTTGCGGTAAGTAGTAAAACCTGAAGGAGTGTTCTTTATAACACATAAGCCTTTGTAATGCATGCCAACCCACAGGTCGCCTTTTTTATCTTCGTATAAATAATGAATTTTGGAATCACCTATTTCCTGAAGATATTCCTTGAATACCGGATGACGTTGTACGGAATGTTGCCCTATGTTAAACTGGATAACACCAAGCCCTTCGGTGCCAGCCCAAATTTGTCCTTCCTTATCTTCAATTGCACAAAAAGTATGTCTGGATGTTTTAGAATTAAACACATCCGGATAGATGAGGAATTTGCGTTGATTTTTATCGAAAACAACAACACCGCCACCCACAGTGGCAATTAGCATATCTCCGTTTTTTCGTTTGGAAAGGCCAAAGATGGCGTTGGACGGTAAATGACCCGTAGCTACACTGTAATTGGTAAATGAGTTTTTTGCAGGATTGTATACGGAAATTCCATTGTCTTCGCTGCCAAACCAAAGATTACCCTCCGAATCTTCGGCAATTGAACGGATATATCCGCTGCTTAATGATTTATCAGGATGAGTATGCGAAGGCGAAAAAAGAAGACTTTGTGACGAGTAGGGGTCGTAGCGCAATACACCTAAACCGGAAGAGGCAAACCAAAGGACTCCCTTTTTATCCTGATAAATAGCATTACATTGATTGTTTTTAACAATATAATCTGGCTGATTGAGCGCCGCACTTACAAAGCTATCGGTTTTTCTGTCGTAATATTGTAATCCTTGAATGGTACCGATCCACAAACGATCGTTTTTGTCTGTGAATAGCGCTGTGATATGATTTCCAATAAGCGATCCGGATTGTTCAGAGCTTCTTTTATAAACCGTAAAACGATATCCGTCAAATTTGTTAAGTCCGTCTTCGGTTCCAATCCAGATAAATCCACGATTATCCTGTACTATACAGGAAACCTTGGTGCTGGACAATCCGTGTTCGGTCGAATATAGCCTGGAAATAAGGTTATGGTTCTCCTGAAGCGCTACTGTACTGTATGGAATGTTAAGCGAGAGAAAACAAATGAGTACTAGTAAGAGAAATCTTTTCATAATAGTGTTAGTAATTAAAAATCGATTTACTGATTATTGAAAGTAAAAGTACACTATTTTTCAGATAAAAAAAGGAAAAAACACGAGAACGCGTCACTTTCTCGTGCAATGAAACATTGTTAAAACATTTTCGCACATTACTGAAAGTGTGCCAGCTCAATTTTGTGGAAATTTGTATTGTTGAAATAATACAATAAAACATTATAGAATTTATGCGACACTTGCTTGTGTATGTTAACCTGCTATTCCTGCTAATGCTTTTAAGCTGTGCTGGAAATTCTGCTTCAAATTCATCGTATGCCGACAGGTATATCAAAGTTAAAAACGGACAGTTTGTTCTCGGTGGTAAACCTTATTATTTTATTGGAGCCAATTTTTGGTATGGACCGATTCTAGGTTCGCAAGGAACATTTGGTGACCGCGACCGACTGGTTCGCGAACTCGATTTTCTGAAAGAGAAAGGCGTGAATAATTTGCGTGTATTAGTTGGTGCAGATGGACCAAACGGTATTCCCTCGAAAGTAATGCCGACTCTACAGGTGTCGCCGGGTCAGTATGAGCAATCCGTGTTCGACGGCCTTGATTTTTTTATGAACGAGCTTTCTAAACGAGACATGCATGCGGTCCTTTATTTGCATAACACCTGGGAGTGGTCTGGCGGATACGCCCAATATCTTAATTGGAGTGGATACGGACCAGTTCCTGTTCCCTCTGTAGCCGGATGGGATGCCTTTCGCAATTATGTGTCGCAGTATTTTGAGTGTGACAGTTGCCAGGAAATGTTCAAACAACATATTACAACGGTGTTGTCGCGTACCAATTTTTACAATAAACGTAAATATACGGAAGATCCGGCTATTATGTCGTGGCAAATTGCCAATGAGCCCCGTCCTATGGGTGCTGGGAATAAAGATGCTTATGCGGCTTGGATAAAGGAGATTGCTTCTCACATAAAAACTCTGGACACCAACCATCTTGTATCAACCGGATCGGAAGGCCAGGCTGGGAGCGAGGAAGATTTTGATTTATATGCCAGGGTTCATTCGGATCCCAATATTGATTACCTTACCATGCACATTTGGCCAAAAAACTGGAGCTGGATCGATACTGCAAATATTGCAGGAACACTTCCTCAGGCTATCCGGAACACTGGAACTTATATGGACAAACATATTGCTTTGGCCGATTCCTTAAAGAAGCCCATTACATTGGAAGAGTTTGGTATGCCCCGCGATTCACATAAATATGAATTAAGTGACAGTACTTCTTGCCGCGATGCCTATTATAAATATATCTTTGAACGGGTTTTGCAGAGTGTAAACAGTAACGGTTCTTTAGGTGGATGCAATTTCTGGGCTTGGGGTGGCTATGCCCGTCCGCAGGCAGACCATATTTATTGGCAGGTAGGCGACGATTATATGGGTGACCCGGCTCAGGAAGAACAAGGTCTTAATTCTGTGTTTGACACAGATACTACGATCGATCTGATTAAGAAGTATACAACTTCTATCCACCAGATTATCGGGAAGCAGACTGAAGTGGTAAAGTGAATGTGCTAATGAATATATATACGGAAAAGATGAGTATACTGAAACAATTACAAGAGGAGATGAGGGCCGAACTTATTCATGGAATACTGCCTTTCTGGATGGGGCGTATGGTTGATGTGGAGCATGGAGGATTTTACGGACAGATTGATGGAACAGATAAACTGATTGTTGATGCAGATAAAGGTGGTATTCTGAATGCCCGTATTCTTTGGACATTTTCCGCAGCGTACAGGGTACAACCGGATTCAGCTTACTTGCAAATGGCCGAACGTGCTTATTTGTATGCATGGAATCATTTTTTTGATAAAGAAATGGGCGGAACTTACTGGTTGATACATGCCGACGGGACACCTGCCGATACTAAAAAACAGATTTATTCGCAGGCGTTCTTTATCTATGCCCTCACAGAATATTACATGGCTTCAGGAAACGAAGAAGCTTTGGAACGTGCTAAAGAGTTGTTTCGATTCATAGAGCTGCATAGTTTTGATCCTGAAAAGGGAGGTTATTTCGAGGCTTATAGCCGAGACTGGCAATTGTTGGAAGATCTTCGCTTGAGTGAGAAGGACGATAATGAGAAAAAAACAATGAATACGCACCTGCATATTCTTGAAGCATATACTAATCTGTATCGTGTGTGGAAAGACGACCGGCTTAAAAAGGCTCTCGAGGGATTGATTCTCCTCTTTGCCAATCATATTGTTGCACCCGAAACTGGTCACATGGTATTGTTCTTTGATGAAAACTGGAAACGTAAAGGTTTTATTGATTCATACGGACATGATATCGAAGCTTCCTGGTTATTGTACGAAGCTGCAGATGTACTGGGTAATGAGGCGCTGACGGAACGGATTAAATGTATATCGATGCATCTTGCCGATACTACGGTACGCGAAGGTCTGCAGCCGGATGGAAGTATCTGGTACGAAACTGACTCCCGTAAAGGTCATACAGATACCGACCGTCACTGGTGGCCTCAGGCAGAGGCGGCTGTCGGATTCATGTACGCATGGAAACTGTCGGGGAATGAAGGCTATCTGGATAAGGCTGCTGCTTCATGGAAGTTTATCTCAGATAATCTGATCGACCGGGCGCATGGGGAGTGGTTCTGGAGTATTAAAGAGGGTAAACCCAACCTTGCCGAAGATAAGGCCGGTTTCTGGAAGTGTCCATATCACAACTCGCGCATGTGTATCGAGTTTATTAAAGCCTAAGTATTATAAATAAAAATCGCCGCTGTGCAAGGATAGTCCGAAGCGCAGCGGCGATTATTTTTATTGTCTGTTCCGAATTATAACGGTGTAACTGTTACATTGCGGAACTGAATATCTTTTCCTTCACTTTGCAAACCTATGTAGCCTGTTTTGTGCATAGAACGCGTTCCTGAGTTTTGATAAACACCGTTAATGAACACAGTGATTATACCATCCTTGCAGTAGATTTTTGCTCTATTCCATTCTCCAACAGGATTCTCGCTGGAAGCATTTGTCTTCTTAACAACCGGAAATGCCGGGCGGATAGTTCCGGGACGGCTCATAAACTCGAACAAATCGCTGCCTCCGAGCAATACAAAATCGCCGGCGTCGCCTGCATGAAGCTGACATTCAATGGCATTGGGCCAAAGTTTTTCGCCATCTTGTATAAAAAGGAAAATACCACTGTTACTTAATTCTTCCGGATAACACCATTCCACATTCAGGATAAAATTGCTGTATTTCTCCTTTGTGTACATATATCCAAAAGGAGTACCTTTTACATGGATGGTACCTTCTTTAACAGTAAATACTTCCTGAGCGCTTGCGCCCCCTTTGTCGACAAATAAATTCCAGTTAGAAAGATTCTTGCCGTTAAACAGTTTTACGGTCTGAGCCTTTGCATCCATCGAAGAAAGACAAAGAAGTGCACATAAAACAGCTGCGAATGAAAGAAAAGATTTTTTCATGGTCTGTATTGTTTAAAGTAATTAATCCACAATCAGTTTACGGTAACGTACACGTTTAGGCTCTACATCACCCAACTGCTTCCGTTTGTATTCTTCATATTCAGAATAAGAACCTTCGTAGTAAACAACGTCGGAATTCCCCTCGAACGAAAGAATGTGCGTACAAATACGGTCAAGGAACCAGCGGTCGTGGGAGATAACAACGGCGCAACCTGCAAAACTTTCGAGACCTTCTTCAAGTGCCCGGAGCGTATTTACGTCGATATCGTTGGTAGGCTCATCGAGCAGCAACACATTGGCTTCGGCTTTTAATGTAATTGCAAGGTGCAGGCGGTTACGTTCTCCACCAGACAATATACCGCAAAGCTTTTCCTGATCTCCTCCGGCAAAATTGAATCGGGACAGATAGGCTCTGGCATTAATTTCTTTTCCTCCTACACGAATGTATTCCTGACCACCGCATACTACCTGAAATACGGTTTTAGTCGGGTCTATATCCTTATGAGTCTGGTCGGCATAGCCAATCTTAACGGTTTCACCTACTTCAAAAGTACCCTTGTCCACAGTCTCCATACCCATAATCATCTTAAACAAAGTGGTCTTACCAGCACCATTTGGACCAATAATACCAACAATACCGTTGGGAGGGAGCATGAAGTTTAGATCATCAAACAATAGCTTGTCTCCAAATGCTTTTGCAACATGCTGAGCTTCTATTACCTTGTTTCCCAAACGGGGTCCGTTAGGAATAAAGATTTCCAACTTTTCCTCGCGTTCTTTCTGGTCTTCATTCAATAACTTTTCGTACGAATTCAGACGAGCCTTACCTTTTGCCTGACGGGCTTTAGGAGCCATTGTTGCCCATTCAAGTTCGCGTTCCAAAGTCTTTCTGCGCTTACTAACCTGCTTTTCTTCCATAGCCATCTTTTTGGTCTTCTGATCCAACCACGAAGAGTAATTTCCTTTCCAGGGAATACCTTCGCCACGATCGAGTTCCAAAATCCATCCGGCCACATGATCAAGGAAGTAGCGGTCGTGAGTAACGCAAATAACAGTACCCGAATATTGTTGCAAGTGTTGTTCCAACCAGTCGATAGATTCTGCATCCAAGTGGTTGGTAGGCTCATCCAGTAACAATACATCCGGTTGTTGAAGTAACAATCGGCAAAGAGCCACACGGCGGCGTTCACCTCCGGATAATGTATCTACAACCTGATCTTCCGGCGGACAACGCAATGCATCCATGGCGCGTTCCAAACGGCTGTCCAGGTTCCATGCATCCGTGGCATCGATTTTATCTTGTAATTCTGCCTGTCTGTTAATAAGGGCATCCATCTTGTCTGGATCATCCAATATCTCGGGATCGCCGAATTTTTCGTTTACTTCTTCGTATTCTTTTAGGGTATCAACAATATCCTGCACACCTTCCTGTACGATTTCCTTTACAGTTTTGCCGCTTTCCAGCTTAGGATCTTGCTCAAGATAACCAACTGAATAGCCTGGAGAGAAAACAACTTCGCCTTGATATTCTTTTTCGATACCGGCGATAATTTTCATTAAGGTTGATTTTCCGGAACCGTTTAAACCAATAATTCCGATCTTGGCGCCATAGAAAAATGACAAATAAATGTTCTTTAATACCTGTTTCTGAGGCGGAAAGGTCTTGGTTAGACCTACCATTGAGAAAATAATTTTTTTATCGTCTGCCATAGATAATACGTATGTTTATTAGTATGTATTTGAGTATGCGTGCAAAGATAACAAAATAAAAATGGAAGGAAAACTTGCACAATAAAAATGTAGGCTTTATCTTTGCACTCGCAATACGGTAGTATGCACAGGATGAATTGCTAGCTCAGCAGGTAGAGCACATCCCTTTTAAGGATGGGGTCCTGGGTTCGAGCCCCAGGCAGTTCACCATTTAAAGAGCAACTTTCAGAAATGAAAGTTGCTCTTTTTGTTTGTTCGCCCCGCACAAACATATCCCGGACTATATTGTATGCTTCTTTTAATAGCCGGATACTGCTCAAAAAGATCCGACGGCAAAAACAGGCAGACTCTCGTGGGCGTTTTCATCGACGCTCTGTACGGCAAAGAAATAATTATCTTTACTGTAAGGCAGGCGGATGTTAGTGCCATGAACAAGTATTTTCTTTTGCCAGCCGGACTGATCGGTTTCTCGCATTAAAACGTAATAAGCTGCCGGCACTTTCCCTTTTTGGGGAGCTTCCCATGATAATTCAGTATAGTTCGTCAGGCCTGATACGTCTATTTTCACGTTAACAGGTACATCGGGCGCTAAAGCCAGGTTGGTTGCAACGGCCAGGTTGATTCCTGTATTTTTTCGTACATATTCAAAATCAATAGCCCAGATTTCATCTCCATATCGGATACCGTTTTTCTCTTCTGTTTTTTGATGTGTACGGTAGTAATTTTCATTCATCTCGCAAACACGAACGGCTGTATAGCCTTTACGGCAGAATGGAGTGTGATCTCCTCCACGACCAAAACGGTCGTTCCGGTAAATTAGCCTTACTGTCATGTTATCCACATATCTTTCGCCCACCTCTTTTATATACCGGGCAAGCTGTCTTGACGGACTGTCGTTTTCTGAAGAGTTAAAGATCCGGATTTTGCGTAACTCTTCATTCTCACTAATTGGTGTGTTTTCGGAAAAAACGCGAACCATATTGTTGGAATGGGTATTGGTTTCACTGGCATTGGAATTCCCGATCATGTCGTTATTGATGACGGCAATCAGATTCCATTTTTCCTTTTGAGCGATTTCGGCCATATGCCCTGCACCAAGCAACCCGTGTTCTTCTCCGGAAAGGAACATTATTTTAATCGTTACAGGCAGATCGATACGAGACATCAAACGGGTCATTTCCATAAGGCATGCTACGCCACTGCCGTTGTCGTTTGCACCGGGAGCATATTCCGTTGAATCGTTACCCTCTAAACTACGGCTATCGTAGTGTGCTAATAAGGCAATAACTCTGTTGTCCGTTGCATTGCTACCCTTAATCGTTGCAACGACATTACACAAATTGACTTCCCTTCCCATGCGGGTATTAATTCCTCCTGTAGTGTAAAATACTTTTTCTACGCCTAAACGTCCTTGAGATGAAGGAATAAATGAGGCAACCTTTTTGTATAGATATTCGGCGGAAGCTCCGATGCCTTTCTCTTTTTCATTCATACTGCTCAGGTTGTTTCTGTTGTGAAAACTTACGAGGTCTTCAATCAATTTATGCATTTCCGGTACTGAAACTTCCTTTACGGCTTGTTCTATGACGGGATCTCTGTCTAGGATCGTTTGTGCGAAAGACGCCAATGATGCATTGGAAGCAATCAAAAGAATAAGAATAAATCTTTTAGCTAACAGGACTCTTGCTAGATCTCTCATAGGATGCTTTATTTAAATGTAAACCAAAAAACTAAAGGAAAGTAAATGGTCTTGCAATTATAGTAATAATTCTTTGAAAAATAACATTGCTAAAACTTCCTTATAACTTTGATCTTTCATTCCCGTAATTTTGAAAGATCAAAGTTATAGGAATGAAAGATCAAAGTAGTATTAATCTAGTATGACTTCCTTTCCATTGTCATTTTTGTATTGGTACATTAAATCTATCTGACTTTTTAAAACACGACTTAACGACAATGGGGGAAGATTATCCTGAGGGTAGAAGTTGCAATCTAAAATATCAAACGCGGTAGATAGTTCACCTCCGGATATTTCACATAGAATAAAGATTTTATATGCATAATGTAATGCCGGGGGATGATTATGGCTTTTCTGATCTAAAACGGCTAATAATTTGATTGGAACAACATCCAATCCCGTCTCTTCTTTTACCTCTTTTATTGCAATTTCTTTGGGAGAGAATCCCACATCTGCCCATCCTCCAGGCAAAGACCAACATCCATCCGCTTTTTCTTTCACCATTAGAATTTCATCATTGGCATTAAAAACAACCGCACGTATGTCGACTTTAGGTGTAACGTACTCTTTTTCGATAGAAAAACATTCTTTAATTTCCGACAAATTATGGCCGGATACCAAAGACGTAATTTTGCTGCTAAGGTCCAAAAGTTCTTCGTATCGTTCCGTATCATATTCATTCAAAGAATAGACAAGTCCATTTTGCGCGATCGCTCTGATTCTGTTCGCTAATTCGATGAGTTGTTTTTCCATAACCAGTTTTAATAGTTCGTACAGGGCAAAGTTAAAAGCTTATTCGTTTTAATGGCAGTAAAAATAGTAAATAAATTATATTCTTACCTCGTTGTTGCATTTAAGGAATAGGGTTATTAGTAGGTAATCAGTATCTTTGTGGCTTTGAGTGAGAAGAATACACAACCGAATTCTGAGTTCATGAAAAAAATAGTAATTGCTGTTGATTCTTTTAAAGGATGCCTTTCGTCTTCCGACGTAAACAATGCGGTGGAAGAAGGAGTGTGGAGTGTTTATCCAACTTGTCAGCTTGTTAAGGTTGCTGTAGCCGACGGGGGCGAAGGAATGCTCGATGTTTTGGTCTCGGCATGGAAAGGAGCATATATTACTGTTCGGGTGCATGATCCGCTGATGAATTTAATTGAATGCCGGTATGGTATTTCGGGAGACGGGCAAACCGCTTTAATAGAAATGGCTCAGGCAAGTGGTCTGCCTTTGGTGTTGCAAGATAGACGGAATCCTATGCTGACTTCGACTTTTGGCACCGGAGAGCTGATTCGGGATGCGCTGAACCGGGGCTGCCGGAACTTTATTATAGGTATAGGCGGGAGTGCTACCAACGATGGCGGTGTAGGAATGTTGCAGGCGTTGGGCTATCGGTTTCTTAATGCAAATGGTTTGTCCGTTGGCTATGGAGGGCAGGTTTTGAGTGAGATTAATTCTATTGATTTGGCTTTAGCACATCCTGCAATTAGGGAGGCTCGTTTTACTGTGGCTTGTGATGTGGACAATCCCTTTTACGGAATGAATGGTGCTGCTTATGTGTATGGACCTCAAAAAGGGGCAACCGACGGGATGATTGAACAGCTTGATAGCGGTCTACGTTCGCTGGCCGGAGTTATCAAGAAGGAGCTGGGTATTGATATAGCCAACGTTCCCGGAGCTGGTGCTGCTGGTGGAATGGGAGGGGGTTTACTCGCTTTTCTGCATGCTGAGCTAACACCCGGAATCAAACTTTTACTTGATTCGCTGGATTTCGAGCAGATAATAGAACAGGCAGACTTGATTATTACCGGCGAAGGGCGTTTGGACAGACAAACGCTTATGGGAAAAGTCCCCAAGGGAATATTGGATGTAGCAAGCAGAAAAGGCATTCCTGTTATTGCCATTGCAGGAAGTATTGAGGATATAGATGTGCTTAACGATGCTGGTTTTGCCGGGGTATTTGCTATTTCTCCCGGTCCGGTTTTGCTCGAACAATCCATGGAACCAACTTTTGCTGTTACAAATATTAAACGAACCATTAAACAAGTTTTTAGCACATTGCGACAATTCGATTTTAGTTGAACTAACGATTAGAAATATATAATGAATAAGAAATACAAGTATTTACTACTAGATCTTGATGGTACGGTAACAGATTCAATGGAAGGGATTACCCGTTCTGTGCAATATGCGTTAGAGAATTTTGGAATAACAGTAACCGATTTAAACACACTGCGCCCGTTTATTGGTCCCCCGTTAAAAGAATCATTTAAAGAATTCTATCATTTTACCGACGAGCAGGCAGAAACTGCCCTGAAAAAATACAGAGAATACTTTTCGACCAAAGGTCTTTTCGAAAACAAAGTGTACGAAGGAATGCCCCAATTTCTGATCGATCAGGTAGCAAAGGACAGGCAGCTGTTATTAGCTACTTCGAAACCCGAACCATTTGCAAAGCAAATTCTTGCCTATTTCGGTCTCGATTCTTACTTCACTTTTATTGGAGGAAGCACAATGGATGGTAGCAGGTCTACCAAAACCGACGTAATCAGTTACGTACTGAGCGCAAATCATGTTGACGATTTATCGGCAGTTGTAATGATTGGAGATCGCAAGCATGATATTATCGGGGCAGAAAACAATGGCATCGATTCTATAGGAGTCCTTTACGGTTTTGGCGACGAAGCTGAACTTCGCAAAGCCGGAGCCACTTACATTGCAGCCAATCTGCGAGAACTATCAACATTGCTTCAATAGAACAATCCCTTTACTTCTTAAATTTTCGTATTGGATTAATCAAGCGAGTCATCATAAATGATTGCTTGTGAAATACGAATAGCGGAACGGAAACGCCAATAACCAGCGCAAACATTACGAACACAACTGTAAGTCCGTTTTTAAATATTTCAACAATCAGACTCTGTTGCAATAGAGTGTCGTTGGTATGCAGAAACTTTATCAGCGAAAGAATCATCTTGTAAGCAAACATACCCGGGATCATTGGGAGAAGCGAAGGAAATGAGAACACTTCGGCCGGACAATGAATAATCTTGGCAAAAAAGATGCTGAGCATTCCGATGGTAAATGCAGCAAACAAGGTTGCCGTGGCCAGGTCGAGCGACGTGTAATGAAGCAGATAAAAACGAAATCCATGTCCTATGCAGGCAAGTACAATGGATACAGAAACAGCTTTCTTTGGAGGATTGGAGATAACAGCGAATCCCATGGAGGCTATTGCTGCAAAGACTCCGTCCTGGATGATTTGTGATAGTTCGATATTCATAGTTGGTCTACTCCTAATAATTGCAATGTGATAAATAAGCCCAATGCAATGCAAATAATCAGATTTGTTGCATTAATAAGTCTCGAAGTACCGGCAAGAACATGCCCTTCCAGAATATCGATTATCGAATTTATCATGGGTACCCCTGGAATCAGAAATAAAACACTGGTTGCCAGAGCCACATCCGGCGTAGTTCCAATATTAAGTTTGTAGCTAATTCCGGCAATCATCGACGAAACAAAGGCACAGGTTATAAATACCACAAAGTGATTAATATGACGATGCAACATCTCCTGGCGCATAAAGAATGCAACAAGGGTACCGGCAAATACAAATAGCATGGCATATATATCGCCCATAAACAACCGGCAGAATGCAGCATTTGCACAAGCTACAAGAAACAATACCAGCCAACGCGACATTCGCGGTGTATTTAGAATATCGTTAAACTCTTCCTTGAGTTCTTCCAGCGGTAACTTATTGTCGTAGGCACTCCAGGTAAGAGCACTCAGATTTGAGATGGTCCTGAAATTAAGAGCCATGGGCTTGATTTTGCGAATTGCGGTATGTCTTACATTACTGTCGTTAAGACGAGTCAGGGTCATTAAAACACTCATCTGAAAAACGGTCAGATCTGTGCTGTATCCAAAAGATTCGGCAGCTCGTGCAACGTTCCTGACCACGCGGGATGTGTGAGCCCCCGAAGCCATTAACGTAATAGCCAGGTCTAACAACAAATCCGAAACTTCAAGAATATCTGTTTCCTGATGCATAAATTCTCTATTTATTTATTATTATGTCTGATTTCACAACGCCTTTTGCTTTACGCTTAAAGTCCGTGGTGTTGAATAAAAAAAGCCCGTTATATCGCTATAATGGGCTTTTTCTGTATTGAGAATAGGTTTACGTCTGCAAAATTAGCATATTAAAGGCATTAGTTCAAACAGATTCCCAATTTATTTTCATGTATATGTTATACCTTTCATTTCAATTAGAATTTCACAAACTCAACCCGTCTGTTTTTTGCCCGTCCTTCGTCCGAATTGTTATCACTAACCGGCGCATTTTGTCCATGACCTTTAGTTGCAAGACGGCTTTTGCTGATACCCATTTCTGATAGTTTATCCATAACAGCCAGGGCTCTGCTTTCAGAAAGTGTTTGGTTTGAAGCTTGATTCCCTGTGTTGTCTGTATGACCTTCTACCGAGAATTTTAACTCAGGATGATCAGTCATAATCTTGTAAATCTCGTTTATGGTTCCCATAGACTGAGGCTTCAAGGTTGCTTTTCCTGTATCAAATGTAATGCCATAAGTAATAATTTTGCCATCGGATAGGAATTTGTCATACAAGGGAACAGCTCCTTTGGCTATGCGGAAGTTTTTAATAAAGGCATCGTCTCCATTTCCCCATATATCCAGCTTTCCTGGCTTTTTACCTACGTTTGGTATATTAATAATTCTTTTATCGTCGATGTAAGCCTTGAGTGCCCTTTTATTGAAAGAGAGAGAAAAGCGGTGCCATCCTTCACTGTTGTCGGCTGTATCTTCTCCACTACGGTATACATCGTTCGTGGCAATCCAGTTAAATGGAAAACTATTGTTTGCATTGCGAGACCACCATCTGACCTCAAAAATTTTATTGGGATCAGATTCTTTATCGTAGAGTAAAACAGAAAGCTCACCATCCTTTTCGGCTGCAGTGTAGTAATCAAATTCTACAGTGAAATCATCTGGCAGATAACCGCTATTATCTTTGAATAGTGGAGTGATATAGGTGTACCCAATAATAGAGATTGCATTGGCTCCGTCTAGCTGAGTAATTTCAGCCCCACCTTCTTTAAGATCCCAGCGGGATGGAAATTCTCCGTTTTTTTCGGTTGTCAGATTGTCGTCGAAGATAATTTCGTTTCCTGCCACAAAATCAAATTTATTCCAGCTTTGCTGAGCTTTTTTGTTTTGAGGTTTGGAACCGGTTTCGTTAGAGTCATCAGAAGCCTCTGTCTCGTCTGCGTTTTCATTGGTTACAGACTTTTCTACTTTATCTACGCTTTTATCAAAGGTTTTCTCTGTTTGTTCTTCAACCTCCTCAATACTTTTGCGTTCGATCGTCTCTTTAGCTTTACTCCCAATCTTTTTAACCCATCCTTGTGCATTGGCGTTAAGAGAAGCCAGCACAATCATACACAGAAACAGAATAATTTTTTTCATAACTATCATGCATTAAAGTTGATTTTATTTGGTTAATAAGCAACAACACACACATTCCACACTGTGTATCAACATGACTCACAAATGTATATAAATTATTTTATAATTAAGTTTAGTGTAACTGTTTTTTTTGACTTATAGATATGGTAATAAACAATTTAGTATATTTGATAGCTAAGTGACTAAACATTTATTTTACAAACAGGGAGGACGTTGACGCAAAAAAAGGATACCTTGTATTCAAAGCATCCTTTTCTTATTCTAAAACAAGTGCATTTTTATTCTGTTTTCTGACGTTCTACTTCGGCAAGAACATCCGCAAGGTCGATGCCTGCTTTGGCTGCAATACCCTTTCCGCAATTCTCGTCGGCCTGATAGAAGCGGGCGATAGCGCGAATCTTGATGAAATGGGGAACACCCTCCATTGCAGCAGCTACATTTCCATGAATACGCTCTTTTTCATCATCCGGAACCAGACGATATAAATTCCCGGGTTGAGTATAATAGTCTTTGTCTTCCCGGTGATTGTAAGTGTTAGCATCTCCCTGAAGTGCCAATGCCGGTTCAAGATATTCCTTATTTTCAACAGGACCATCAAAGCTATTTGGTTCGTAATTTACAGTTCCTTTTCCATTATCGCCAGTGCGCATAGTTCCATCGTGGTGATAGTTGTGGAATGGGCAACGGGGAGCATTTACCGGCAAGCTACCATGATTTATCCCTAAACGATATCTGGCGGCATCTCCATAAGCAAACAAAC
>JAGPJL010000144.1 GCA_018054455.1 Parabacteroides sp.
CATTGAAAAAACAGATAGAGATGCACCTCAAACAGGATGAAACAGCGTATGTTACTACCTTTTTTGATTACTACGGAGTAAAGGACTCTTACAACTATCCTGGCTGGCAGGAAGCAAAAAGCATCACTGACAAAAGAGAACGAATTAGCTTTCTGGAAGAGGCAATGCGCAACGATCTGCCAGCGGAATTGCGTAACCGCTTTATACCCTATATCCAGTTGCACGAATTCGAGGGGTTATTGTTTTGTAAAATGGATGTTTTTACCAGCAATTTCGAACCTGCAGAAGCTAAATTGTCTGAAATTGAAGGGATAATAAACGCATTTCCAAATCCTGAAGATATAAATAATGGTTCTGTTACGGCCCCTTCGAAGCGATTGGAGAGATTAATACCGGGGTATTCGAAGATCGTTTATGGTGCTTGTTTAGCATCAGATACAGGTCTGGACACTATCAGACAGAAATGTTTGCGATTTAATGCCTGGATAGAACAATTGGAAACAATCGCATAAGTTTCATTCTTAAAATTAAAATCTAATGCTACCGCTACAACAGGCATACGAAGTGATGCAGTCTGCCATCGAATACATTAAGGCAACTTTCCGCTTTAAAGACGCGTCGGTACACAATGCTTTTTACAAGTTTGTGGAAGACAAAGATCAAGGCATCATTAAGGGGCCTTATGTTTCTCTTAAAACCCCCTTTGTAGTTGCTGAAACAGATACAGACATCCCTTTAGAGATAAAGCCTTCATTTACACCCTATGTTCATCAGTTGCGTTCGTTCGAGAGGTTGTCTGCCCGAAAAGGACATATCCCTCAGCCTACATTACTTACAACGGGTACAGGCTCGGGTAAAACGGAGTGTTTTCTTTATCCGGTATTGGACTACTGCTATAAAAACAGGGACAGAAAAGGGATAAAAGTTATCATTCTGTATCCAATGAATGCCTTAGCCAGCGACCAGGCAAAACGTATGGCGGAAACAATTTGGACAGACCAACGGCTAAAGGGCAAAATAACAGCCGGACTTTTTATTGGTGAAGGAAAAGATGCAAAGAAATTTCCCCAAATGATGGGAAAGGATCATATAATTGAAGACCGAGACGCTATTTTGGACGCCACTCCAGACATTTTGTTAACCAATTTCAAAATGCTGGATTATGGTTTAATGAAGCAGAATTACATGCGATTGTGGGAATACAACATACAGGATCCCTCGCTGCTGCAATTTCTTGTGTTGGATGAACTTCATACATACGATGGAGCACAAGGAACAGATGTAGCCAACTTGATCCGTAGGTTGAAACTTAAAATAAACAGCCCGCAGAATTATCTTTGCCCGGTAGGGACTTCGGCTACAATTGGCTCCGGTGCCGATTCTAAAAGGCAAATTACGGAGTATGCATCAACCATATTTGGCGAGACTTTTGGTGAAGATAGCGTAATAGAAGAAAAGCGTATTTCGGTTAATGAGTTTTTCCCGGACGAGATGGAAGATTTCGTCCCCCGGCTATCGGCCGTTAAGCATCTGAGGATGAAGAGTGACGAAACGTACCAGACTTACATTGACCGACAGAAACAAATGTGGCAATTTTACGCTAACTCGTTGCAGGAACTGGCAGGCGAATTAACCCGTTTGTCGATTGTACGTGATATTGTAGTAATTACATCAAAGGGTTACATTCGGGTAGACGAACTGATTCGGCAGCTAGCCATCCTAAATGCCGATTTTGGTAAGTTACCCGAAGTAGATGGAACGCTCAATCCACGCGAAGATGTACTCGGTTCTCTTTTGGCACTTATAGCCGAAGCTAAGGTAGGCGAAACGAAAAAATTTCCATTTCTTTATTTGCAAATCCAATTATGGATTCGTGAACTAAGTGGCTTGTCTCGCAAGATTAATGATATTCCTGAATTTACGTGGCGAAATGAAATTTCATTTGAGGAAGAAAAGTCGGTTTCCCTTCCTGCCTATTTTTGCCGCGAATGCGGAGCTAGTGGCTGGCTTGCTGTAAAAAATGATAATGAACGAA
Organism: Parabacteroides sp.; assembly: GCA_018054455.1. Classification (GTDB taxonomy): domain Bacteria; phylum Bacteroidota; class Bacteroidia; order Bacteroidales; family Tannerellaceae; genus Macellibacteroides. The sequence continues at coordinate 2,036 of JAGPJL010000144.1, forward strand.
AGTTTCATATTGATCCGGCCGAAGCCAATTCTCATTTTTTCTCCAAAAACAAGAATGTATATTGTTTAAATGTGGATGATGGAACACACGACCCTGTAGAAGAATACGGAGCAAGTGATGTGCTTAAAACATTTATAGACAAAGAAAACCTCCAGATGTACGACAAACAGCAAGCGGACCGAATGGCTGTTGTTGCTGTACGTAAGGTAAGCAACGATAACAAAGCGTTGTTGTATTGTCCGGAATGTGGATCGGATAAGAGCATGAGTATTATAGGGACTAAAGTGGCAACCCTTGCTTCGGTGGCTATAAGTCAGATTATGTCGAGCGATTTAGACGAATCCGACGAGAAGGAACGTAAAATTCTTGTATTTACAAATAGTGTGCAGGATGCAGCTCACCAGGCTGGATTTTTTGAAGCAAGAAACTATCGCTTTACTTTCCGTCAATCTTTACAAAGAGTTTTAAGAGAAATTGAAGGGCCTGTATCTGTAGAATCTCTTCAGGAGAAATTTATTGCGTACTGGACGCATAGACTTGAGTCGCAGGAAGAATATGTTTACCGGTTTTTCCCTTCAGATTTGAAGGTAGATGTGAATACATTTCTTGTAAACAAAGTTTTTCCAGCCTCATTCATTAAAGAATTTAATTTACGTGTAACCTGGGAAATTGTATCGGAATTTGGCTATAATTCTCAAATTGGACGTACACTTGAAAAGACCGGATCGTCTGCAAGCTTTTTCCCGGAAAAACTTATTCGGAATGTATTTGAATTAATGAAGCCCTGGATGGCTGAAAATAATCTGGGAGATCTGGATGAAGGCAACTTTATTTGTTTAGTAAACGGTTTTCTGCATCGTTTACGTCAAAGGGGCGGAGTGGACCATTTATATTTATCTAAATTCAGAGAAAATGATTTAAAACTTTTCGATCTGAACTGGAACCGGGATAGTCGCCATTTCCTGAATAAAGGATTTGGAAAAAACAGTCGCTTCCCTAAACTACTTACCACAACGCGGCATGAACGAGGATTACTCGATACTACGTATGCCAAAAAGGACAATTGGTATCATCAGTACTTCCGCAAGAGTTTCCAAAATGATCCGGATTCGGTTTTTAAGCCTTATGAAGGGATAGTTAATGATTTCTATGCACAATTATGTGCCAAGCTTGTTGAAGTGAACTTGTTAGACGAACAAGCGTGTAACGTAGAGAAGAATTATGCCTTAACACCATTGAATGTTCTGGTCCAAAATAAAGTAAAACATTTCCGTTGTTCTTGTTGCCAATCGGTTTTACGTATAGGGGCGGATGATACGTTATCTAAAAATACGCCTTGTCTTGCTTATAATTGTAAGGGAAAGTATGCAGAAGAGGTGGATGCCGAGTTAAACTATTATCAGATGGTTTATAACCGGAACCGTTCACCTCGTATATATGCAGCAGAGCATACAGGTCTTTTGGATAGAAAAGAGCGAGAAAAACTTGAGTTTAATTTTAAGGAACATCCGCTATTTAACTCAACTAACACCTTGGTTGCTACTTCAACGTTGGAGATGGGTATTGATATTGGCGATTTAAACGTGGCTTCCAATAGTTCTATACCCCCAAAGCCATCCAATTTTATGCAAAGGGTAGGACGCGCAGGCAGAAAGACCGGATCTTCTTTGATATTGAATTATGCAAGAAATAAGAAACACGATCTTTTCTACTATACAGACCCTGAAGAAATGATGCAGGGATTTGTGAATACGCCCGGTTGCTTTTTGGAAGCAAAAGATATTTTACGCCGCCACTTTCTGGCTTTTTGTCTGGATAGTTGGACCAGTGCCGATCCACAGAATATAATGCCGGCAAAACTGGCCCAATTGCATTTGCAAACAAATTATATCCATACAGAAGAATTTTTTGTAAATAGATTAATTTCTTTTATTAAAGCGCACGAAGAAAAACTAAAAGAATCGTTTTCTAGTCAATTTCCTGATTCTGTAAAGGATATAGCATTAGTTGAATTATATCAGACGCTTACAGACGATCTTTTTTATTTAAGAATAAAGAGAGAATTTGAATCGTTAAAGAATGACTATTTGCAGTTGCTGGATCACAATAAAACCATAAAAAAAAGAATGCTTGAATTGACATCAAACGATGATGAATTCAAAACGTTGCAAGAAGAGTCAAGAATGATATCGGCCCAGTTGAGGCAAACAAATAACTCGTCTGTGCTAGAATCCATGACAAATACGGGTTTACTCCCTAATTATGCTTTTCCTGAAACGGGAGTTACTTTAAAGGCTCAGATACGTTCGGTTATACCCAAGGGAAGTGAAGAAACACAGGCTCCGGCTATTGAAACATTGGAATTGGTCAGGTCTGCCAGTTCGGCCATCCGCGAACTTGTTCCGGGTGCAAGTTTTTACACACAAGGATATAAATTGCCTGTTACCGGAATAAACACGAGCGATTGGTCCGACTCCAATGTACTTGTAAATAAGAGATTTTGCTCTAAATGCGATTGTATAGAAGATATAACTTTGGCTGTGGGTACAAATTGTCCCAAATGTGGAGACCCGTCTTGGGGCTCCAATATTCATGCTTTTTATAGACTCAAATCGGTAAAAAGTAATGTAAAAAGAGACGATGCGGCATTGGATGATTCGAAGGATGAGCGAGAACCGGAACGCTTCCGGATTGCGAAACATTTTATGTTTGCCAAAGATGGATTTGGCGGTTCATACGGTATGAAAAATATCCCATTTGGGATTGAGTATGCAAAGAAGGTTACCCTTACTGTTACCAATTTGGGATTGACAGACTCGAAAAATAGTCTTCATCTGGATATAAACAACCATAAATCTGTTCCAAGACATGGATTCGTAACTTGTGTAAGTTGCGGAAAATCTACTTCCAATATTAGTTTAGCTTTGAGTAAAGATAGATTGGAAGACCGTTTAGCCGAATTCCATTATCCATATTGCCGGCATAAAAGTGTTATCTATAATCCAGTTGAACCGAACCAAATATTTAGAGAAGTTTTCTTGTTCCATGAAATGCAGACGGAAGCAATTAAGATTCTGTTACCTGTTCAGGAAATAGACAGTGAGGCTACTGTTACGATGTTTAAGGCTGGACTCGAATTGGGATTACGTTATTTTTATAATGGAAACCCTGAACATATTCACATCGATGAGTATGAGGAGTTTAATGGACATAACAGCAAATTTGATCGTTATTTGGTTATGTACGACACCATTCCAGGTGGAACCGGGTATCTATCTAAATTATTTAATACCGATGCCTTTACCCGATTATTGAAAATTTCGCATGAACAGATTCATAACTGCGAATGTCAATTCCATGGGAAGGATGGCTGCTATAGGTGCATTCTTTCCTATGGAAACCAATATTCGAGGGATGCCTTAAGCAGAGAAAAGGCTGATACTTTATTTGCTAAAATTATAGAACGTGCGGGCGAGTGGCAGACTATTGCCAATGGGTTGGGTTCAATGACTGGGAATGGAGGTATAGAGGAGAGTGAATTGGAAGAACTCTTTGTTCGGACTATTCGTAAAGCTTCCGAACAAAATGGGTGGAAGTTCGAAAAGAAAAATGATTACGGTGTTTATCATTATTCCTTGCTCATGGAACAGAAAGATAGCCGTTTTGGTTATGTTATCTATCCTCAGTTTGAATTAGGACCGACAGATGGAGTGAATCTAAGTACAAGAGCGGATTTTCAAATTATCTGTACCTTGGCGCAAAAGTGTACGGTTAATGGGTGGGAGCAACTTGAAACTGAAGATATTCCACAGGTCGCAATCTATTTGGATGGTTATGCTTTCCATGCAAGCAAGGAACATCTTCGTTTTTTTAATGATTTTAAGAAGAGAGAGGCAATCAGGGGGTCCGGATGTATTAAATCCTGGACATTAACATGGGATGACTTGGAATTGTTTGATCCGCATGATGATGTTGCATGTGATTCGTTGAAGATTAATAGAATTCTTTATCGGGAAACAATCTCCATGTTGGAAAGAAATTATGGAATAAATGATTTCTTGGATGTACCAAACTCTTTATCGAGGCTATTTTATTTTATGAAGAATCCGAAAGATCGGGTCACATTGAAAGAGAATATTGCCTTGTATTTTGCCTCATGGCAGTCAAACATGCTTCAAAGTAGTTGTTGTGCCTATTCTGAAATAAGAAAAGCACTGGAAAAAGATACTACTCAATTAGATCTTACTATTGTTAATGATGAGGTTATGGAATCGGGCGAATTTTATATGAAGTCGGGAATTATGAAGCCTGATACGATTCAAACAAGTAAAATTTGGGTGGATGCTAACAAGCTGGATGTTTGTTTCTCTATTTATTTGAATTCTATTTCTGAAGATCTAAACAAAGAAGATTGGAATAATTTCTGGAGAGTGTATAATTTATTGCAATTTTTCGTTAAGCAAGATTCAGAAACTGGAATAACGAAACCTGTTATCGATGCGGACGAAGTGGTTTCATTTTTTGATGAAAGGTTGAAAATAACTGTAAAGCTTTTGCTTGAACACAACGTTGCCTTTAACCATGAAGGTGGTTTTGCGTTAATGGACGAAAATGAGATAGTTATTGCTGAAGCAGAACTTGCAATTGAAAATGATAAAATTGTATTTCTTCCTTACGATGAACAGTCGGCAACCTGTTTTATTAACCACGGATATAAAATTATTGAACCGGAATCATTTTCCATTAATA
>JAGPJL010000145.1 GCA_018054455.1 Parabacteroides sp.
AGGCTTTGCCTCCATCTGTAAATCTGATTGCCCAGATCAATCTTGACAGGGCATACATTGTTGCAGGAAAAACAAAGTGTACAGGCTGATAGGTTGGTATAATATTCCTGAGGTGATTTCAGCATACCCAGGTTAATTCCTATGGGACCGGGTATAAAATAGGAATAGGAGTATCCTCCGCTTCTGCGGTAAACCGGACAGGTATTCATGCATGCTCCGCAGCGGATACACTTTAGTGTTTGCATGTGTTCCTTATTTCCCAGGATATCGCTTCGCCCATTATCTACCAATATGATATGTAGTTCGCCTCCTTTGCGGGGCTTGCGATACTGCGACGTATAGGAGGTTATGGGTTGTCCTGTGGCTGACCGCGCGAGTAAGCGTGTGAAAACGGCTAACGAATCGCGATCTGGTATCACTTTCTCGATACCCATGGATACGATATGAACGTTTGCCTGGGATGTTCCCATATCAGCATTGCCTTCGTTGGTACAGACCACAACGTCGCCTGTTTCTGCTATTCCGAAATTAGCTCCTGTCATAGCTACTTCGGTCGACAGAAATTCTTGTCTGAGGTTCTCCCGCATGCAGCCTGTAAGGTAGGTGGGATCGGAATTTCCTTCTTCGGTATGCAGTTTTTCTTCAAAGAGCTTTCCGATAATTTGCCTCTTCAGGTGAATGGCTGGCATAACAATGTGACTGGGCGGCTGGTTTAGTAGCTGGAGAATCCGTTCGCCAAGGTCGCTTTCAATCACATTAATACCATTATCGCACAGAAAATCATCAAGACAACATTCCTCTGTTAGCATCGATTTGCTTTTCACTACTTTACCGGCGTTATGTTTACGAAGAAGGTCCAGTACAATTTCATTGTGCTCCGTGGCATCTTTTGCCCAGTGTACGGTTGCTCCATTCTTTTCGGCTGCTTCTGCAAATTGCAGAAGATACTCGTCCAGGTGTGTGATGGCGTGCATCTTTATACTGCTTGCCAGTTCGCGCAACTCTTCCCATTCGGGGATACCCATCGCCATCTTGTCTCTTTTCTCGCGGGTAATCCAAAGTGTTTCGTTATGCCATTGCGCACCTTCTTTATCCTTCAGAAATCTCTCCGCGGATGTTACATGATTTTTATTCATAGTCCACTAGCTAATATTTCGGCAACATGAATGAATTTGACAGGCAGTTTTTCTCTCCGGGCAATTCCCTGCATATGCATCAGACATGAACTGTCGGCACCGGTAATGTATTGGGCGCCTGTTTCCATATGACTGCGTAGCTTATCCCTTCCCATGGCAACAGATACCGCCTGTTCCTCAACGGCAAACATGCCTCCAAAACCGCAGCATTCGTCCGCTCTTTTCGGTTCCGTTAGTTGAATCCCCTCCTTTAGGGCAAGGAGATCCATTATCTTGGAATACCTTGTAACATTCTCTTCACTGGCGGACGACAGATGTAATTCCCTCACACCGTGGCAGCTGTTATGCACACTCACTTTATAGGGGAATTCACCCGGAAGCTTGTCCGGTTTAACTACGTCGTGCAGGAATTCGCAGATGTCATAGATTTTCCCTTCTGTCTGGCACACATGCCCGTGTGCAGCAAGTATCTGTGGGTGATTTTCTTTAACAAAAGCAACACAACTTGCCGAAGGACCTACTATGTAATCGTAGTCTTTGAACAGTTCTCCGAATCTTTCTATGGCAGCCAATCCTTTGTCTTCAAAGCCTGCGTTGGCCATAGGCTGGCCGCAGCAGGTTTGATCCATCGGATAATCTACGTGTAATCCCAGATGTTTAAGTAATTTGTAGGTAGCGATACCCACTTCGGGGTATATTGCATTTACATAACAGGGGATAAATAATCCTATTTTATACGTGTAGTCCATTAATCCTGGGTTTCAACATAAACAACATGAGTTTGCAGATATTCTTCCAGTCCATGCTTACCGTCGGCTCCACCAATTCCGGATTTGCGCCATCCTGCATGAAATCCTTGCATGGCTTCGAAGTTTTCTCTGTTGATGTAAGTTTCTCCAAACTTAAGTGAACGAATTACTTTGAGCGCCGTATTGAGGTTCTGTGTATACAGGGATGAAGTAAGTCCGTATTCACAATCATTTGCCCATTCGATTGCCTGGTTGATGTCGGTAAATTCGATGATAGGTAATACCGGGCCGAAGGTTTCTTCGTGAGCGATATCCATAGTATGTTTTACGTCTGTCAGTACGGTTGGTTCGAAGAAGTAGCCTTTATTGCCAATCCTGTTTCCTCCGCATGCAATCTTAGCTCCCTGAAGAACAGCTTTTTCCACTTTCTCCTGTACGGATTTAAGTGAGTTGGCATCGATTAACGGCCCCATGTCCAGGTTTTTTTCTTTACCTGGATCTCCGGTCAACACCTTCTTCATTCCGGCAATAACTTTTTGCTGGAATTCATCTTTTACATTTTTGTGGACATAAACCCGTTCGCAGCAGTTACATACCTGTCCTGTATTTATAACTCTGGATGCAATAATGGATTTTACAGCCAAATCTATGTCGGCATCATCCATAACAATGGCGGGAGCTTTCCCTCCCAGTTCGAGGGATACCTTGGTGATGTTGGGTGCAGCAGCTACCATAATTTGCTGACCAGCTGCTACGCTTCCTGTAAGGCTTACCATTCCTACTTTAGGATTGGCTGCCAGCTCGTTGCCAACGATTGAACCTTTGCCGGTTACAAGATTGAAAACACCTGCTGGTAATCCCGATTCTTCTACAATCTGAGCAAATACATAGGCATTTTCGGGAGTTAACTGGCTCGGTTTTACCACGATGGTATTTCCTGTAACCAATGAGGGGGCTGCTTTTCTGACAATCAGAAAAAAAGGAAAATTCCATGGCAGAATTCCGGTAGTTACCCCAATTGGTTTTTTAAACAGGAATATATTTTCTTTTGGGCGGTCACTTTGAATGATTTCGCCTTCGTAACGACGTGCCCATTCAGCCATATAATCCATATAATCGGCGGTAAACAAGACTTCAACATTGGCAAGTCCCTGTGTTTTTCCGCCCTCTCTCACGATGATATCTGTTAATTCGGCTTCTCTTTTCCGAATTCCGTTTGCTATTTTCTTAAGATATTTTCCTCTCTCAACGGCAGGGAGTTTTTCCCATTCAGGCTGCGCTTTTTCGGCAGCATCAATTGCTTTACTTGCATCTTCGGCAGTTCCGGCAGGCATCCGGGAAATTACTTCCTCTGTTGAAGGGTTCAATACATCAATCCATTTGTCTGAAGTATTTTCAACAAACTTTCCATTGATGAACATTTTCAAATTTTTCATACGAAATCTTTTTAGAGGTTAACTATTTATTTTAAAACACTTATCCCACTCCGCTGTACTCAATTTCCTTGCAATATATTCAATTATATTTGCAATTCAATTCTAATCAGCCTACTTTTTCATGCATCACTTTTACGTAATGAATGGTCTTTATTCGTATATAACAGAAGATACCGTTACCGGGCCTATCAAACCTGAAGGCTGTAGCTGACTGTCTTTATTATAAGGATTTACCAAACACCAGGTTTTCCGAAGATTTTCCGGAAGGTTCTGATCTCCAATGAGGCGGTTCACCCAGGTATTTACGACTGTAATCTCTATCGTATTCTTACCCTTCTTAACTGCATCCGAAATATCTACTCTCCAGGGAGCAGTCCATGCTCCTCCTACTTCAATACCGTTTACTTTCACTTTTGCCATGGCTGTTAACTTTCCAAGATTCAGGTACAGCGTCTTTCCTTTCGGTGAAACGGATAGCTTAAATTCATTCTTATAGTTTGCAGCTCCCGAATAGTATTTGATACTATCGTTGGAAAAGGTTGTCCAATCCTTCAACTCCGACATTTGGACAGGATTAACCGGACCTCTTTGTTTTGCATCGAACGTTACCGTCCATGGGGTTGAAAAACTATATAACTGTTGTTCTATTGGATAATTAATCTCTATTCCACCCTTAGAAAGCTGGTTAGATTCTTTTCTGAAAACAACAAAGGCACTTTCGTATGCACAAAGTTTGAGAGGGACCTTCGTTACTCCATCGGATTGAACGTAGCTCTTCAAATCGCGGCTCTTTCCATCTATCGCGTTCCATAATTCCGGGGCTTTGCCGGTAATTCTGAATGCAGGATTTATTGTAATTGGTTCTTCTGATTGATTGGATACAAAGTAAATATCGCCTTCGGGCAATGTACGGTGTATAAACATGACAGGATCGTTTGCGGCGACTTGTAAATCGGGCTTCACGTCCAAAAGTTCAAAGGCTTCTTCCATACTCATTCCCGATAAAATCATTCCTTTGCCTCGTTTGCCATATTTCACTTTCTGTCCATCTACATCTCCCCACAAACCAGCGGCAAGTTCGCGGACTTCCTGGTCGCTGTAGGGATAGTTCTGTAAACTTGGCGAATACTTGGGAGCTGGTCCTAAAACAACGGCTCCGTCGTTTACTAGCTTCACAATTTTACGAAGTAACCCGGGCCTCATCGTCTCTAGTTTGGGTAAAACCAATATCCGGTATTTCATACCATCTGGTAGTACTAAACAACCATCCTTCACTTCTGCCCGGGATAGAATTACTTCACCGTTTATATAATCGAAAGAATATCCTTTAGGTAAGGCCGGATCGCATATGCCCGTCATCTTAGGTGCATCTTCTCCAATAAAATAGGCGGCATCTGCTACGTACAGCCCTTGCTGTAACATGAGGTTACATCTTTTTAAGTAATCGATGAACAGATTAAGGTGACTGAACCAAGTGTTATTTCGGTCGAACTCATTTCCGAATGGTGCGTTTACTCCCGGAAACTTATCTTCATAAGGTTGCTGAATAAACAGATGCAGCAAGGTGTTGTTTATTCCTTCTGTAAAAAAGCGGTCTCCCCGTTGTTTCATCTTTTCGGGATACCTTGAAAAGTTTGGTCCGCCACAAGTAAATGATTCGGCAGAGACTTTGGTTCTTCCATAAATATGACTACAAGATGAGCCCGCTCTGTTTTCTATATTGCCTAGCTCTCCTTCACTCCAGAACTCTCCTCCGTTTTCGTCGGACTGACCTCCGTATTGTAGAAATTCTCCGGGAAATCCCCAGTGGCCATAGTTTTCGAGCCATGTTCTGAGTCCGTTCTTGTGACAGACTTCTCTTAACCCACCCACGTAATCGTAAGAAACTTTATCGGCTATCAACCGTCTCAAATCCCAAAGGAAGCGATCAGATAAATCCCTGCTCCCTACAACATATCCATTAAAGACAGGGATATAGGGAACTGGACTATAGCCGTAACGTTCTATGAAGATTGCGATAAAATCGTCTGTCCAGTTTTGTCCGCCCGTTTCGTAGCTATCCTGCACGGCTACTTTCCAGGTCTTTCTGTCTTCGGCAGGAATGCGTCTGATTATCTCGCCCAGAAAAGCGTCGAAATGTGATGCAATATGCTCTTTACTCATCTTATCTGTTTCAAAACCGGTAGCTTCCGGTGATGCGGGAGCATTCTTTGTTCCGGTAGGAACCATTCCGGAACGTACTATTTTCCATGTTCCTTTGGGTACATTCCAGGATATATTTCCGTCTTTATCCATCTTGTCTGTCAGATCCAGCACCTTAGCCGGATCAATGGCAAAACTTAAATCCTCGGCCTCCGGTTGTACCGGCCACATATAATCGGGCCAATAAGGAAGAGGTGTCTGATGCATTTTTGCAAGAGTCTTCTCAATATAACGTTCTTCCATAGGACAAGCCGTAAGATTTATTTCGGCTATACCACTATTAGCATTTGCATTCGATAAAACCAGTCTGAACGTTTTGGAAGACACCTTTGGCAAAGCGATTACAACAGGTCCGTAGGGATTAAATCCTACGTTTAACTCCGCATTGGTGCGGTTTACATCAAACGATTTTATTAATTTATCTCCTGCGTAAACGTCTGCATGCAATGCAATAGGTCTGTGTGCAGGAGAGATTGATATTGAACGAACTGTTTCAACTTCCTTGCAGCTAAAATCGACAATAAATTTTCCTCCCTGAGGAATAGTTACTTCGGTTGCTTTATCTCCATCAGCAATTTTATCAATTTCATTGACCGCAGGCAAAGAAGATATCTTTGCATTTTTGGCATTTACGGTTCTATCCGATCCTGCTTGTACGGGATAGGCAATAACTTTCACATCCTGAAAATCGGCAGATGTCTTTTCAAGCTTTGTCCGAAGTTTAACCGGTCCGGTTACTATGGTTTCAGATAACGAAAGATAGCGCATTGCTTGCTCCGGCTTTACCCACGGGCCTCCCGACTGGCTCCATCCCGGACTATTGAATATTCCTATCTCTATTCCAAGATCGGTGGCTGTTTTCAATGCAGTATGAAGAATATCCCACCATTCATCGCTGAATATTTTCACTTTACCGAACGGGATTTCACTGGTTCCAATATTTCCTATAAAAGCTCTGTTTATGCCGACCTTCTTCATTGATTCAAGATCTTTTACCACTCCTTTTTTTGAAATGTGGTCTGACATCCAATACCAATACACTGATGTTTGAATAGAATCCGGCATCTGTTTAAATCCCTTTTCCAATGCTGAAAGCTTCTGATCACTACGGTTATCCTGACCCATAGTTTGGAAGCAAAAAGCTCCCATACATAAGATTGAGCAAAACACCGCTAATCTTCGGCGAACTGATCTTGTTGATTTTATCATAATTTATCTATTTATATTTTACTTG
>JAGPJL010000043.1 GCA_018054455.1 Parabacteroides sp.
CAGGGGAATTTTCCCCGGGACTTTTTGGTCTGGAAGTATATACTTTTTACCTCGAAAGATATATCTTTAAACTTCTATTCATATATCTTTGAAAACTCAAAGTTATATTAAATTTTACTTCTGATATAAAAGATTACCAATCAACAAAAAAAGGATTATTTTTGTCGACGATTACAATTGTATAAACCACTCAATTCGTTACTGTATGAAATACTATTATTTGGCTTTGTATTTGTGTTTACTGTTTCCGTCTTTTACCAAAGCGGAGTCTGCTCAGCTTAAAGAAAAAACTGTCACTTCTAAAACTTTCGGGTACAAGAATCCTGTTATTACTGGTTTTAATCCAGATCCGAGTGTTTGCCGGGTAGGAGATGATTATTATTTGGTGACAAGTAGTTTCGAGTATTTCCCCGGTGTTCCTGTTTACCATAGCAAGGACCTGATTAACTGGGAACAAATTGGACACTGCCTTACCCGTGAGTCGCAATTACCGTTGAAGGGAGTCTGGCCTTCGGGAGGTATTTTTGCTCCCACTATTCGCTATCACGAAGGACGTTTCTATATGGTTACAACGTTGGTTTCTGATAAAGGAAACTTTTATGTGTATGCGGATGATCCTGCCGGCGAATGGTCGGACCCAATATGGGTGAATCAGGGAGGGATTGATCCCAGCCTTCTTTTCGAAGATGGGAAATGCTATTTTATGTCTACCGATAACGGTATTCGTTTGAGCGAGATTGATATTAAAACAGGGAAGAAACTCACAGAGAGTAAAGTTATATGGAATGGAACCGGAGGTCGCTATCCCGAAGCTCCGCATATCTATAAAAAAGATGGTTGGTATTATTTAATGATAGCCGAAGGAGGAACAGAGTATGGCCATAAAGAAACAATCGCCAGAAGCCGGAATATATATGGACCGTATCAGTCCAATCCGTCCAATCCAATTTTGACACATATGAATGAGCATACGCAATCCAATCCAATTCAGGGAACAGGACATGCCGATCTTATTCAGGCACATGATAGTTCCTGGTGGGTTGTGTTTCTGGGCTTTCGTCCGCAGTCGGGAACCCATCACCTGTTAGGACGCGAAACGTTCCTTGCACCAGTAAGATGGGACGAGAATGCCTGGCCGGTAATTAATGCTACGGGCTCTGTTTCTATTGATATGAACTGTGCCACTTTACCTCAGACTCCGGTTGTGCAAGTGAATAAACGCACGGAATTCAAAGAAAATAAACTGGGCTTTGAATGGAATTATCTGCGCAATCCAAACTTCTCCAACTACACGCTGGCGGAAAGAAAAGGATATCTTAGACTAAAGCCTTCGCCTTCAACACTTTCTGATTTGGCTTCGCCCACATTTGTAGGAAGACGTCAGCAACATATTGAATTTGAAGCAACCACTTCACTTGATTTTAAGTCGACCGCCGACAATGAAGAGGCCGGACTTACTATCTATATGTGCAATAATTCGCACTACGATATCTATGTAACAAATCAGAAAGGTGTTAGAATGCTCAATGTCAGGTACCACTTGGGAAATATGCAACATATTGATAAGAGTATTGAAATACCTAAAGGGGCTACCTACCTCCGCGTTGCGGGTGGGAAAGAGGATTACGCATTCTACTATTCTACAGACGACAAGAACTATGCGCTGCTATCCAAATTGAACACAAGGTTTTTGAGTTCGGAAACAGCCGGAGGTTTTACCGGAATATATATCGCACTGTTTGCCACAACCGATAAATCTGAATCTACATCCCGTGCAGATTTTGATTGGTTCGATTATGAAGGTAAAAATTGGTAATTATAAAAAAGCTTCATTCTTCGGAATGAAGCTTTTTTTCTGTTTCACAGCACAAACGTATTCTAACGTCGGCAGACCGTAAGTTAGCGGTTCGTTGTTCTGTTTTCGTCATTTACATATTCTAAAATGTCGCCTGGCTGGCAGTCTAATGCTTTGCAAATTGCTTCTAAGGTGCTAAAACGAATTGCTTTCGCCTTACCTGTCTTTAAGATAGAAAGGTTGGATAATGTCAAATCAACTCTTTCAGAAAGTTCGTTCAGAGAAATTTTCCGCTTTGCCATTATCACGTCTAAGTTTACAATAATTGGCATAACTTTAAATTGTTAGATCATTTTCTGATTTCATATCGATAGCATTTTGCAAAACTTTTTCAAATATTGCCGTAGCAGTTGCAACTACGATAGAAACAAAAGTAGTCACGATACAAATAGCAAGAAATCCCGCAGGGTCGTCTTCTTTACTGTGGAATATCCTTATGTATACTCCTGCCGCCACAATTAAAAGACTAAGTACGATAGCACAATACTTTATACTCTTTAAAGCCTTCACAGAGTCCGGAGAGAAAACTTTATTCTGTCCGATGTATCCAAGTAATCTGAAAGCCTTGTATAGTGCAACAAAAAAAGCGATTGATGCTGCGTATCCATACAAAATGAACTTGTCAAAGTAAATGCTAAACAAGTCTAAGTTTGTGGCTCTCCCCTCAGTTAAGGGAAACCAAATCAAAATGCTAAAGGCCAGAATGCCGATAAGCACGACAACTGCCTGAAGAAATACAATTGAAATTGTTTTCATAATGATATTACGAGTTTTTATTATGATGCAAACATACTAAATATTTATTGATAAACAATAAATATTTAGTGTTTATAGGATAAAAACAATACGCGATTAAAAATAGTTTTGAAGATAAAATCAAACCTCGATTTGCAAAGTTGCAGGTAAGGTTCCTGATTGTCAATTTTTTATTTAAATAGCGGGATGCTGATCGTAATACCAACTGCATCATACTTTCCTTTGTTGAATCCGGCAAAAATACCAGCTCGGGCTACTCCGCTAAAACCAATGGAGTAACCAACTTCTGTATAATTTCTGGAGGGAATCCAAAGAGTCCGGACGTGCAGTGCTTCGTTAAACAAATAATTCTGCAGAAATGGGAGTCGTTTTATCAACAGATAATCTGATGTGTAATTAAAATGCCCCTGCAGCCATTGTTGGTTTGACGACCAGGCATAATTATCAAGCAGACTGAAGCTGTTTTCCAATGAATTTGCTGTAACAAATAGTTCGTTGGTGTTGAAATGCTTGTAATCGGGGAAAAACACCCTTTTGGAAGTCAGGAACTTTCCCGCGTTCAGTGTATAGCTTATGTTATCAAAAGCATTCACCTTAACAAATTGTCTGATTTCGAACTCCAGCTTATTATAGGAAGCCGTGTTACTCTCGTTGGTGGCTATTCCTTTCTCAAAATTAAGGGTGAAAGTAGGGTAGAGCGAATAGACGTAATTTTTCTTTCCCCTATACGAACGATAATGATAGCGAGGAGTGTATTCCAATTTCAGAACGGCTTTTGTGGCGGTATTGTCAGGCATATATTGTCCCTGTCCGTTAGGAATGTTCGGTTTGGGCAGCTCACCAAAGAAGCTATAGCTGGTATTGTTCATCAGAGAATTCCGTTTCTCGTACTGCATTCCGGTAGTTAGAATCAGTCCGTTCGACACATCAATTTTGTTCATTATCTCCACAAACCTCTTTTGGTAGAATGTTATCGGATTTTCGGCAAACAGCAAAGATGAAATGGAGTTTATAAGACGGAGTGTTCCATTGCTACCGTTAAAATCGGCAACAGTATTGCCTCCGGAAACTTTCAGCACGCCATCTCGCATCGGAGAATAATTGAAAGTAGCTGCTATATTCCAGTCAACGGCTTTTCGGGCTGTTGTGTAGTAAACAGACGGAGCAATGGCAAGCGATTTTGTAGAATCGAATTCAATGCCAAACGAAATTCGTTGTCCGATACGGAAACCATCTACAAAGTTATACTCAGGAACTGCTCGCAGCAATCCGCTATAACCAATTCGGAATTTCTTACTGAAGCGGATCGTTTCACCCATTAGCAGCTTACCTGCCCAATAGCCGACGGTTCTGTTACTCAATGAGTCCCTTCGTTGCAACGAATCATTTACCAAAGTAAGACTATCCTTTATCTCATAACTGTGCACTTCGTCCGGCAGTAAAGGTAAATTTCTCACCTCGTTCCAGTAAAGAGAATCGCGTAAGTCGGCAAGCGAGTCGACTGTTATTTTAATTGGTGATTCGGTGTCGAGCAGCTCAAGCGATTGCCGTTTCATTTTTTCCTCTTCAGGCTCTGATGCTTCCTGCATCAATTTGGCCAGCTTGTAAGCTTCGCGGTTGGATAGGTTTTCTTTAGCCGAAAGGACTTCCAGTTGTTTTTGCGCTTGCTGTTGTTTCTTAATTTGGTGCTTCGGTTTTGTTTTTGACTTTTTGGATGCAACCGGGGTAACCTTTTCCTTTTCTTTTTGAATCGCAGTTGTCCGCCGAGCTTCATTTACCAGAACGTCCTTATATCGAACGGACGAATAATATTTTCCCGAAGCCTTGAATCCCATAATATCCACATTCATGTTTATATCATACGAAGTAGGCAGAAAAACAGCCGGCTTTACTTCGTTGAATGCCGCTTTGAAACGGGTTGTCATACCAAATTCGGTGCTGCTCAGATCGGCCCGTTGTATATTCCAGGAGTTTTCGATAATATACAGCCAGCCCGAAACAAGTCTGGCATTCTTTTTTTTAGGCTGGACTCTTATTTTATTAATCAGATGATCTCCTTCAGTCTCCACTCCTTCAAAAATAAACTTATAGAAAGAAAAAGCCCCCGGAGCCAAAGGCGAGATTTTTCCGAAAACATTCGGATCATAAATATTGGCAGTCATTACCTGCATCGCATCTCCGGCTTTCATGTCTGTGGGAAGCGTCGATGAGAAAGCAACTACCTTTTGTTCATATTTATTGGGAGCCGTAAACATCACCTCATTTTGCGATTCTATCAAAAAGAGTTTGTTCTTTATATTTTTCAGTTCCTGGTTACTTACTTTTATTCTCACTATAGCAGGCATTTTCTCCACCTTGATGGTCCCTTTCAGGTAAACACCCGCATTGTATTTTTTAACCTGATGTAGATAAAACGGAGCCATCGCAATAGCTTTCCGCATAATGGCATTGGCCGGATCTTCTCTGTTGGCCGAAACCACAACCTCTTTCAAGGCATAGGTTTTCTTTTCCATTTTAACAATAACGGAAACAGAAGGCTTGTCGACTGTTATAGAAGTAATTTTACGTTCGTACCCTAATGAACTAAACTCGCAGGTATAGTTACCCTGATTAAGAGAAGTCTGAAAATCTCCGTTATCGTCGGCCGTAATTCCCAAAGCCAACTCCCGGATGTAAACAGTTGCATTGGGTATAGAAGATCCCGAACTATCAACAACACGAACCTTCAATGTCTGCGAAGATATCCCAAACGGAAGTAACATACAGCAAAGGAAGAGTATCCAGCTTTTCATTGATCAATCTACATTTGATTAGACCACAAATGTATGATTCATTGTCTAAACAATAATCAAATGGTCGTTAATTAATCTTTAGTGTAATCATTTTATTCTTTTCTTTGTTCTGGTTCGTTTTTTCTTTAATTTTAGTATCGTGTTAAAACGGCTTTTCGTGTTGCTTATTAGTGTATTAATGCGTACTATTGCATTTCTATTATTTAACCTAAAATATAAAATACATAGTATGAAACGACTCCTTGTTTTATTTTCCATTCTTGCGCTGGCATTATCGGCTCAAGGTCAGAAATTGCCTGTTGCCTGGGATGAGCTTACTTCGCCCGATTTTATTAAAGCAGTTAAGCAATCAAATGGTGTATGTGTTATTCCCCTGGGAGTAATTGAAAAACACGGCCCCCATCTGCCATTGGGAACCGACGTATTTTCTGCCCGTTCGAATGCGCTTTTGGCTGCTGGCAATGAATACTGCATCGTTTATCCCTATTATTTTGCAGGTCAGATTTATGAAGCAAAACATCAGCCGGGTACTATAACCTACAGCCCGGATATTTTGTATAAATTATTGGATGAAACCTGTAAGGAGATTTCCAGAAACGGACTAAAAAAGATCATTCTCTATAACGGTCACGGAGGCAACACCAACTTTCTTCAGTATTTTTGTCAGGCGCAACTGGCTGAACAAAAAGACTATGTGGTATACCTTTATAGTCCGGAAACAGATGTTGAAGCACGAAAACAAATCGACGCCATGCTAATAAACAAGGCCGGAGAACATGCTCATGAAGAAGAAACGAGCGAAATGATGATTGTTCGTCCGGATTTGGTTAAAATAGACCAGGCCATCACTCAGTCAGGCGCCGATCTTAACCGTCTGTCGCTTAAAGACGGTTATACCGGAATCTGGTGGTATGCCAAATATCCGAATCACTATGCCGGAGATGCGAAAGATGCCAACTCTGCTACAGGAAAAGTCGTACAAGCGCATTACGTTAAACAACTCACCGAATTTATCAAAACGGTAAAGGCCGACACCGACGCACAACCCTTGCAAAACGAATTCTATAAGGAATCCGCATCGCCCCTCAATACAAAAGTAAAAAACTGAAACCAATGAAAATTGCACATATTGCCATATGGACAGACAGGCTTGAAGAGATGAGAGCCTTCTATGTAAAGTACTTTCACGGAATCAGTAACGAAAAGTATGAGAATCCGGTTAAAGGATTTGAATCCTATTTTGTCCGGTTCGAAGTAGGTGATACATCGCTGGAGATTATGCGCAGCAGTCATATAAAAAATACGACACAGACCGAACATCTCGGTTTGTGTCATTTTGCATTTGCTTTGGAAAATAAAGAAAAAGTCAACGCGTTTACCGAACAAATGAGAGCGGATGGTTATCCTGTTTTGGGCGAGCCACGCATTACCGGGGATGGCTTTTACGAAAGCATTATCGCCGATCCCGATGGTAACCGGGTAGAATTAGTGGCAGAAAATAATTAATCTGCTTTATACACGACTACATCGTTTAATGTTAAGCTTACAACGGGATAAGAATTGGTGTCGAAAAACAAAGGCTTATTGTATTCAAAGTGGAATAATTTTCCTATGTATTTGGAGTTATAATGACTAATATTGATCATGTCATCTTTTCTGCATACGTGATAAGCACAACTGTCGCCTTCGAAACGAAGCACAACTTTGTTGCCTTCACCCATTTCTATTTCAGATAAGACACCTTCGGTCTTATCCTTTTCGACAAAGGAGGCAAGGATTATCACAGATGCCAGAATTACAAAGGCCGTAACTAAAAACAGTTGATGCGTTTTCATAAATAAATATCATTGTTGTCCGGTAAAACCGTTGTTTAATTATTGTTCCTTATTTCAGAGACTTTCATCCCTGTGTTTTTTGATTTCTCAAAAAAGCTTCTGGCACTTATATAGCTCAACAGGTGTAGTCTTACTACCGAAACCATGTTTGCAAATTTACGGAGAAAAAGAACCGACAATGTGTCGTTATTACAAATTCAATGTCTCATTTTTACAATTAATCACACAAAATAGGGATTCCAACGCATAGGTTTTACAATTCCGTTCTGGTTTTACAATTGAAGTTGTCTTGATGATTGTCCGTCCGGATTTGCTTTCACCGAACAAATGAGAGCGGATGGTTATCATATCTTGGGAGAGCCACGCATTACCGGCGATGGTTTTTTCGAAAACATTATCGCCGATCCTGATGGTAACCGGGTAGAATTAGTGGCAGAAAATAATTAATCTGCTTTATACACGACTACATCGTTAAATGTTAAGCTTACAACGGGATAAGAATCTGTGTCGAAAAACAGAGGCTTATTGTATTCAAACTGGAATAATTTTCCTATGTATTTGGAGTTATAATGACTAATATTGATCATATCATATTTTCTGCTTACGTAATAAGAACAACTGTCGCCTTCGAAATGAAGCACAACTTTGTTGCCTTCACCCATTTCTATTTCAGATAAGACACCTTCGGTCTTATCCTTTTCGACAAAGGAGGCAAGGATTGTCCCGGATGCCAGAATAACAAAGGCCGTAACTAAAAACAATTGATGCGTTTTCATAAATAAATACGTAATAAATTCATTGGGACTTAATAGTTCACCGTAATCAAGATATAAAAATAGTGAATTTTGGTTTAAATTGCAATAAAAGTGTCTTTTATTTACTGTTTTATGCTTAGAAACATGAATTTAATGTTAATTAATCTTTCTTTCAAATACTACACAAAAAATAATCGGCTCACGAATTCTTTTTTTTCTATTCAAAATCTTTTTTTAATTAAACTCAAAACAAACTAAATTGAGATAATTCAAAGCTCATAAACGAATCTGTATATTTTGTTTTATTACGGACCAACTTAGTAAAAGTTGTAGTATATGAAAAACAATTTGCTTTACTTATTTGTTAACAACTATATTTAGTTAACCGTAATTAATTATTCATTTAAAAAGAAAGGATCATAAAATGTTGTACTTGTATTTATTAGTAGTTGTTTTATTCTTGTTTTTTGCAGGAATCAGAATTGTAAGACCTACCCAACGTGGTTTGATTGAACGTCTTGGAAAGTATCATAAATTTGCTAATCCGGGATTTCATTGGATTATTCCGATTATCGATAAGCTGTATATTGTAAACGTAACCGAGCAAATGGTGGATGCTCAGCCACAGGAGATTATCACTAACGATAATCTGAATGCAAGTGTGGATGCTCAGGTCTATTTTAAGGTAAAATGTGATGAGGAGAGTGTAAAAGGGTCCATGTATAGTGTAAATAACTATAAGTTGCAAATTGTAAGTCTGGCCCGTACCACTTTGCGTAATATTATTGGTACACTTACACTCAAATCAGCGAATAGCGAACGGGGTAAAATAAATGCTGAACTCTACGGAACACTTCATAACGAAACCCAAAATTGGGGTATTGAAATAGTGCGAACGGAGTTAAAGGAAATTGATCCTCCAAAGGATGTACAGGAAACCATGAATAAAGTGGTGAAAGCCGAAAACGAAAAGATCGCTGCAATAGATTCTGCTACAGCTGCCGAAACGGTTGCAGATGGTATAAAGCGAGCAAAGATAAAGGAGGCCGAAGGTTTTAAGCAATCGAAGATATTGCATGCTGAAGGCGAAGCCGAAGCCATCAGGTTGGTTAATGAAGCTGCCGATAAGTATTTTGTTGGTAATGCGCAGCTCCTGCGTAAATTGGAGGCGCTGGAAACTTCACTTGGTACCAATGCAAAAATCGTAGTTCCAACGGGTAGCGACCTGGTTAACGTGATTAGTGAGATGGCTGGTATAGTTCCTTTGGAGAGAAAGCAAAAGTAAGTTTGTAAAAATATTCCTTCACTTTAGGGGATGTCCCACTAATTTGCGTCTCAATGGTAGTGTATTTGTTCAATGAATACACTACCATTGTGTTTAATCTTTTATGATACGTTCTAATTAATATGAAAAAAATCCTTCTTTTTATTTCTTTAGCGATGGCTTCGTTTGCAGCCGCAAAGGACAACGCTACCGTTGTGAGGGTCGATAGACTTCCTGTTGCTGTACGCAATAAACATTACGTGAGTAACCAGACACCTTTAATGCCCCAACAATTTGTAAAACTGCCTGTGGGGAGCATTAGTCCGGAAGGGTGGTTGTTGAAACAGCTGGAGCTTCAGAGGGATGGATTGAATGGGCATTTGGGCGAAATTAGTGCTTGGCTTCAGAAGGAAGATAACGCCTGGCTGAAGACGGGTGGCAAGTGGGGCTGGGAAGAGGTGCCTTACTGGCTTCGTGGTTATGGCAACCTGGCTTATATCATGAAAGATGAAGCTATGCTAAAGGAAACAAAATTCTGGATTGAAGGAATTCTTAAGAGTCAGCGGAAAGATGGGAACTTTGGTCCTGTTCAGTTAAATGAAGGAAAACAGGATTTCTGGCCGAATATGGTTGTGCTTTGGATTGTTCAATCTTACTATGAGTATTCCAACGACGTTCGGGTTATTGATTTCATGTCTAAATATTGTAATTACCTGCTTACTGTACCGGATGATGATTTCTTATCAAGTTATTGGGAGAACAGCCGCGGAGGTGATAATCTTTGGAGTGTGGTATGGCTTTACAATCGTACGGGAGATAAGAATCTGCTGGCACTTGCCGACAAGATTCACCGGAATACAGCCGACTGGACTAAGTCAACGCAGCTCCCTAATTGGCATAATGTGAATGTGGCACAGTGCTTCCGTGAACCGGCCACTTATTTTCTGTTTAATAAAGATTCGGCTTTGCTTGAAGCCAGCTATAATGTGCAAAGTCTCGTACGCCGAACCTTCGGACAGGTGCCGGGTGGTATGTTTGGAGCGGATGAAAATGCGCGTATCGGTTTCTTTGATCCTCGTCAGGGTACGGAGACTTGCGGTTTTGTGGAGCAGATGGCTTCGGACGAAATTATGTTGCTTATCAGCGGCGATCCGATCTGGGCTGAGAATTGTGAGGATGTTGCTTTCAATAGTTTTCCTGCAGCATTAATGCCCGATTATAAAGCGTTACGCTATATAACAAGTCCCAACCATGTGGTGAGCGACAGTAAAAATCATAATCCGGGTATTGATAACAGTGGTCCGTTCCTGGCAATGAACCCTTTCAGCAGCCGTTGTTGTCAGCATAATCATGGTTTTGGATGGCCTTATTATGCAGAGCATCTGATTATGGCAACTCCGGACAACGGATTGGCTGCCGTAATGTATACAGCTTGCAAGACAAAGGGAATAGTTGGAAGCAACGGTGTTGAGGTTACATTGCATGAGCAGACAAATTATCCTTTCGAAGAATCTATCCGGTTTAAGGTGAGTACCCCTTCTAAGGTTAGCTTCCCGCTTTATTTGCGTATTCCTTCATGGTGTAAGAATGCATCCATTTCTATTAATGGTAAGATCCGGAATATACAGGGAGCTTCCGGTAGTTACGCTTGTATTAACCGCGAATGGAAGAATAATGATGTAGTTGAACTTATTGTTCCCATGGATTTTACAGTTCGTCAGTGGCAGGTAAACAAGAATAGCGTGAGTGTAAATTATGGACCGCTTACATTATCTCTCAAAATAGACGAAGTGTACAAAATGCTGGATAGCCGCGAGACAGCTATCGGTGATTCAAAATGGCAGGAAAACGCAGATGCATCTGCGTGGCCGACGTTCGAAATTTATCCGGGAAGTTCATGGAATTACGCTTTGATGGCTAACTTACCCATTACAGTAGAACGAAAGGCCTGGCCTGCTGATAACAATCCGTTTACAATAACCAATGTTCCTCTCGAATTTAAAGCTAAAGGGCGGATTGTTCCTGAATGGATGATAGACGAGTATGGTTTATGTGGTGTGCTTCCTTACGAGAATGCGAAGAAATCGGATAAAATAGATGACATCAAACTGGTTCCGATGGGTGCAGCACGTCTAAGAATAACGGCTTTCCCAACGGCTAAATAAATGAATAATAGCTTCCCCATCTCCTTAAAGAGCGGGGAAGTTTTATTTTAAGGGAAGTTGTTGTAGGTTTTCCAGGCTGTAGCGTGTTTGCGGTTGTGTTTCTTTGCACGAGCCGTTTTAGAAAAGATGGATTGCAAGAGGTCTTCGGCCGAAAAAGCGAAGCCTGCCGGAGTGGCTCTAAGTTCGTCCGACTTGCTGCTTACTTTAAATCCCGTAACTTCTTTAACAGGAAGAAAGCTGAATTTTAGCTTGGCAAATACACTTGGGGGAATATGTAGCGTGTCTGTAATTTCCATGGGTAAGCCGGCAACGGGTTTTAATCCGAAATCTTTTGTTATAGCGATCTTCATTCGGTAAGGTCTTGGTTTGGTTACTGGCTTGGGACTATCAAAGTTGATGAGTGTACCCGACTGTATGGCTCGCATTGTTTCTTCGTTCAGACGAATTTTCTGTTTGTCCATTTGCCCATTATCAATCCATATAGAATCTTTCTCTATCCCTTGAGCATTCATAAGACCCAGATTAAGCAGGCAAATGGAGAAAGACATAATAGCACGGTTACTCATAAAGGGCTACTGATTTATTATTTATGATAGCTGACCACAAATATAAATGAATTTCATTCCCAAATGTTAATTTGATTTTTTAATTAATTCTATTTAATTCTTTTTGCCATTTCTTGTCAATTCGCAGGTCGTATTCTTTTATAACAGAAGGTTGATGTTTTCTTTTTTCCGGTTACATTTGTTATATTTATGACAGTGATTCTTTGTCTTTTTATTTAACTGGTTAATTTAATATTCGGGGAGGGTAAATTATGGCGACAGTTTACAAAAAGTTAGTGGAGAAGCAAAGAGGTTTTTTTGCTACAGGGGTAACACGAAATGTTGATTTTCGGATTAAAAGCCTGAAGAAGCTGCGACTTGCCATTCAAACCCGGAACGAACAAATAGCTGAGGCATTGAAAAAGGATTTCGGGAAATGTGAGTTTGAAACTTTTGCAACCGAAATTATGGGTACACTGGATGAGATTGATTTGGCAATAAAGAATCTTCATCGATGGACAAAGGCCCGTAAGGTGATTTCACCTCTTGTTTTATTTAAATCGACAAGTCGGATTTATTGCGAACCTTTTGGATCAGTGCTGGTAATCAGTGCTTGGAATTATCCGTTTCAGCTTGCCATGATTCCTTTGATTGGCGCTCTTGCTGCGGGTAATTGTTGTATATTGAAGCCTTCGGAGTTATCTCCACATACGTCTGTTTTGCTTGCTGAAATTATACAGAAGTGTTTTGATGAGGCTTATTGCGCGGTAGTGGAAGGCGGCGTAAACGAGACCACTTCGCTTATTAATGAACGGTTCGATTTTATACATTATACGGGAAGTACCCGAGTGGGTAAAGTGATTGCACTTGCTGCAGCCAAATACCTTACGCCAGTTGTGCTTGAGATGGGCGGCAAGTCTCCTTGTATAGTTGACGAGACGGCTGATATAGAACTTTCAGCAAAAAGAATTGTCTGGGGTAAGTTCCTGAATGCGGGACAGACTTGTGTGGCGCCCGACTATCTTCTTGTAAAACGGGAAGTGAAGGAAGTACTCGTTAAAGCTCTTGTGAAACAGATTAAACACTTTTATGGCGATGATCCTATAATGAGTCCGGATTATTGCCGTATAATAAATCAACAGAATTTCGACCGTCTGGCTGCTTATCTGGAAGAGGGCCATATTATCTGCGGGGGGAAAAAAGACAGGGTGTTGCTTAGTATTGAACCTACTTTGATAGATGAACTTACTTGGGATAGCATGCTAATGCAGGACGAGATTTTCGGTCCGGTTCTTCCTGTAATGGAGTATGATGATTTATTGGATGTAATTGGTATAATCAATGGAGGAGAAAGACCACTTGCACTTTATTTCTTTTCAAAGAATAAAAAAGATCAGCAACGGATTATCAAGGAGGTATCCTTTGGTGGTGGGTGTATTAATGCTACAGTACTTCAGACCGCAAATATGCACATGCCTTTCGGAGGTGTTGGCAATAGTGGCATGGGGTATTATCACGGGAAATGGAGTTTCGAAGCGTTTTCTCATAAAAAGAGTATCCTGAATAAATCATTGCTGGTGGATTTTCCTTTCCTGTATCCTCCCTACAAGGACAAGATTAAGCTGCTCAAAAAGTTTTTTAAATAATAAAGTTCATTTAGGAAACTTCCTACTGTGTATTTATTGGAAAACAAAAACTCCCGCATCCAACCTGATCAAGACGGAAGCGGGAGAGGGGGAACCCTGAATTTTGATTAAATGTCTTTTACCTTAAGAATGTTGTAGGAGATTTTTTCGTCGTATACATCTATTCCTTCTACTTTTTTGATGTACTTAACTACCTGTATAGTTACAGGAAGAATAATTACTTCATAGGCAGATTTGAGGAATGCCTGAATACCGATCATCATCAACAGCTCATTGGTAGGAATAACTCCTGCAAAGGCGATGGGAAAGAAAATCAGCGAGTCGGCAGATTCGCCCAACAGCGTTGAAATAACAGCCCGGGCAGAAAAGTGTTTTCCTTTGGATGCCACTTTCATTCTACTCATCACATAGGCATTGATAAACGATCCGACAAGGAAGGCGCACAAACTGGCAAATACAATTCGGGGAGCCATACCAAATACGAAATTAAAACTTTCTTCGCCTTCCCAAAATGGGGCGGCAGGAAGCATAACGGCAAGCTGCGCGAAGCCAACCACCAGGAAATTCATGGCAAAGCCACTCCAGATGATGAGCCGGGCTTTTTTATAGCCCCAAACTTCGGCAATACAGTCGTTGATGATGTACGAAATCGGAAAAATAAGCAATCCTGCTGTAGCGGTAATACCTCCTACCTGAATAACTTTTGTTTCCAATAAATTAGACGCTATAAGGCATACATTAAAAAGTATAGCCAATAGCATAAACGGAATGGTTACTGTTTTCTGCATACTCTTGTTTTTTACGTGGTTGATCAAGCACACGGGAAACCATTGCTGGGTTCCATTGTTATTAAACTATATCAGGCGACAAAATTAGGCATTTATTTAATTCTGTGCAATAGGAATATTCTTAATTTGCCTGCATGAATAGACTATAACGATGGAATTAAAAAAAACTGCTATTCTTCTCGGAAATCTTTTACAGTTTTAAATGTTATGATTACTTTTGAATCGTTAAATAAAAAAAGTGGATGGATAGCTCAATTATAAAGTTTGCAAACAAACTGGAACTGCATTATTATTTTAGTGATAAATCGTATTACATCGATGCACAAGTGAAGCAACGGTGTGAAAAAGAGGTTATTTCGCTTATCCGCTTGCTGGCAGATCTGATGGATGTGAAGCTTACGGTTTACAGTGAACCTTCAACGGGCGAAGGTTACAAGGAAGTTTGGGGTGTGGCAGGAGAAAATGCCCGTTCAATTTCCGTGGTATTAAGTATTATGATGCAGTTGTTTACCCATCCTTTTGTTTCATCCAATGGACAGCTTACATTAGACCGGTCGGATGCCGATGAAGAACGGATGCAGAGAGAGATCGCAGCTTTGCGCAGGGAATTGAAATTGAAGGTTCCCGGAATCAATATTCCCCGTGAGTTGATTGAAGACCTGAATCTTTTGCCCAGGGTATGCAAATGCAAATCTAATTTCTACGAGGCACTTAAAGGATATCCGAAAGTTCGCAAGTTCTCCGTACGCGAGCTGAACGAAAGTAACAAAAGCCGTTCGGGATTAATGGAAGTAAAACGTGAGCAGTTCAACTATTATATATTACGTACCGACGAGTTGCCTCCGATAAAGGATATGAAGGCTTCCATCGAAATTGTATCGCCTGTACTTATGAAGGACAGCAAGTATCGTTGGAAAGGGATCTATAATAAAGGGGGTGAGATTATTGATTTCTACATGCGCGACGAAGATTTTAAGCGGGATATGGTAGACGATAAGATTGCCTTTACGAGCGGAATGTGTATCGATTGCGTTCTTGAAATAGATCGTAAAATGAACGAGGTTGGAGAGATCGTTAATATCAGCTATTCGGTGACGACAGTGATAAAAACACGCTTCGACAAACTCGAAATTATTACTCCTCAGGGAAAGAAACACCTCAAAAAGCTGGAAGCCGAAAAGCAACAGCTTACACTCGATTTGTTTGCCTGAAAAGGTATCTTCCCAAACTGTATAGACAAAAAGGGTATTTTCCTTATAAGAAAATACCCTTTTTTGTATCTGATAATGTGATATTAATTTTCGGGTAATAATTCTATCTCGTGTATCCAAAGGGCTGCTGAGGCATCGCTTGGCATGCGCCAATCTCCACGTGGAGAAAGACTTACTGATCCTACTTTAGGTCCATCGGGCAGACAGCTGCGTTTGAATTGTTGCATAAAAAAGCGGCGAAAGAAAGTATGTAACCATTTCTTTATTATTGCACGGCTGTATTTTTCTCCGAAGGCAAGTTCTGCCAGATAAAAAATCTTGGCGGGGGTAGCTCCAAAGCGAAGGAAATGATAGAGGAAGAAATCGTGCAATTCGTAAGGGCCTACGAGGTCTTCTGTTTTTTGTTTGATGTTACCGTTTTCATCGGCCGGAATTAATTCCGGGCTGATGGGGGTGTCGGCTATGTCAAGCAAGGTTAGGCGTGATTGTTCGTCTACACGGTAATTGGCAACCCATTCTACCAGCGAACGCACCAATGTTTTGGGTATGCTGCTGTTAACCCCGTACATAGACATGTGATCTCCGTTGTAAGTTGCCCATCCGAGAGCAAGTTCAGATAGGTCGCCGGTCCCGATTACCAAACCGTTTTCCTTGTTGGCAATGTCCATCAGTAGTTGCGTTCTTTCCCGCGCCTGACTGTTTTCGTAGGTTATATCATGTACGTTGGCATCCTGACCAATGTCTTCAAAGTGTTGCAGGCAGGCGGCTTTGATGGATACTTCACGGGAAGTGATCCCAAGCGACTGCATCAAATCAAGTGCATTTTGATAGGTGCGGTCGGTCGTACCAAAACCAGGCATGGTAATGCCTAGTATCTGTTTGCGCGATAAGCCAAGAACGTCGAATGTTTTTACACAGACCAACAGTGCCAGTGTAGAATCCAGTCCACCTGATATACCAACCACCACAGTCTTTGAATGGGTATGAAGCACACGCTTTGCCAGACCTGATACCTGTATATCAAAAATTTCTTCGCAGCGCTCTGTCAAAGCAACTCCAGAGGGAACAAATGGATAGGCGTCTATTATTCTCGTAAGAGCTCCTTCAACAGGAGTTATTCCGAAAGGTATACGTACCGGATTTGGATAAATCATATTCTCTAATCCTTTAGAGAATCCCGTATTAATCTGTCGGTCGTGTTGCAAGTTGTCGATGTCTATTTCGTTAATTACAAGCTGTTCTTTTTGTTCAAATCTTTTGGAAGAAGCAAGTATTGTGCCATTCTCGGCGATGATCGCATTGCCGGCAAAAACGAGGTCGGTAGTTGATTCTCCAAATCCGGCTGAAGCGTAGACATAACCACTTATACAGCGTGCAGACTGCTGAATAATCAGCGACCTCAGGTATGTGTTTTTTCCGATTAGTTCGTTGCTGGCCGAGAGGTTTACGATAATGTTGGCTCCCTGCATGGCAAGGAGAGAACTGGGTGGAACAGGTACCCACAGATCTTCGCAAAGCTCGATACCTACAGATATGCTACCCGATTCGAACAACAAATGACTTCCCATTGGGTAGTTGCTGTTGCCAATTCGGATGGTATCGTGCTGCAAGTCACCTGCCGATGTAAACCAACGCTGTTCCTGAAATTCCTTGTAATTGGGAAGATATGTTTTAGGTACAACTCCCAGGATGTGTCCTTGCTGAAATACAACTGCAGCATTAATAAGCCGGTTTTCGGTGCGAAGAGGTATTCCAACAACTGTCAGCACTTGCAGTTCTCTGGTACTGTGAACAAGATCGAGCAACGTTTTCTCAGCCTGATCAAGAAGTAGTTTTCCTGAAAATAAATCCAGACAAGAATAAGAGGTAATGGATAATTCAGGGAAAGCTATAAGTTGCACACCAGCTTCCGAAGCCTTTTGTATCAGTTCCTTTAGTTGTGCTGCATTATATATGCAATCAGCAACGCGTACACTGGGTATAGCTGCTGCTACTTTAACAAATCCATGTTCCATAACCTGTATTTTTGTAAATCTTGATACAAATGTACATGATAATCTTTTAATAACCACGAGAGCTGGCAAAAATGTGCTTTTCATCTTTCGAGAGATTGAAGTCGGGAAAAATGAAAAGGGAAATCTCTATCACAGAGACTTCCCTTCTACGCAAACACAAAACAATCAACAAAAAACTAACATTAAGTTTTTCTTATCTAATGAATAAAAGCTCGCGGTATTTAGGCAATGTCCACATCTGATCGTCAACAACCAATTCGAGCTTGTCGATATGGTAGCGGATTTCTTCCAACATAGGAACGATTTGATCGTGGTATGCAATTGCTTTAGAACGTTCGCATTCAATTTTATTGGCAACTTTTCGTGCTTCAATCATTGCATCTACCTTTTCTTTGATGAAGATAGTACGGTTCGCAATGTCCTCAATGATTTCAAGATTTTTGGCAGACAACAACATAGCCTTGTCAGCAGCAAATAAATCCTTCATCTTGTATACATTGTCAATAAGCGATGACTGATACTTGGTAGCCATTGGAATGATATGGTTCATTGCAAGATCTCCCAATACACGTGCTTCAATCTGAATCTTCTTGGTATACATATCCCACTTAACTTCGTTACGTGCGATAAGTTCCTTTTCAGTCATAACACCTGTTTCTTCGAACATTTTGATACTGCTTTCCATCAGGTAAGCGTCAAAGATAACCGGAACACTTGTTTCGCAGTCTAATCCACGTGCAAGCGCTTCTTTTTTCCATTCGTCGCTGTAACCGTTGCCATCGAAAATGATAGCTTTGCAAGCTTGAGCATCTTTACGGATTACTTCAAGGATAGCAGCAAACTTATCTGTTCCAGCTGCAATTTTTGCATCTACTTCAAATTTGAACTTGGCCAGCTGATGAGCTACAGCTGCATTCAGTGAAAGCATTGCGCTTGCACAGTTTGCAGAAGAACCTACAGCACGGAATTCGAAACGGTTACCCGTAAATGCAAACGGAGAAGTACGGTTACGGTCTGTATTGTCGATTAACAATTCGGGAATCTGGCCGATATCTAGTTTCAATCCTTGTTTTCCAGCCAGGTTGAAGTCTTCAGGCTTGCTGTTAATAAGGTGTTCTAATACTTGAGAAAGCTGACTGCCAAGGAAGCTTGAGATGATAGCAGGAGGGGCTTCGTTGGCTCCCAGACGGTGTGCATTTGTTGCAGAAGAGATACTTGCTTTCAACAACGCGTTGTGATCATAAACGGCTTTCAGAACGTTAACTACGAAGGTAACGAAACGAAGGTTTTCTTCGGTAGTTTTACCCGGACCCATTAATAAGATACCAGTATCTGTTCCTAATGACCAGTTGTTGTGCTTTCCTGATCCGTTAACACCCTTGAATGGTTTTTCGTGTAATAAAACACGGAATCCGTGAACACGTGCTATTTTACGCATAAGCGACATAATAAGCAGGTTGTGGTCATTGGCAAGGTTGCATTCTTCGTATATAGGAGCTAGCTCGAATTGGTTAGGAGCTACTTCATTATGACGTGTCTTAACAGGGATACCCAGCTTTAAGCTTTCGATTTCCAGATCCTGCATAAAAGCAGTTACACGGGTAGGGATAGCTCCAAAGTAATGGTCTTCCAACTGTTGATTCTTTGAACTTTCGTGACCCATCAGGGTACGACCAGTCAACAATAAATCAGGACGGGCAGCATACAAACCTTCGTCTACAAGAAAATATTCTTGTTCCCAACCAAGGTAAGCAACTACTTTTTTTACATCAGGGTTAAAATAGTTACATACGGCAGTAGCAGACTTGTTAACGGCTTCCAATGCTTTGATAAGCGGAGCTTTATAGTCAAGAGATTCACCAGTATATGCAATAAAGATAGTTGGAATACACAATGTGTCGCCAACAATAAACGCTGGAGAGGTTGGATCCCAGGCTGAGTAACCTCTTGCCTCGAATGTATTACGAATACCACCGTTAGGGAAGCTGGAAGCGTCGGGTTCTTGCTGTATAAGTAATTTACCTTCAAAATTTTCAATCATTCCACCTTTACCATCGTGATCCACAAAGGCATCATGCTTTTCTGCAGTACCTTCAGTAAGTGGATGGAACCAGTGTGTGTAGTGAGTCGCACCCATTTCGAGCGCCCATTTCTTCATTCCTGCAGCAACAGCATCAGCTACTTCTCTGCCCAGAGGAGCTCCGTTATCAATAGAATTTACTAATTGCTGATAAGTCTTTTCCGGTAAATACTTGAACATTTTTGCCCGGTTAAATACCAGAGATGCATAGTATTCGGAAGGTCTTTCCTTCGGTAACTGTACATTTACTGCTTTCTTTTTGAAAGCATCTTCTACTACGTGAAATCTTAATTTTGACATGATACCTAGTTATTATTGTTGTTGAAGTTATAGTAAAAATATATTGTTTTTATAGCATACATCGAATTGCTCTTCCGGCCAGATAGAAGCTTGAACTTCTCCGATATGGGCTTTTTTAAGGAAGAACATGCAAAGTCTGGATTGTCCGATTCCACCACCAATAGAAAGAGGCAGTTTGCCATCAAGCAATGCTTTGTGAAATTCCAGCTCTTTTCGTTCCGGACATCCACAGATCTCTAATTGCTTAGTCAGAGCGTCACGATCAACACGAATTCCCATAGATGAAAGTTCGAAAGCACATCCCAGAACTTCGTTCCAAAGAATGATATCGCCATTCAATCCGTAGAACCCATCGCTGTTAACAGAGCTCCAGTCGTCATAGTCCGGTGCGCGTCCGTCGTGTCTTTCGCCGCTGGTAAGCTGTGCCCCGATTCCGATAACAAAAATGGCGCCGAACTTGTGGGCTGCTTTGTTTTCGCGTTCTCTGGGGTCTAGTTCAGGATACATCAGCTGCAATTCTTCCGAATGAATAAACGTAATGTTTTCCGGAAGAGATGGCGTGATGTGAGGATACTGGTCGTAGACCATTGTTTCTATTTCTCTCAGTAATGTATAAATCTGACGAACAGTCTTCTTTAAATAATCAAGGTTCCGGTCTTCTTCACGAATCGTTCTTTCCCAGTCCCATTGATCTACATATAGTGAATGAAGGTTATCTAATTCTTCGTCACTGCGAATAGCATTCATGTCTGTATATAAGCCATATCCGGCAGGAATGCCGTAAGCTCCTAATTTCATGCGTTTCCATTTAGCTAAGGAGTGAACTACTTCTGCTTTGCGGTCTCCCATGCATTTGATGGGAAACGTTACAGCACGTTCTACTCCGTTTAAGTCGTCGTTAATTCCTGTTCCCGAAAGGACGAACAGCGGTGCGGTGATTCTGCGAAGATTAAGTGTTTTCGACAGTTTTTCCTGAAATCTTACTTTTAATAGCTGAATAGCTTGCTCAGTAGTTTCTGGCAAAAGCTTTTGCTTGTAGTTGCTTGGAATGATAAGTGACATAATTCTTTTGTTTTTGTTTTGTTGATTATTATTGTGAATCCCTGGCTTTTATCTGATTAAAATAAAAGCCAGGGGATATTATTAACTATTGTAAGCTGTTTCGCCATGTTCGTAAATGTCGAGTCCTTCTTCTTCAATACGAGGAGTAACCCTTAATCCATGAGCAAAATCAAGAACTTTGAATACGACGAATCCCATACCAGCAGCCCATACACCGATAATAGTTGCTCCAAATACCTGTGCAATCAAAAGGTTTGTTCCACCGCCATAGAATAATCCTGCTTCAGAGGCAAACAGACCGGTGAGAATTGTTCCAAGGAATCCACATACACCGTGTACAGAGGATGCTCCAACAGGATCATCTATTTTTAAAACAGTATCGATGAACTCTACGGCGTATATCATTACAGTTCCGCATATAGCACCAATTAATGCTGCTCCAACTGGGTTAACTAAATCGCAACCTGCAGTTATACCAACTAATCCGGCAAGAATACCGTTAAGCGTAAGAGAGAGCGATGGTTTTTTATATTTAAACCAAGCAACAATCAGAGAGGCTAATCCTCCTGTACATCCGGCAAGGTTTGTTGTTAGGAATACATGAGAAATTGCTGTCCGGTTTGCTTCTCCTGAAGCTGCCAGCTGTGATCCCGGGTTGAAGCCAAACCAGCCGAACCAAAGTATAAAAACACCTAATGCTGCCAATGTTAGGTTGTGACCTGGAATAGCTTTAGATTTTCCGTCTTTTCCATATTTGCCAATACGTGGACCTAAAATTGAAGCACCTACAAGAGCAATCCAACCACCAACGGAGTGTACAACTGTTGATCCTGCAAAGTCATGGAATGTAGAACCAAAAGTTGTCATCATAAAACTGTCTGCAGAACCATTCATTAACCATCCGCCACCCCAAGTCCAATGACCTGATACAGGATAGATTAATACACTAATACAGATTGTGTAAGCAAGATACATCGAGAACTTAGTACGTTCAGCCATAGCTCCGGAAACAATTGTGGCAGCTGTTGCACAAAACACTGTTTGAAATATAAGGAAACCTTCAACAGGAAGTGAAGTTTCATAAAAACTAAGATCAAACAGATGTGGGTTTCCAAAGAAAGTCCCGGCTCCAAACATAATTCCAAAACCAACAGCCCAGAAGAGAACTGATCCAATCATAAAGTCCAGTAAATTTTTCATAAGGATGTTCGCCGCATTTTTTTGACGGGTAAATCCTGCTTCCACCAAGGCAAATCCTGGCTGCATAAAGAAAACCAACATCGCTGCAAGTAACATCCACACGGAGTCCAACGAAAGAGCTAAATCTGTTATAGTAAGTGTTTCCATTTTATTCGTCTATTAATTTATTCATTGAAAGTTGTATCATTTTTCTTGTTCAGCGTTGTAAAGGGCTATATCGCCTCGTTCGCCTGTGCGGATTCTAATGGAATCTTCAACTGGAATAATAAAAATCCGGCCGTCTCCGATTTCACCTGTTTGTGCAGCCTTGATTACAGCCGCAACAGTTTTATCAACATTTTTTTCGCGCACAACTATTGATACTAATATTCTTTCAATGCAACTGGTGTCATAGACTACCCCACGGTAAATACGACCCTGACGTGCTTTACCTATACCGCGCACATCGTAATAAGAAAACCATTCGATGCCAGCTTCAAGCAGTGCTTCTTTAACATCTTCGAATTTTGTTTTACGGATAATTGCTTCAATCTTTTTCATACCTTTTCTTTTTACTTTGTTCTTTTTGATAAAGGGAGTATAGAGAGGTTAACCGCCAGGCTGGTTGCGGC
>JAGPJL010000044.1:0-13672 GCA_018054455.1 Parabacteroides sp.
TAACTTAATTCCCATGACTTCCAATGTGAATAAGTCTGTATATCGGAGCATAGAAGCCAAATGGAAGAAACTGGCCAAGGATGGTAAAACTGTAAATGTGGAGATTAAACCAATTTATGCAACTAATGATGTAGAAAGACCCTCTTGGTTTAACATTAAATATGAATGCGATGATCTGAAGGTCGTGGAAAATATTGAAAATACGTGATTCTTCAATATTTTAATCGTAAGCCTCCAGTGAACTCAATCTTTTTTGATTATTGTTAGGCTGTGAATTATGTTACTATCGTTTTCCTTATACCAGGAAAACGATAGTAACATTACTTTATTCTTCATTATGAACTATCCTGAATTTCCAGATAGTTCATAGCCCTTTAAATTTAAAAGCCAATATGGAGCGAAATCAATTGAATAATACACTTCTTAAGACTAAAGCAAATGGTACTTAGCTTGATCTTTCTTATAAGATTACAAACAATGTCTTGCATTTCTCAAAGGGTAGGTTAATGCTATTGACCAAGCTATTGACCAAGTTGTTGATCAAGCTGTTGACCAAGCTAAAGACTAGGTAATTCTCTTATTATCGTACAATGCTTGAATTATAATAAAACTATTTTCCTGATGTCAGGAAAATGGTTGCAATACCACGTAAGACATTTATATAGACTTGCTCATTTAGTATATTTATGCAATATCAAATGCAATAAATCCCTTTTATCTGGGTATACTGTAATCAAATTCAGTAAGAGTTATAGATTATATCCTCTTCTAAAATTGACAACATAGGTTACGTTGTATTGGATGGTAATAGATTTAGTTGTTTTCAAATCCGTAATTCCTTGTTTAAGGATATCCATTATCACTGTATTAGCCAATAATAAACTCATGTTAAAGAAATTCCATTTACTTAACATGACGCTTTTCTCATGTTAAAAAAAACGCCTTTTGTTAACATGAGAATTTGAACGTGTTAAAGAATACCCAATTTGAGCCACTCGCATCCCACCGTCTTGTTTCATACGCCAGAGCCTTGTCCGCTGTGTGTTATATTTTTAGTAATGCTTTTTGCTGGGATTATTGCTCTAACAGGTAGCTTAATTCTTTGCTGGTCATCGAGGGGACAAATTCTATCACTTCGTAGTCGGCCAGGTTGTTTTGATTGAATGGGTCTTGTTTCAGAATTTCGTCCAGCTCTTCCCTGCTTTGAGCTTTAGCAAGGATCACGCCTCCGTTTCTTGGAATTTTTCGTCCCGATGCCAGAAAATTACCGGCGGCATATTGTTTCTTCAAGTAATCGATATGATTATTTAGCTCTTTATCAATGGCCTCCAACGAAGCTTTGTAAGTTAATGATACGATGTACATACTTTTTTTATTTTACAACTACTCTTCATTCTTAATACGTCTCTTGTGCATCAAATGTACGTATTCCTAAACTTTTTACATCAGTTAATTCCGATTTATTTAGAATAATAACATATTGTACTTGTTAAAGAAGTTATTCATAAGTTTTCGGTTAAATATCCAAAAATAGTTCTATTTTTGCTTTAAAGGGAGATGCCTAAATAGAAGAAAAGTATATCAATCTATTCCGGCGTACAGTTAACCGGGAAAATATATCTGTATGAATAAACTAGTAATCTTATTGCTATTTGCAACGTATTGTGTATGTGGGATATCGGCTAATAAAACGGGCGATAAAGGTATATTTGATTATGCTTGGAACGTACAATCCAAAATTTCCTATTTCGCAATTAGAATAGACAGCACATCAAATCCACATTCATTAGTTTTGGAAACATTCGGTGAACAGAAAGGAACTATTAGCTGTTTGGTTCCTTTCCCAAAGACGAACGTGTCGACAATTCAAATAAAAATAAATTATAAAACGGAGAGATGCAAAGAACTGTATTTGAAGGTGGCCAGTATTGGTGATTGTGAAAAGGTACAAGCGATTGATACCCTCTACATTACTCCAAATGTTGATTGGTGTACATTGGATACGTTCGTCTGCGTGAATAATCCTAAATTAGTAAGCCTGAGCATTGAAGCAAGTGGAAATAGTAAAGAAAAAAGAGGAATGATTTGGGTTAATAAATTAGACTTATTTGTTGATGGAAAGAATATAAACGACTATTTGCCGGCCGACTATACGGAGGATATTTGTTTGAAAAATGAAGATGTTGTTCCTTTAAATGGGGAAACTATTAATAGTCTCCCTTTTATGGATAAAAGAATTCTCTCTATCGGCGAATCGATTCATGGTACCGAGTCGATGAACAACATGGCTATCGAGATCATTAAGAACCGAATTGAGAATAAGAATTGTAAGCTGGTTCTGATGGAAATTCCTTTGGAGTATTCACTGTATATTAATCGTTACATACATGGAGACCAGAACTTTAAATTGGATAGTATTTCTTCTTTTTTTGACATCACATTTTTTTCTCATTCTTTTACTTCTCTCATAGAATGGATTAAGAATTACAACCTGCATTCGGAGCAAAAAGTAAACTTTTTAGGTATTGATTCCAATGTCATTCCAATGAAAGGGCGAGTTGATCTGTTTGATTTCTTTTTCACCCTTTCTATGGGCAGAAATGACAATGGGTTGGCGAAGATCTGTAACCTGTTGCTTGGGTATAAAACACCGCTTGAAGATATAATCTCCTTGTTTAACGAAAACAATGGGTTTGAAAACATGCTGGACAAAAGCGAATCGGAATTAGCGAGATATCGTCTGATAAAAATCTATCAAAACAATAGTCCCTTTCAGAATTTTATCCATAGAGATACCTCCATGTATGAAAATACAGAGTTAATAATGAAGTGCTTGCTTAAGGCAGACGAAACAGTTACTATATTTAGTCATTGGGGCCACTCAAACTACCTGTATGCTCAAGAAGCATCTGATTTAGAGGGTTATGCTTTTGGATACTACATGAGAAACAAATACAAGGATGATTATTCATGTATTTCTTTGATGGCAGGATCTGGCCGTTTTGTTACTTCAAATAGTACAGTCACAAATTTTAAAATTGCATCGGTACAGGCTCCTCCCACTAACAGTCTGGAGTATCATTTAGATCAATTGAATCTTGATACCTGTTATTTTTCTGTGGATAAACTTCACTGCGAAGATGTTTTAAAATGCAGAATGATAGGGAATGAAAACCGAAATGGACAGTTTAGATTTATAGCGCCCAAAATAAGAATGGATGGTATTATATTCTTTAAACAGGTTTCAGAAATTCACAAGAATGAAGAAGTGCTAAAACAAAATCTGAATCCCAGTTATATTGCTATTGAATCTTACCGAATTGCTTGTATAAAAAATAAAACTATTCAATAACGGTGCGGTAGGGTATCTGTTTACGTTATATTTAGGAATCTTAAAAGGTTTATGGTACATTTGCACCTCCAAATAAATAATAAGTTACCTTTTAAATTCTAAAAAAGCATGCATTTATCTTCTACACTAACCAATACCAATCGCATAGAGATAGCTGATGTATTACGTGGTTTTGCTGTAATGGGTATTACCCTTATCCATTTTATCGAACGGTTTAGCCTTAATAGCTTCCCGGAAGAGACCTGCAGTTTGCTGCAATTTACGGATCGGGTAATATGGGATAGTGTATTTTTTGCCTTTTCGGGTAAAGCTTATTGCATTTTTGCGTTGCTTTTCGGATTCAGCTTTTTTATTCAAGACAACTCGCAAAAAGAAAAAGGGAAAGATTTTCGCGGACGGTTTGCCTGGCGGTTGGTTTTGCTGTTTTTTATTGCCTGCATCAATTCGACTTTATTTCCCGGCGAAATATTGGTTCTCTATGCTTTGCTTGGTTATGTAATGATCGCGGTCTGTCGTTTTTCTACCCGCACAATCGCGTTTATTGCGGTTTTCCTTTTATTGCAGCCTTTTGAATGGATTCAACTGATTTATACGCTCATCAACAACGAATTTATTGTGGATCCTCTCTTTGATGGGCCATACTGGGAGATCGTTAATACAGTTCAGAAGGAAGGTTCTTTCCTCGAATTGTGCAAAACGACCATTGTAACGGGCAATATTGCGAATATGGGCTGGATGCTTTTGCATGGCAGGGTTACTCAAACCGCAGGATTGTTTATGGTTGGGATGCTTATAGGGCGTAGCAAAGTGTTTCTTTATTCGGAAGAAAATATAAAATTATGGACTAACGTATTTATCATAGCCACCTTCGCTTTTTTCCCGATTTATGGTTTGGCAGCTGTACTTCCCGACTTTATTAGTCAGGAGACACTGCTTATTCCTTCTACTCTTCTGCTTAAGTCGCTTTCCAATATTGCATTTACAGGAATACTGTTTGCAGGGGTCATACTTGTTTATTACCTCACAAAGTGTAGAGGTGTACTGCATCAATTGGCTCCTTACGGACGCATGAGTCTTACAAATTATCTTTCGCAGTCTTTGATCGGTGGATTCTTGTTCTACAACTGGGGATTAGGACTTTACCGCTATACCGGCATTACGGTTTGTGTTCTTATGGGTATAGGTATGTTCTTTTTGCAATTCCTTTTTTGTCGTTGGTGGCTCCGTTCTCATCGTCAGGGCCCGTTAGAATGGTTATGGAAAAAGGCAACCTGGATTAAAGTAGGAAAAGAATAAAAAAACGCCCGGTCTTTATAGACCGGGCGTTTTTGATTATGCTTATTTCCAGAGCGGATTCTGAACCAGATTGGGGTTCTTATCCATTTCCCCTTGTGGAACCGGGAACCAGTATTGTTTCTTTTCGAATACACGGCGTTGATATACTTTACGTGTAAAGAAAGCTTTAGGATCGCTATCGTCGTCGCTTACTTTTTCGCCCATAAAGTTCATTCCGTAGAATGGTCCGTTCAGACGCTTTTCGCCTTCTTTCCAACGGCGGATATCGAAGTAACGGATAATGTTCTCGCAGTTTAATTCAACGCGACGTTCACGATGAATGGCTTCGCGCATATCATTCTGATTGGAAGGAGCTGCAATCATTCCCTGTCCTGAACCATATTGAGGAACACCAGCTCTTTCTCTGATAAGATTCAAATACTTAAGGATATCCGGATCGCCTGGTTTGGCTTCGTTTAATGCCTCCGCATAGTTCAGATAAGCTTCGCCTAAACGATATAGAATGCCTGGGTAATAGGGGTAAACACCGTTACGTGCTTCATGATCGGGATGAATCGATTTTCTCATCAAATAACCATTTTGCGGAGCATCGTGCGTTGGTCCACCGTCCCATTCTCCAATCATGAAACGGGTAGTTCTGTTCTCTGAACGATACCAGGCACGGTTGTACAACACGGAAATATAAAAACGTGGTTCTCTGTGTGTGTACATGTTATAGGTACCTTCCAATGTAACCTTACCGTCTCCCTGAGATTCGATCCATTGTGTTTTACGGAATTCGGGTGCTTCGGAGAATCCCTTTTCTTTGTAACCTGAAGCCTGGTTAATAATCGGACTACCGTCTGCGTTGTATCCTAAAATTGGAGGTAAGCCATTTTCCATAAAGAAGGCGTCTACCAATGATTGGGTAACTCCGTATCCACCGTTACCGGCGCAACCTCTCGGTGTTGCATGTCTATTCACTGCTTCATAGTCGCAAGATGTACGAGCAAACAGAATTTCCTTGTTGCCTTCGGTTGACTTTTTGAATTGCATATTTTGGTATGACAAGAATGGATCGATGCTGCCGTCGGGATTGTATTCATAATATAATCCGTGTCCTGCGGCCTGGGCTGCATCAATAAGATCTTTGCAGGCGTTAGCTGCTCTTACCCACTTCTGAGGATCGTAGGTTGAATTGAAAAGCTCTTCGCCTTTGAAGTTTACATGCCCTTTGTAATCCGGATTTCCATTAACCAACGGACTTGCGGCAAATAGTAATAAACGGGCTCTTACTGCCAAACACATGATGGAAGTGGCACGACCAAACTTCTTTTTGTCTGTATACGAGGCAGGTAGTTTCGTCGACAACTCTAACAGGTCTTTATCAATCCAATCTACTATCTGATCATAGGGAGTCTGACCTGCCATAATTTCTTCGGAAGTGCTTTCTCCGGAAAGCAGCTTGGTTGGATTAAATGGGACTGGTCCGTAAATTTCCACCAATAGAGTGTTATAGTAGGCAATTAAGAAACGAGCTTCATTTTTCATGTTTTCCACATCCGCTTCAAGTATAAGTTGAGCTGGATTAGGCTTTACATTTTCTATAAAAATAAGAGCAGTACGAATACGCTTTGGCAGCAAAGACCAATAGCCATGACCATCTCCTGAATTAGGACTCCAGTTACCGGTTTGTTTGGCAATAATGTTCCAACCAAATTTCTCCCATCCTACTGAAGGAGCCACGTCATCGCCTAACGGTCCTAATCCATTATTCCCGTTGCCGTAAGCTCCGCCCCATAACGGGTCGGGTATACTTGAATAACAGCCGGCTAACCAATCTTCTGTTCTTGTTTTGTCGTTGAAAACCATTTCGAGGGTAAGCATATCATCAGGCTGTTTGTCCAAATAGTCGGAACAGGAGCTGAATGCTGTAAGCCCAAAGGCTAAGAATGCATATTTAATAAGTTTCATACTTTTTCGATTAATGATTTAAAAATTAATTTCTAATCCAAAAGAGGCCGATTTCATTATTGGGTAACGAAGACCGTTAGAAGTATCCAATTCTGGATCCCATAGTTTGAATCCGGAGAACTGCAGCAGGTTTGATCCCGTTACAAATAGGCGGGCACTCTGAATAAAGTTTGGTAATAATTTCTTTTTAGAGAAGTTATATCCTATTTCTACATTCTTTAAACGTAACATGCTCATATCTTGAAGCCACCAGGTTGATTCTTGTGTATTATTTGCATTTCTTGAACTTGACAAACGTGGCCAGAAAACATCCTGACTTGGATTGTCTACCGTCCAATGGTCTTGGTAGTTAGACATAATGTTACCCATAGAACCATCTCCGCTACCTGGAATAAAGTTACTTCCTCCGATCATGCGGTTGGTTTTTGCATTACCCTGAAAGAAGAATCCGAAGTCAATATTCTTATATTGAAGGTTCAATCCAAAACCATAAACAATCTGGGGATTCCAGGTTCCGCCAATCGCGGTTCGGTCCAAATCATTTATAACGCCATCCTCATTTACGTCTTTATATTTGATATCTCCTGGGCGAATCGGGCTAAACGTATGTTCAGGTATGCCTTCGATCAATTTTCCATCCACAAAGTCTGCATCAGTAAACAAACCATCGTCAAGCAATCCAAAGATTTGTCCGATCGGGTATCCGGTGCTTGAACGGTTTGTTCCCAAAATACCTAATGGTTCATCCTGTTCGATAA
This sequence comes from Parabacteroides sp., assembly GCA_018054455.1. GTDB lineage: Bacteria > Bacteroidota > Bacteroidia > Bacteroidales > Tannerellaceae > Macellibacteroides. The sequence goes on from JAGPJL010000044.1 coordinate 7,360, forward strand.
TTTTATTCTTCGCGTACGTAAAGGTTCCTCTGGCTGATATCATGAAATCTTTAGTGACTTGTTTGTTTGCTGTAAGCGACAAATCGATACCTTGATTGTTCACAATACCAAAGTTCTGAAATGGAGTCTGGATAAATCCGGCAGAACCTGGCATAGTTTGACGTTGCAAGAAGATATTTTCACGTCGGTCCTTAAAGAAGTCTACTTGTAATTCGACTGCATTCCAAAGGCCTAATTCAAAACCTAAATTTGCTTTTTTTACTGTTTCCCAGGTAAGATTTGGAACCCCCACATTTCCTTCCCAACGTCCTGCCCGATGATAGTCGTTATCGACGCCCCAGCGGTAGCCATCTGTATCACCAATTGTAGTCAGATAAGCAAAACGATAGTCGCCCCTGTTGGCTCCTAACTGGTCGTTACCAACCAGACCGTAAGATCCTCTGAACTTAATTTTAGAGAACGTTTCCTTATACGCCTTCATAAAAGGTTCTTCGGAAAGTAACCATCCAAGTGCAATTGAGGGGAAAAAGCCGTAACGACTTCCTTTCGCAAAGTTTTCGGAACCGTTGTATCCAAAGTTCACTTCGGCCACATAGCGGCTATCGTATGTATAGGATGCACGTCCTGCAATACCTTGATTACGGTAAGGAAGTTTACTTCCATCTTCGAAGTTACTTCTGTTGAAAAGGAACATCCCGTTGAGGGTATGCTTTCCAAACGTGCGATCGTAAGAAACAGTCCACTCCAGATAAGTTCGTTTATCTCCCCAATCGGAAGAATTACTATGATTCAGGAAGTTTTGTCCGTAACGATAGATTAAGAGATCCAGACTGCCATCTTCATTTCTGCCGGTAGAGGGGTTATAAAGATCAGGCGTTTTATTTCTTGATACTCCATTTCCCTGGAAACGGTCGAAAGAAAACAGGGCTTTTGTCTTTAAGCCTTTTGTAATAAAATTCAGGTTTTGCTCGATAGAGAATAAAGACTCTAACTTACTGTCGCTGAAAGTTTCGTATCCGGTTTGTGTTGCCCACGCCCATGGATTGGCTCGTTCGGGTACGACAGGTATTTCTCCCGAAGAGTATTGTTGGGGATGTACAAACGGAGGTGTGTCAAATGCCAAAGAGAACAAGCCGTCCACACTCTGAGGTGCACGTCTGCGGTCTTGCAGATATCCGCCGATATTAACCCGGAATACGGTTGTTTTTGTAATATCAACATCCACATTGGAACGTACATTGTATCTGTTCAGGTTAGAACTTGAATTCCATGCCTGTTTTGAATCGCGGGAGATAATTCCCTTTTCGTTGTAGAATGATCCTACTAACGAGTATCTAAGAAGGTCGCTACCTCCGGATACGGTCACATTTCCACGAGTATTATGTCCATAATCATCGGTTATGGCATCTACCCAATCAACATCGGGATACAAGTCGGGATCTTCGCCTGTGCGGTATTTCTCAATTTGTTCTTCTGTGTACCTTTCAGGCTTATTTTCGTCGCGGGCTATTTCGTTGAGTAAACTCAGGTAATCGGCCGACCCTACAAACTCAGGTAATTTACCTAATTTAGTGATCCCCTGATCAAGACGTACGCTTACTTTAGGTTTTCCGATTTCTCCCCGTTTGGTGTTGATGATGATTACACCGTTCGCTCCGCGAACACCATATACTGCACTGGCAGAAGCATCTTTCAATACAGAAAAAGATTCAATTTCCGCAGGGTCAATATTATTTAATGACCGTTCAACCCCATCCACTAATACAAGAGGATTGTTGTTACCTGCAAAAGAAGAAATACCACGAATCCAGAAATTGGAATTGTCGTAACCCGGCTCTCCCGAACGTTGCACACCAATTACACCGGCAAGTTGTCCGGCTAAATTGTTACTCATTGAACGGGTTGTCCCAGCTTGTAATTTACCCGGCTCGATGGTTGTTATGGAACCCACAACAGAGACTCTCTTTTGTGAACCGTAACCAACTACCACAACTTCCTCCAGCTCTGTTTCGTTTTCCTTTAAAGTTACATTGATATTGATTTGGTTGCCCACTTTTATTTCCTGTGGTTCGAATCCGATAAACTGGAATTGCAATACTGCATTTTTATCGGGAACCTCTAAAAAAAAGTTACCGTTTATATCGGAAGCAGTTCCAACACTTGTACCTTTGATTGTAATATTTACCCCCGGTAGTGGATTCTTGTCTTTGTCTTTTACAGATCCGTTAATCCTGATGGAGTTAGCCGCACTAGTAGCCTGCTTTCTTACAATGGCAACCTGATTCTCATTAAATTTGAATGAAAGATTCGTGTCTTTCAGTAGGTTAGCAAGAATATCGTTGATTGTTTTTGATTTTACATCGATGCTTACCCGTTTGTTTAATTCACTACTGATTTCATCTGAATAGAAAAAAACGTAGTCACTTTTACTTTCAATGGTGGATAATACCTCTTTAATTGAAACCTGAGATAATTCGATGGATAAACGAACTTTTGTGTCGCTGTTTGTTTTTGAATAACCCATGCCAGGATAGCTGCTCATAAGCATCACGATAAACAACGTAGTGATTAGCTTCTTAAGGGTCCTGTTTGTTTTATTTTTAATTGTATATAATTTATTTTTCATACATTTGTATTAATTTAAGTTCTTCTTTTGTTGAATAAACTAGATTAACTGGAATTTCAGGTCGGACAATATGCCCATTGTCCGACTTTTCTTTTTGATTTTTCCAGTATAGGTGAATTAGATTGATCAGGTATATTTCATTCGCACACTATTTATGGGTTACTACTTATATTAATCACATCGCCTTTTCGCTCGTATTGTATCGGTAATATTTCTGAAATTGTCTTCATAACACTATCGAAATCATCAAACAATACAAGTTTACCGGAACATATTTTTTTCTTTGAGGCTTCGTCGCAATTTATCTTTAGCCGGTAATATCTGGATAATCGGTGCAGTACAACATCAAGTGATTGGCTGTTGAATTTAAATAGGCCGTCTTTCCAGCTGATATAATCGTATACATCGACCATTTTTGTACTTACCTTGTTGTTGGTTAAGCTAAATAATTCGTTTGGACGCATAATTACTTGTTGTTTGGCTGCTGTGTTTACCTCCACACTGCCCTGTACAAGAACTAATTGCTGGGTGGCATCTTCACTGTAAGCGGTTATGTTGAATTTTGTCCCAAGCACGCGTACATCGAAAGTGGATGTTTTTATAAAGAAAGGACGATTGGCATCTTTTGCTACTTCTATGTAAATTTCTCCGTTTACACTGATGGTTCGTTTGTTTGGTTCGAATGAGGAGGGGAACTGTAAGGTTGTTCCTGAATTTACCCAGACTTTGGTGCCGTCTTCCAGGATTAGTACAGAACGTTTTCCGTAGGGGACTTTCAATGTGTTAATATTGGATTCACCTTCAATAGCCTTGTTTTCTACGTCTGCTTCTTTATCGTTAACCAATACTTTTCCCTGCGAATTGTATTTAATGGTGGATTGCTCCGCCAGAATCATCTTCTTATCGTTGCGGATGATAAGTTCAACATCAACTTGTGTACTGTCTATCTTCATATCTGCAACTGCTGCCAGTTGATTTGATAAAGAGGAAGACGTATGTATGTAATACAAGGACCCGATTACACAGAGCAGTGCAAAGCAGGCGGCGGCCGCATAGTTGAAAATAAGACGGCGGGAATTGCCTTTTGATTTCTTCTTGAACTCTTGCTGAAGCAGCACATACATTTCGTCTGTTTCATTGGATGAAAGGGAGCATTCATTCATTTTGACAGACGACATGATTTCGATGGCGCGGTTAAACCCATCCAGGTATTCGGGATGAGTTTTGATGTAATTATTCCAATAGGTATCCAATTCCGAATCAGGAGAAACCCTCCATAGCAGAAAACGGTCGTTATTTAGAAAATGCTTTTCAGAATAGTGATCTTCTTGGTGCATAAAATAGATGTTGAAGCTTCATAATAATATATAGAAGACGACAGCATTTGTTTTTTGTCCCCAAAAAAAATCAGATTTTACAAAAAAGAAGAAAATAAATTAAAGTTAAGTTCTGATCACGTAAACGTTCCATTGCCCTGGAAACAAGTTTGCGCGTTGCTTTTGGTGTCATTTCCAAAAGCAACGCGATCTCTTCGTACTCCATTTCATGCATATAGCGTAGACTGATTGCTTCTCTTTGTCTGTTGGTAAGGTTGCTTAAAAGGTTTTGGATTCGATGTTCCAGAATTTCCCGATCTTCTTTTTCAATCAGATCGTCCAGCACAGAAACCTTAATACTGAATTCCGGACCCTCCGCATCTATTTCGTTGTAGATTATTTTGTTTTTATGTATATCCAACAGCCTGTTTTTTAAACTTCTGAGAAGGTAAAATTTAACATTAGTAACCTCTTTCAGAATTTTAGTATTGGATAATAATTTAAGAAAGACATCTTGGATGGCATCTTTTATAACTTCTCTTTCGAAACCCAGTCCCATTCCATATGAAAAAAGATCTTTTACATATTTGTTGTATAAACAAGCATAGGAAGCCTCTTGTCCGTCCACAATTTCTGCTATTAAAATCTTATCTTCCATATTTATCCACCACCCGAATCTTCTTTTTGTTCTATAAGGCCTGCAATATTACATTTTTTTTAATTTAAAAACAAAATTATATTTTTATTCAACAGGTCCGTATTTAATTCCCATGGCTGACCAGCGGTTTAAGAAATGAGGCAAAGCTTTCTTAAACCGGCTGTAATTTTTATTCTCCGCAGCTGTCCATCCTCCTTCTGCGTAAGCAGCCAGACGGGGATAAACCTTATAATTCATGCTTTCGACGGTAGGAATAAATTCTCCCCACATCTGGCAACCCGTTCCTAAAACTTTTGTTTCTAATTCTTTGGGAAGTCCGGCGGGAATAGGATTAAAGTCGTACGCATTTTGTAAAGAAATTGATTTATAATCATAATCAAGGTAGGTGTACACATTATCGGAGTTTACAATATCGTAACCTTTGTGGATGGTATTCAAAATCAAGCTTGAATCACCTTTCCAAAAGTGTACGATCGTTCCGTCTGCCAACTTTTCATTACCCTCTTTGGTATCTTTCTCCGATTGATACTCATGCAATTTAGCTCCGGTAATTTCATTCCACCCCATCATTCTTTTATTCTTGGACGCAAGAATGTTTGAAATCTTGTTGGTGAAGAATACCTGTAATTCGGCAGGAGTCTTTATGTTGTTCTTTTCCATGTACGATTTAACTTCGGGAGATTCGTTCCACTGGTTGTATCTTACCTCATCTCCGCCGATATGGAATACGGGAGAAGGGAACAGCGCAATTACTTCGTCGATCACATCTGTAAAGAATTCGATTACTTTGGGATCTGTTACGTTGAATATATCGTATTGAACACCGAATTTGCAAGGTACATTTATCTGTTTACCGGTTGTCCCAAGCCAAGGATAGGCGGCTATCGCAGCGCTGGCATGTCCGGGCATTTCGATTTCGGGTACCACCAGGATGTGACGGTCGGCGGCGTAAGCTACTATTTCCTTTATGTCTTCCTGTGTATAGAAACCGCTATGAGGCTTTCCGTCAAATACGTTGCTTTCAAAGTGATTGATTTCGGTGGAGTCGCGGAACGAACCTATTTCGGTGAGCTTTGGATATTTCTTTATTTCAATTCTCCATCCCTGGTCTTCGGTTAAATGCCAATGGAAAACATTCATTTTAAGAAGAGCCATTTCGTCAAGTAATTGTTTGACAACCTCTTTTCCTTTGAAGTGGCGACCTTCGTCCAACATGAAGGAACGCCATGAAAATCGGGGAGAATCGCTGACAGTCCCTTTTTGAACAATCAGCATTTCTTCTTTCTTCTGTATAATTTGTCTCAGGGTCTGTATTCCGTAAAATATACCTGTTGCAGAGGAAGAAGAAACTTTTATACCTTTCGAACTTACATTTACTGCATATCCGTCTTCTTTTTCTGAGGTTCCTGACTTACCCATCACCAAAGAGATGTCCGCATTTTTAGCCTCCTTTACCAGTTCGGCTTCAACTCCAAAATCGGATTTTAAAGCCTCTTTAATGAAGGATGCTTCCTTGGAAAGGTCGGCTGAGTAAGCGACTTTCACTACTTTATCTAATTTCAAGACGCCACTTTTGTATTCAACCGATTGAGGTGCCGGAATTACTTCATAAGTAACAAGCGTGTCTGTCTTGCACGAAACCAGGAAAATGGATAGTAATATCCCCGAGATGAGTTTTAATTTCATAATAGTATTAGTTGATAATAAGTTCTT